>DGHX01000165.1:0-3437 GCA_002392835.1 Prevotella sp. UBA3837 | reverse complement strand
ACTCCTTTAACTCCCCAATGTTGAGAGAATGCGAAACTTGAATATAACGAAATAACAAAAAAAACAAAAGAAAAAAAATGAAGAAGACATTATTATCAGCCCTGGTGCTGCTGGCCGCCCTTGTGGCCCAGGCCCAGACGAAGATTGCCCCGAAGCTGGAGAAGGGCATGAAGATGACCTACGTGGAGACCTTTACTGCCGACGCCGGCGGCGCTGCCATCAAGGGCAATTCCGAGTCGCAGTATGTGGTGACCGACGTCACCCCCACCGGCGCCGTGATAGAGGCCACCAACAGCAACATTACCATCGACGGTGACAAGAGCAACCCCATGGTGGGCATCCTGAGCATCGCCCAGAAGATGATGGAGGGCTTACCCGTGCGCATGGCCACTGATGCCGACGGCCGTGTGGTGAAGCTGCTCAACTTTGCCGATCTGAAGGACAAGAGCATGAAGACGGTGAACGCCATGCTCGACAAGCTCTACGCCGAGACCCCGAACCTGGCACAGATGATGCCTCGCGAGGCACTGACGGAGCAGATAGGCAGCAAGCTCACCGAAGAGGAGATACTCGCCAACTACCAGAACGGCAACGACGTGCTCTCGCTGAACGGCAAGACGCTGCAGAACGGCGCCACGGAGAAATACGAGAAGGAGGGCATGAAGATGAAGCGCATGTTCTTCGTCAGCGGAAAGAGCATCGTCGTCAACGCCTCGCTCGACATGACAAAGGACGAGCTGAAGCAGGCCATCATAGAGCAGGTGACGAAGGAAGCCCCCGAGCAGGCCGAGATGATCAAGCAAAACATCGACATGCTCATGGGCCAGATGACCTTCGACATGAAGGAGAAGAGCACCTACCAGCTGCAGGACAACGGATGGGTGAAGAGCATCACCACCGAGACCTCGCAAGAGATGATGGGCCAGAGCAGCAAGACCCGTCATACCATCACGCTGAAGCAGTAAGCACGACGTGACTGAAAGGTAATGGAGGGAAACAGCCCAGAGACGCTGTTTCCCTCCATTTTCTTTATCCCTCGCACAGGGGTTTAGTCCTTCTTGTCGTAGGCGTGCACGGGGTAGTCGATGGTGTAGTGCAGTCCGCGGCTCTCCTTGCGCTCCAGGGCAAAGCGGGTGATGAGGTAGCCCACGTTGATCATGTTGCGCAGCTCGCAGATGTCCTTCGAGGCCTTCACACGCTTGAAGAGGCGCTCCGTCTCCTCATAGAGCATGTCCAGGCGGTCCCAGGCGCGGTGCAGGCGCAGGTCGCTGCGCACGATGCCCACATAGTTCGACATGATCTGGTTCACCTCCTTCACGCTCTGCGTGATGAGCACCTTCTCCTCGTTGGTCATCGTGCCCTCGTCGTTCCACTCCGGCACTTGCTCATTGAAGTCGTACAGGTCGACGTGCCTCAGCGAGTCCTTGGCAGCGGCGTCGGCATAGACGACGGCCTCTATGAGCGAGTTGCTGGCCAGGCGGTTGCCGCCGTGCAGACCGGTGCACGAGCACTCGCCCAGGGCGTAGAGGCGCTCTATGCTCGACTGGCCGTTCAGGTCGACCTTGATGCCGCCGCACATGTAGTGGGCAGCGGGGCGCACGGGGATGTAGTCGGTGGTGATGTCAACGCCCATGCTGAGGCACTTCTGGTAGATGTTGGGGAAGTGATGGCGCGTCTCCTCCGGGTCTTTGTGGGTGACGTCGAGGCAGACATGGTCGAGGCCGTGGATCTTCATCTCCTTATCGATGGCCCGGGCCACGATGTCGCGCGGGGCCAAGGAGAGACGCTCGTCATATTTCTCCATGAAGGTCTCGCCGTTGGGCAGCTTCAGTATGCCGCCGTAGCCGCGCATGGCCTCGGTGATGAGGTAGGCGGGGTGCGTCTCCTTCGGGTTGTGCAGCACGGTGGGGTGGAACTGCACGAACTCCATGTCCTGCACCGTACCCTTGGCGCGATAGACCATGGCGATGCCGTCGCCGGTGGCAATGACGGGGTTCGAGGTGGTGAGGTAGACGGCTCCGCAGCCGCCGGTGCACATCACCGTAATCTTCGACAGGTAGGTGTCCACCTTCTCCGTGTCGGGGTTGAGCACGTAGGCGCCGTAGCACTGTATGTGGGGCGAGCGGCGGGTGACGCGCACACCCAGGTGGTGCTGGGTGATGATTTCCACTGCGAAGTGGTTCTCCTTCACGGTGATGTCGGGACAGGCCCTGACGGCCTCCATCAGCCCGCGCTGAATCTCGGCGCCCGTGTCGTCGGCATGGTGTAGGATGCGGAACTCCGAATGGCCGCCCTCGCGGTGCAGGTCGAAGGTGCCATCCTCCTTGCGGTCGAAGTTCACTCCCCACTGCACCAGCTCGCGTATCTGCTCCGGTGCGCAGCGCACCACCTGCTCCACGGCCTTGCGGTCGCTGATGTAGTCGCCGGCAATCATCGTGTCCTCGATGTGCTTGTCGAAGTTGTCCACCTCCAGGTTCGTCACCGAGGCCACGCCGCCCTGTGCAAACGAGGTGTTGGCCTCGTCGAGGCTGGTCTTGCAGATCAGACATACCGAGCCCTTCTTCTCGCGGGCCACTTTCAGAGCGTAGCTCATGCCGGCCACGCCCGCTCCTATAATCAGGAAATCGTACTTGTAAACCATATCTATAATGCTTAATTCTTAATGCATAATTAGTAATTAGTAATCACAGCAGCGGTGCAAAGAGTCGCGTCAGCGAGTCCCAGAGGCGCTGCGCCAGGTTGGGGTTCATGCGGCTGGTCAGGCTGCTGAGCGGCACTGACTGCTGCTCGTCGTCGAGGTACACCTGCCGCATGCGCTGTGCCAGCTGGCCTTCGTAGAAGAAGGCGTTAGCCTCGAAGTTATTCTCAAAGGAACGGAAGTCGAGGTTTGTCGAGCCGCAGGTGCAGAGGGCATCGTCGCTGACCATGAGCTTCGAGTGCAGGAAGGGTCCCTCATAAAGGCTGACGGTGATGCCGGCCTCTACGGCCTCGCGCAGGTAGCTCCGGCTGGCCCACTCCACGAAGTAGGCATCGCTGTCGCGCGGCACCAGCACCCTGACGTCGACGCCCGCTGCCGCGGCAGTCTTCAGTGCCAGGAACACCGACTCGGTGGGCAGGAAGTAGGGTGTCTCAATATATATATATTTGCGTGCAGCCATGATGGCATGCAGGTAGCCTTGCATGATCTCAGGATAGGCCGACGCCGGTCCGCTGGTGACGGTCTGCATGAGGTGCCCCTCCTGCTGTGGCTTGGTGTAGTACTTACGGTGGCTGAGCAGCGTGCGGTCAACGAAATACCAGTCAACGAGGAAGGCCTGCTGCAGCCCGTTCACGCCGGCACCTTCCAGCCGCACCATCGTATCGCGCCACCCCTCTTTCCTCTTTCCACTTTCTTCTTTCCTCTTTCCACTTTCCACTTTCCTCTTTCCACTTTCCTC
>DGHX01000102.1:8695-8943 GCA_002392835.1 Prevotella sp. UBA3837 | reverse complement strand
TCCCGTTGCCATTCTCCAATGGAGGGGAGCCAATGTGCTGCCCTGGTTCCGTCATGGCAATAGTCACAACGGGTGAGGACGGCCGCATTTTCTTCCTAAACCGCCAGAATATGTCAGTTAAGATGGCGGATGAAAGCAGCAAAAGCGGCAGTTTGCCGAAACAAAGTCAATGGAATCGTTCAGCAAAGCCAATGGAATCGTTCAGCAAATCCATTGAAATCGTTGAACGATTCCATTGGAATGGTCTC
>DGHX01000102.1:0-8540 GCA_002392835.1 Prevotella sp. UBA3837 | reverse complement strand
CAAGCCACTATAAACATCGACTCTTCCCCTTATCACTTGTCACTTGTCGCCGCTTCGCCTCTTTTCCCTTGCCACGCCCCTTTCGGGGGGAAAGGAGTGTACAGGCACCGAGGCGCGCGGATATAAGGGGAGTCTCCGCCCATCCTCCTCAGTTCTCCCAAGGGGGGTGCAAGGGCCTTTCCCATGTCACCGCGAAAGCCTTTTCCCGAACGTGCACCTGCTGAACGTCAGGGGCAGAAGGACGCCTGCTAACAGATAAGCCAGCCACCAGCCCTGCGCCGCATACTCCTCGATGATGGGGATATGGGCCAGCTGCGACATGGGCAGATGGTTCGTCACGACGATGACCAGCGTGACAAGCTTGAAACAAAGGAAGTGCCAGGTGAGGATGGCAAGCGTGTGGTCGCCAGCGTAGGAAAGCCACCTGACGGGACTGGACTGCGGCCAACACCCATGCCACCTCTCGCACAACAGCCACAGGGCAGACACACCCGCCACGGCCACCACCATGCACGGAAGCAGCGTGGGAAGCGTGGCATCGGTCATCTCATGGGGAAGGAAAAGGGTGGCAACGCCTACCACCAACGCCAGCACGGCGGCCAGCCACAACGGGCCACGCAAGGGCTTGCCCGCCAAATGGACACTGGCCCAATGGCCCACCATCATGTAGCTCGCCGCAAAGAACATGCGGAACACGATGCGCAGCACTCCTGCATGGGGCATCAGCAGCAGGCAAACGGCACTGCCAGCCATCAGCGCCACAAAGCCCCAGCGACGTCCCAGCCACCTGAGACCGGCATAGAACAACACCGAGGCCCCCATCAGCGTGTTCAGGAACCAATAGGCGCCAAGCAGCGGCTCGGCACCGCTCATGGCAAACTGCAGCGCCACGGCCTTCAGCATCTGGGACGCACCGTATGGCTCCACGCCACAGGCAGAACCGTAGAGGTTTGCACAGCAGAACACATTGTGGAGCAGCACGGCAGGCACGCCATACTTCACAAACGGCCACCACAAACCACGCAGACGGCGGAACCCGAAGCCGCGCCAGTCTACAAGGTACTTCGACTTGAAACAATAGCCGCTCACAAAGAAAAACAGCGGCATGTGGAACATATAGATGTAGTAGCGAAACCAGTTGCAGACAGGCAAGGAATGACCTGCTACCATCAAAATGATGGCAGCTCCCTTCACCATGCTGACAACTGGGTTCCACATAGATGAGGGGATGCCGAAACGAGGCGGTGGCCCTACATGATAAGTGATTCGGTCCTTTTTCATATTGTATATATGTCGTTTTATGCAAAGTTACGGAAAAACATTCGGACAGCAAAGAAAGTGTTTGATTTTCTATTCTTTTAACAGAGTCATCTGGGTGGATGGGGGAGGGAGGAAGCAGTTTAAAGATAGAAAATACATTATTCAAGTAAGTAACAAATTCAAAAAATCTTGTATGATTGAATTGAACACAGAGACTCAGAGGCACAGAGTTTTTTTGTTTTTGCACAAGACCTCTGTGTCTCTGTGTTCAATATATAAATTCAACTTTCGCAAGTTCTGCCTGTCCCTGGGAGTTTAGGAGTTTGGGAGTTTGGGAGTTTGGACAATAGTGTATTTGCGGTGACCGCACTAAAACTATCGTCCAAACTCCAGCGGCTAAAAGCCGCGGACACTCCCAAACTCCTAAACTCCTGAGACATACGAAACTTGAATAAACTATATTTGCTCATCTACTTATCTGAAGTGGAGCGAATGTACACCTAAAAAAGACGTTAATGTCTTGGTTTTCTCTGGCGAAATGAGTATCTTTGCAGAGCCGTATGGCGATGGCTGTATGGCAAAGACGCAGGAATATATGACACTACTTATTGCCCTTCTTTTCTGCCACTATCTGGCTGACTTCTGCCTGACGTCGCCCACGATGATTCGTGCCAAGGCCGACGGTCGGCGTCTGTGGCCCATTGCCTGGCATGCAGCTATACATGCGCTGCTGATGGGCATCTGTCTGTTGATTGCAGGGACGGACATCATGCGGGCTATGATGCTGATGGGGTTCGAACTGATTACCCACTTTGCCATCGACACACTGAAAGGCAGACTGACGGCACGCTTCACAGTTCTTGCCGACCAGCAACAGAAACCTTACTGGATGGTCTACGGTTTCGACCAGTTGCTTCACCTGCTTGTCATCGTCGCCATTGTGGCATGGGGGTAACCCACCCCCTGCCCCTCCCCAAGGGAGGGGGGAAGTAAGAGGTGAGAGGTGAGTGGTGAGTGGTGAGAGAATAGTGTGCACGCCATCTTTTCATTGCCAAAAAGTATCCTCTTACCTCTCACCTCTAAGGAAGATGCCTCTCCCCTCCCTTGGGGAGGGGCTGGGGGTGGGTCAATACTCCCAATGTCCGCTGCCGACCTCGTGCCATTCACCGTTGGCAAAGATGCGGGCGGTGCAGCCGATGGGTATGTCTACGGCGATGCTGTTGCGTGTGGCATAGACGGCAACGGTGCCGTAGAGGGTCTCGGTCTTTGCTTTCACCCATGTGAGGTCGCCCACAAGCTGGGGGGCTATCTCCAGTTGTTGCATGCCCACTGTTCCCTGCTGCTGGCCGATGCCGGCGACAGTGCGGAAGAGCCATTCGTCTATCTGACCCATCATGAAGTGGTTCTGCGACGAGCCCTGACGTGGATCCCACTGTTCGGTGAGCGTCGTAGCACCCTGACTGAGCTGATAGCCGTAGCCGGGCGTCTCGTAGTGGTTGAGCATCGTATAGAGGAGTTCGCTCTGTCCGTTTTGCGCCAAGGCCTGGAAAAGATATCGGTTGCCCACGTCGCCGGTGGTGAGGCGGGTGCCGTGGGCACGGATGTCGGCGATGAGGTTCTGGAGAACACCGGGAACCCACCCCTGCCCCTCCAAGACCCTCCCCGACCCTCCCTGTTTAGGGAGGGGGTGCAGGGAGGGAGAAGGTTGCGGAGACGGAACGATGCCAAGGTAGAGAGGCAGGGCGTTGGAAGCCTGACTATTGGTGCCGTAATAACAGGAATCGGGGTGGAAGAAGTGGCGGTTGAAGGCGTCGGTGACGGTGGTGAGCAACGACTGATAGTGGCGCTCGTCGGCACTGTTTCCTGTCATTCGGGCGGCACGGGTGAGCAGCTGGAGGTCGTAGATGTAGTGGGCGGTGGCGACGAGCGGGACAGGCGTGTTGCGCGAGAATCCCGCACGCCACGGGCCATAGTCGTACCAGTCGCCGAGACCGTGGCTGACAATGCCGTCGTCGGACCGCGATGTCAGGTAGTCCACATAGCGCCGCATGGCCCCGTAGTTACGGGTGATGAGCGTGGAATCGCCATAGTGCTCATAGTACATAAAGGGCAGAATGATGAGCGTGGAGCCCCATTCGGGCGAGTCGTCGA
Source organism: Prevotella sp. UBA3837 (assembly GCA_002392835.1). Lineage (GTDB taxonomy): Bacteria > Bacteroidota > Bacteroidia > Bacteroidales > Bacteroidaceae > Prevotella. The sequence continues at coordinate 5,129 of DGHX01000102.1, read as the reverse complement.
ACAGATTGCCGAAGGACACATACTGCGGCGCCGTCGTCGGCACCATGCCGTTGGCCTTCTGCGTGTCCGTGATGTCGCGGATAATCTTCGGGATATAGGCACCCATGGCGTAGTTATAGAGCAGCGAAGGCCCACAGAGATGGTCCTGTTCGAGCCAACCCAGCTTCTCGCGGTGGGGACAATCGGTGAGCACGGCCTGCATGTTGCTGCGCTCGGCACGCTCTATCAGGCGGTGGGTACGGGTGAAAAGGTCGTTGCTGCACTCGAACGACGACACCTCGGGCGCACTGTTATAGACGAAGCAGCTCTGCAGTCGCCGTATCACAGGAAGCCCTTCTGGGTTGGCATCGCCCTCCATCACGGCACCCTCCACCTGTATGTAGCGGAAGCCATAGTAGGAGAACGAGGGATGCCACTTCTCGCCTAACGGGTTGCCTCTCAGGGTGTACTCATAGTAGTGCTGGCGTCCTGTCTGCGACTGGTCGCAGACGCCCTGCGGCGTCAGCGCCTCACTCACGAGCATGGTCACCTTTTGTCCGGCCTTGCCCCTGACAGTCAGCTCGGGGAATCCTGCCAGGTTCTGCCCCATGTCAAACAGCATGACCGAGGCATCCACGGCGCGCCGTGTCTTCTTCGATGCCGCCTCGAGCGAGTCGGTGCTGAAAGGCAGCCGCCTGGCCACGTCGTAACGCTCCATGATGCGCACCGGTGGCGCCTCCTGCACACGCAGTTCTCCGCTGGGGCCTTCCATCACTTTAGCCAGGGGAAAACCGCTGCCCTGCGTCGACGGATCCTTGAAAAGCAGACGGGGCATGAGCCGTGCGTCGTAGCTCTCGCCGCCGTAGATGCTGTTGAACGTCACCGGACTGGGCATCACTTCCCACGACTCGTCGGTGACAAAGGTGGTGCGCACACCTTTCCGCGCCACCACATCGACTTGCGCCAAGAGACAAGGCGGCCCAAACGATGCCTGCAGTTTGCTGTAGCGATCGCCGCGCTGCACGTTGTAGAAACCGTTGCCAAGGACGACCACGATTTCATTGATGCCGCCGCGTATCTGCTCCGTCACGTCGTATATATTATAATAGGTGGTCTTGCTGTATTCACTCCAGAGCGGGGCGAAATCGTCGGTTCCGATGCGTTCGCCGTTAAGGTAGACCACATAGTGGCCCAGTCCGCAGATGGCCAGCTGGGCATCTATCTTGGCACGACTGCCGCCGATGGGCACGAATCCACGCACCGAGAAGCGCCCGCGCAGACAGATGCTCTTTGCCGACAAGGTGTCCACACCGGCCCATTTCTGTTGGAATGAGTCTTTCTTAAACACTTCGTTGCTCCACCGGCCCTGCGGAATGCGAGCTTCTTCTCTCGTGATGGCACCAATCCACTTGGCCTTGGCGTCGCGTCCCCATGGCACCGCCAGTCGCAGCGTCTGTCCGCTACTCCATTCCGAAGCCTTACCCTGGGCATCCCACACCCTCACTTTCCATTCGTAGCCCTGACTGACGTAGGCGAGCCTTGGCAGCAGAATGTGCTGGCTCTGCTGACTGACGACGCGCCTGGAGTCGTAGACCTTGCGCCCAGTAATCCGTTCGCGCACCACAATCTGATAGGCTGTCTGCCGCTCGTCGTTGGCATCGGCGGCCAGCTGCCACCCCACTCTGGCCTCGTCATTCACCACGGCCATGCCGCGCTGGTAGTTGCATGTCTGGTTCGTAACGGTCAGCCGTGCGCTCACTGTGTGGCAGAAAGCGAGCATCAGGAGAAGTGATAAGTGATAAGTGATAAGTGACAAGTTTCTCATGGCAGTGTTTTCTTTTCTGTTATTATTCCGTCAACGATGGCGGCCTCCACTGTCCGTCCGCCGGTGGCATGCAGGCGGAACCGGACGTTCCACTCACGAGGCCAGGCGGGGAAGAGCAGCAGCTCGCCGTCGGGTGTCTCCTGCAAGAGCATCTCCTGCAGGCCAATCATGGCCGCGCCACCGCGGTTTAAGTCGGGCGCCCAATCGAAACCTGGGTCCCAAAAGGCGGTGAAACGGTAGGGTCCCGGGGACAGCTTCTTGGCGTTCAGCCGCCGGGCCTCGTCGGTGAGTCCGAGGCAGGCGGCCCAGATATTGTCTTGTTTCCAGCCCTTGGTGCTGCGCATTTCCAGGGCGTGAGGGTCTTTCAGGTAGGTGTTGCGCGCTATGTGGAGGTCGGGACGACCGCAGCCGTAGACGCGCCAGGGGAAAACGGGATAGAGCTGGGGCGTCTCTACGTTCTGGATGCGGCTCCACACCACGGCGGGGGCAATGCAGGTGTCGCCCTGCACGACGCGCAACGGGATGGGGGGCAGGCGCTGCAACAGGCTGTCGGGGTAGGTGGCGGCAGTGGGCTGAGGCGGTGCCTCAGCGTACGACAAGCCACGGGAGAGATAGCTGCGGTAGGCGGTGGCAACGGTGCGGAGGGCGGCGATGGTGCTCGAAGGGTTATAGGCTTGCTTGTAGGTTTCGCAGCCTGAGCCGGGGTAGATGATGAGGTGGCCGTCGGCATCGAGCGCCTTGGCACCGCGCTGGCGTGCCAACAGCTGGTAGTGTTCGTCGAAGAAACGGAGGCAGCTTTCAATCATCGGCTCATATTTGCGGATGTCGAGGCCGCCGTACTCATGAGCCAGCAGGGCCATCATGCAGAACTCAAGCGCCGTGTCCCATTCGTATTCGAGCCAGGCGTTGCGCTCCACGCCCCAGTCGTCGCCGTCTTTGTGCTTACCATACTCAGCTGGGTTGGGCAGACCTGAGTTTTCTATCTGCTCGGAAAAGCAAGCGCCGCGATGGCCCCAGTGGTGCTGCGTCCACAGTTCTGCCGTGGGCAGCATTCTCAGATAGGTGTCGAGCTGCGCCGCCATGAGGTCGGTGTCACCGCTTTTCAGCAACGGCCAGTAGAGGAGCCGCTGGTTCTGTGCCGTCATGGTGCCGCCGCCCCACTTGCGATAGTCGGGCGTAAAAGCGGCGGTTTCATCGGCGAAAACGGGGTCGAAGGTGAATAGTCCGCCATTGAACTTCATAGGCCAGCGTCCACGGGCGTTACAACCCATCATGAACCGCATCAGCTCGTAGTTGCGCAAGACGGAAAGAAGTGCAGGGTCGTTGCTGTCGGTCTGAATCCAACTGCGCTGCCAGTAGCTGTGCCACCACTGTCGGCAAAGTCGTGCTGACTTAGCCATGTTGACATCTTGGAACACAAACGGCCCGATTGTACCGCAACCGTCAACAGCTGTTAACTGGTATTGCTCGTGGCGCAGGTAACGCAAGTCTATCATCAAGCCGCAGTTTCTGCTGTTCTCAGCTACATAATTCCAGGCGCGATAGTCTGTTCCTGCATAGGTTCCGTCGGTTGTTCCTGTGAAACGGAAGCCGGGAGCGTACATCTTGCCTCCCATGAGAAGTCCGGCAAGCGGGTTGTCAATATGTGAGGCAACGGTTTGAAGGTTTTCGCGTTGGAGTGTGAAGTCGAAAACTGTCTGTTGACGGTTGTGATGGAAGAAGCTAAGCTCGTTTTCATGGGCCACGATGCTGTCGGCACGCGTCACCGTACCTTCGGGTAACACCCATTTGTAGCTGCTCTGCTGACATTCGGCCTTCGTTAGCGGTCGGTCGCGATAACGCCAGTTCTCGTAACTGAGCATAACCTGTCCCGATTGTCGCGTTGACAACGCTACAAACACGACGGGCTGCTCGACATCCACCCATAGGCGAACGCTGACACCGCCGCCTTCTACGGTGATGCAGCCTTCGTCGAGCGAGAGCGTCTGCCGGAAGTCAGAACCGTTGAACGGCGACTTGTCGAAATGCAGGCGCCAGCGGCCGGCCTTCAGCAGCGTGTTGTTCTCATCGAACCATCCGCTCTGCGAAACGTAGAAGAGCACATCGCCATTCTCCACCCATACGTTCATGCCGACGTCGCAGCCGCCACACGGCATTGACGCACTGCTGTTGTCGCTCTGACTGTTCCACACGAGTGGTTCCGGCACATAGTCGGCCGACGAACGGCCGCGCCGGACAGCAGAAAATGCCGATGAAATGGCGAGAAAAGTGAAAAGCAGAAGGATAAAACGTTGTTTCATTGCTCGTTGTTTGATGATATCGTCAGACCCAATCGTCAATTTGCCGGAGAAAAATCTCGATTATTTCTTGCGGACTTACCAGTCGTCAGTGCGGAAACTGCTGACGGGCAGTCCGTCGCACATCAAGTCGCCCACGGCCCAGTTGCGAAAAGCGTAGCGCACGGCGACGGGTTTCTCCACCTCCTTCGACCTGACGTAGACGCGGTTGCGCTCAATCCAGGTCTCGGCAGGATGGAACACGCGGTCCTCGCCGGCCACCTCGAAGTTCTGACTGTGGGGTCCGTTCTCGAAGTAAACCCACTCCTTGCTTCGGTCGAAGGCCACCACGGCGGTGTCACCGTGGAACTCCACCTGACCGTTGTAGGCGGCGAAGTCGGGCAAGCCCTTCACGCCGTAGGTGTTGCTGAGTGCCAAAAGGGCGAGACGTTCGCCGGCCTGCCGTTTCTTGCGCGGATGAATGCCGTACTCAAGTCCGGAGTCCATGAGGACGGCCATGCGGCAGTTGTCCACGGTCTGCTCCACCCTTGCCTGCTGTTCGCGCAGCAGGGCGCTGTTCACGTCCCAGTCGATGAGCGTGTAATCGTAGGGGGCTATCTGGCAATAGTAGAAGGGGAAGGCGCCCTGTTTCCACTCCTCGCGCCAGCCTTCTATCATGCGGGCGAAGAGCGGAGCGTAGTAGTCGTAGCGCGGCACGTTGTCTTCGCCCTGGTACCAGATGACTCCACGCATGCCAAAGCCGATGATGGGCGAGAGCTGTCCGTTGAAGAGGGCGGTGGGACAGCGCTGGTTGAGCTTCTTCACATCGTCTTCGGTCCAGGGCAGCGTCACCCTCGGGAAGGCGCGAAGCCAGTCGGCTTTCATCCAGGCCTCGCAGGCAGAGCCGCCGAATGCCGTACAGATGAGTCCCACGGGAACGCCCAATGAGCGGCGCAGGGCACGGCCGAAGTAATAGGCCGTGGCCGAGAATTCGCGCACTGAAGGGGCACTGGCCTCCTGCCAAGTGCCGGCAAGGTCGGCCAAGGGTG
>DGHX01000118.1 GCA_002392835.1 Prevotella sp. UBA3837 | reverse complement strand
CGAGGTTTCGCGGTGGGGGTGGCTGTTGCCGACAGACCGGAGGGGCCTTTCCGTCCTGAGGCAGAACCCATCCGCGGGGTCATGGGTATCGACCCCTGTGTGCTTGTTGACAACGACGGCACCTCCTATATCTATTGGAGTGGCATGGGTATCCGCGGAGCTAAGCTGAAAGACAGCATGAAGGAACTGGACGGCGAACTGGAGACGGTCACCTTCCCGCAGGGAGGCGTGGTGCAGGTCGGCGGTCAGCAGATGAAGGGACTGCCCGAGGGCTTCAAGGAAGGCCCCTTTGTCTTCCGTCGTGGCGACTGGTACTACCTGACGTTCCCTTGGGTACGTAAGGACAAGGGCACCGAGACGCTGGCCTATGCCATGTCGCGCTTACCGCTGGGGCCTTGGGACTTCAAGGGTGTCTTCATGCAGGAGCACGCTGACGGCTGCTGGACCAACCATCACAGTTTTGTGGAGTTCCGCGGTCAGTGGTATCTGTTCTATCATCATAATGACTATTCGCCACGGATGGACAAACGCCGTTCGGTCTGCATAGAGCGTGTCACGTTCCGTAAAGACGGCACCATCGAGGAAGTGAAGCCTACCCTGCGGGGTGTTGGCATCACGAAAGCCACCGACCGGATGGAGGTAGACCGCTATAGTGCTGCCGGTAGCGGCACCACCATTGACTACATAGACACATTGAACTATTTCCGCGGCTGGTATGCGACCCTGCCGCAAAAGGGCAGCTGGGTGCGCTATGGCGAGGTGGACTATGCTCCGCTGCGTGAAGGTGCCTATGCCGTGGTGCAGGTGAGGGCAAAGGCCAACACCAGCCTGACTTTATTGTCTGGTAAGAAGCAGATAGCCCGCATTCCCGTGACGGTCATCACAGAGCGTGGCGGATTCCGTAGAGACCAGAGTGGGCAGTGGCTGACGCTGACGGCTCCGCTGACCTGGATGCCAAAGGGTGTTGCCGACATCACCGTGACTTGCGAGGGCGAGGCGGTGGATGTAGACTGGGTGCAGCTGCGCAACCGTCCCGACTACTTTGCCTCTGTTCCAGTTGGCGCTACGCCTCTGCCGCCTGACAGTGATGGCTTCATCCGCCGCTGGACACTCTTAGAACCCGTCCGCCACGAGGTACGCTCGAACATTATCCTGACTGAGAACTACCTGAAAGACATGGTGGCCAAGGAGTGGCCTAAGGTAAACCCGAAGAGAGGCAAGTGGCATACGATAGACAGCCAGACCTATAACGTCCGTGCATTCCGCTTTGCAGAGCTGACAGAGAACGAGCCCTACAACGCCCTGTTCTGGGGTACGGCCACGATACTCTGTCCGGTGGAGTTGCAGAACGTGCGACTGGCGGCAGGCAGCAATGGCGCCTCCTGCTGGTGGCTCGACAACCAGCCCGTGTTGACGCTAGACGGAGACCGCCGTATGGTGCAGGACGATGGTGTGTCACAGCGTCTGACGCTCAAGGCTGGCCTCAACGTGATACGCTTCTGTTTGGTCAATGGCCCAGGGCTGAGCGACTTCTGCGTCCGCTTCATTGATGAGAAAGGAAATCCGATTACCCACTTTGTAATGTTACGATAAGATGAAAAAACTGGTTCTATTATCCCTGATACCCCTCAGTCTGATTGCAACGCCACACTCTGCCCATGGGTCAGAGAATGCAATGCCACACTCTGACCATGGGTCAGAGATTGCAATGCCACACTTTGACCATGGGTCAGAGAATGTCCTTCAAGCCAGTGCCCAAGTGGGCCAGCCCTATATCCACGACCCTTCGACCATCGCCGAATGCGAGGGCAAATACTACACCTTCGGCACGGGTGGGGGAGGGCTCGTCAGCGACGACGGCTGGTCGTGGCACAGCGGTGCCGAGCGCCCAGGCGGCGGTGCGGCTCCCGATGTGCTGAAGATAGGCGACCGCTACCTTATTATATATGGGGCTACGGGAGGAGGACTCTTTGGAGGCCACAACGGCCGTATCCTGACCATGTGGAACAAAACCCTCGACCCCAAGTCGCCCGACTTTCATTATAGTGAACCAATAGAGGTCGCTTCCAGTGACGGTATGGAAGACTGCGACGCCATTGACCCCAGCCTGCTGCTCGACCCCACGACAGGTCGCCTGTGGGCTACCTATGGCACTTACTTTGGCAGCATCCGCCTCATAGAACTCGACCCGAGGACGGGCGAGCGTGTCAAGGGCAATGTGGAGAAAGACATTGCCATAGACTGCGAGGCTACCGACCTCATCTATCGTGACGGCTGGTACTATCTGCTGGGCACCCACGGCACCTGCTGCGACGGCGTGAACTCTACCTACAACATCGTTGTGGGCCGTTCGCGCAACGTGGAGGGACCCTATCTGGACAATGTGGGACGTGACATGCTGAAAGGTGGAGGGCGCATGGTGATTGCAGCAGGCCATCGTGTCTGTGGACCGGGCCACTTCGGACGGACCGTCATTGACGAGGGCGTGGAAGTGATGTCGTGCCACTATGAGGCAGACTTTGAGCGCAGTGGTCGCTCCGTGCTGGGGATACGTCCCCTATTGTGGCGGAACGGATGGCCCGTGGCTGGTGATCCTTTCCTGGGTGGCACCTTCGAGATAGCGTCGGAGCGTCGTGGCTATTCGTTGGAACTGGCTGTCGACTTCGTACGCATCCCCCAAGAGCGTGAGCGCTTCTGGCAGATGGATTTGACGAAACCTGTGAAGGCTATCCCCAATCAGACGCTGGCCGATGTTGCAGGCTCTTGGCCTCAGGGCGATATCCCCGTGCGCTGTGCCGACTATATGTTCCGTCCTCACCAGCATTGGACCGTGGCGCCTGTCGCTGAGGCGGGAGGCTATTTGGGCGGTCCTTACTGCAAGATTGTCATTGCCGGCACGGACCGTGCACTGGCTGCTACGGCAGATATGGAATTGGTGACTGTTCCACTGTTTAGTGGGTCTGACGAACAGCTGTGGCGCATTGAGCAGCTGACGGATGGCACCTTCCGCATCATGCCCAAGCGCATTCCGGGCCAGCAGAATCTTAACACGCACTACGTGCTTTACTCGGCTGCAGACTCTACACCGACACTTGCAGCGTATGATTTTCAGAGCGATAATTCGAAGTGGAACCTGAAAAATGCTAAATAATCATGCTTGGATACAAACAGAAAAGTAT
>DGHX01000035.1 GCA_002392835.1 Prevotella sp. UBA3837 | reverse complement strand
ACCAGCGTCTTGAACTGCTGGAACAGTTCCTGGTGGCGGGAGATGGCCGTCCTGTTTACCGAATTGTCGGAGGCCTGCTTAATGTACTGTACATCAGCCACCATTGCCCTGACCATCTGCAGCACGGCTTCGCGGCGGTAGGGTGACAGGGTGGCAACGTCCCAGAGCAGATACATCATGCGCAGCAGCAGCTCAGAATCCTTTGCAGAGACATTGGTGACGATACTTTCAGCCACCTGCACGGCCTCCTTCATGGCGATGCCGCACACCTCTACATCCTGACCGATGCGCTCAAACTCCAGGATTACGTCGGGCGTGGTGAGTATCACCGTGCCACGCTCGAAGTGGAACTGCTCCAGATCCAGATGCACGTCAGCCTCACCGCTCATGAACAGCAGCAGGCGGGGCTCGGGCAGCTGATACACCTCACCCTCACGGAAGAACGTCTTGTCCGATGGCCGCCCGTTCAGGATGATGCTGAGGTCGTCGTTATTGAAGACGTGACTCTCGGCTCCGGCCAGTTCCTGCAGATTGGCGGAGTCGATGGAGAAGTAATTGATGCTCTTGCCGTCGATCATGTTATTGCGGAATTGTACGATTCGATTGCAAAATTAATACATTTGTAGGAGAAAAACAAGCAGGAAAGGCGGAAATCGTACAAATCCATATTCTTTTCATACAATTCAGTAATAGAAATATCTGGGAAAAGCCGTAAATTTGCACCATGGAAACCAAAAACGACATGAATATGAAGAAAAGGATTCTCGTTTTCGCCTTCACCGCCGTCAGCATGTCGGTGCTGGGGCAGACACTGGAGGAGTGCTGGAGGGCTGCGGAGCAGAACTATCCGCTGATACGGCAGTACGGTCTCATCGAGAAGACCACTGAGCTGACGATGGCCAACATCCGGAAAGGCTGGCTACCGCAGTTGTCGGCACAGGCGCAGGCTACTTACCAGAGCGACGTGACGGCATGGCCCGACGCGATGAAGACGATGATGACGGGCATGGGCATCGACATGGAGGGATTGAAGAAAGACCAGTACCGTGTAGGCATCGACGTGCAGCAGACCGTCTACGACGGCGGTGCCATCAGCAGTCAGAAGACGATAGCCCGTGAACAGGGTAACGTGCAGTCGGCACAGACGGAAGTGAGCCTGTACGCCGTGCGCCGCCGTGTGAACGAGATGTATTTCTCGCTGCTCATGCTGGAAGAGCAGATGCAGCTGAACCGTGACCTGCAGGAGTTGCTGGCCGGCAACGAGCGGAAGCTGCAGGCCATGGTAAAAGGCGGTACGGCCGCAGCGAGCGACTGGCAGAACGTCAGGGCAGAGCGGCTGAACGTCGTTCAGCAAGCCACGAGCCTGGAGTCGCAGAAGCGGATGCTGACGGCGATGCTGTCGGCGTTCTGCGGTATGGAGGTGAAGAGCCTGAAGAAGCCGGAGGGGACTGCGACACTGTCGCAGTATACGGGACAGAGGCCTGAGATGCGACTCTTCGATGCCCAGCAGCGATTGGCTGATGCACAGGAGCAAGGGCTGAATGCGGCGCTGATGCCTCGGCTCGGCGTGTTCGCACAGGGGTATTACGGCTATCCCGGCCTGAACATGTTCGAGGACATGATGCACCACCGTTGGAGCCTGAACGGCGTGATAGGTGCCCGCCTTACCTGGAACATCGGGGCGCTCTACACCCGCAAGAACGACAAGGCGAAGCTACAGCTGCAGCGCGAGGTGACGGAGTCGAACCGCGAGGTGTTTCTCTTCAACAACCGCTTAGAGCAGATTCAGCAACAGGAGGAGATCGCCCGCTACCGAAAATTGATGGCCGACGACGAAGAGATTATTGCGCTGCGGTCGGCCGTGCGGAAGGCCGCCGAGTCGAAACTCGCCCACGGTATCATCGACGTGAACGACCTGCTGCGCGAGATCAACCAGGAGAACGCCGCCCGTGTGCAGCAGTCGATGCACGAGATAGAGATGCTGAAGGAAATCTACGACAACAAATTTACCACGAACAATTAATCAAGGAGTATGAGAAAGATATTGGCACTGGCAGGCACGGCCCTGATGATGGCCGCCTGCGGAGGAAACGAGAAAGCGTATGATGCCACTGGCACGTTTGAGGCCACGGAGACCACCGTGTTCGCAGAGCAGAGCGGAGCCCTGCTGACGTTCAGCGTCAACGAGGGCGACAGCATCGGCCAAGGTCAGGAGGTGGGATTGATAGACACCACCCAGACGTGGCTGAAGATACAGCAGCTGGGAGCCACCAAGGAGGTGTATCAGAGTCAGAAGCCCGACATGGAGCGGCAGATAGCCGCCACCCGCCAACAGCTGTCGAAGGCCAGGCAGGACGAACAGCGATACCGTGAGCTGGTAGCCGACGGTGCGGCTCCCTCGAAGATGCTCGACGATGCAATGAGCCAGGTGAAGGTGCTGCAGAAACAGTTGGACGCACAGATATCCTCACTCTCGACGAGCACCCGCACCCTTGAAAAGCAAACCGCCGCTGCCGAGGTGCAGGTGAGCCAGCTGCGCGATATGCTCCGCAAATGCCACGTCACCGCACCCACCAAGGGCACCGTCTTGGAGAAATACGTGGAGCGCGGCGAGTTCGTGTCTGTGGGCAAGCCGCTGTTCAAGGTGGCCGACACGCAGGAGATGTATCTGCGTGCCTACGTCACCTCGGCTCAACTGCAAACCGTCAAGTTAGGACAGCGGGTGAAGGTGTTTGCCGACTATGGTGACCAGCAGAAGAAGGAGTACGAGGGCACCGTCACATGGATTTCCTCGCGCTCGGAGTTCACGCCCAAGACCATCCTAACCGACGATGAGCGGGCCGACCTGGTGTATGCCGTGAAGATTCGCATCAAGAACGATGGCTACGTGAAGATTGGGATGTACGGGGAAGTAGGCCTCACTCCCAACCCCTCTCCGAGTGGAGAGGGGAGCGAATAGTTTAACCGATTGATTGTGAAATGCGATGAACGCGATAGAAGTAAGCCATATATCAAAGACATACGGAGGAAAAGTAACCACTCCCCTCCATCATAGGGAGGGGCTGGGGGGAGGGTCTGTCCGTGCGCTCGACGATGTGTCGTTCTCCGTCTCGAAGGGCGAGGTGTTCGG
>DGHX01000015.1:2404-3192 GCA_002392835.1 Prevotella sp. UBA3837 | reverse complement strand
GTCTCGGGTCGGAAACTGTGGCGGTTGACGCCCTTGATGATGACTTTCTTTCCGTTGACAAAGAGACCGTCGTCGGCATCGCCGGCATAGCGGTGGCGGTATTCGATGGTGCGGAAACCGAAGCGCTGGCGCTCCACATGAAGGGTCTTGCCCTGCGCGTCTTTGAGGGTGAACACGGCGGTATAGAGGTGTGGGGTTTCGGCGGTCCACAGACGGGGTTTTCCGGCGGAGAAGTCTACGCGCATCAGGTCGCCGCCCTTGTGGTCGAAGGTCTTCGAGGCAAGGCGTTTGTTCTGGGCATCTACGATGTCGACGCTGACAGAGCCTTGCGGGAGGGCGCGGTTCAGGTAGACGTCGGCCTTGAACTGTCCGTCGGCACGGGCGTCGATGGCCACGCGCTGGATATTCTGCACAGGTTTGGCCACGATGTAGACGGGGCGCCAGATGCCTCCGAAGTTCCAGTAGTCGGCGCGTCGCTCGGCCATGTTCACCTGACTGTTGGCGCTCTCCTTCTTCACCGTCACCTCGAGGCGGTTTTTCTTCTTCGGACCAAAGAAGATGCGGTCGCTGACGTCGAACTGAAACCGCGTGAAGCCGCCTTGATGCAGACCGCGGCCGGCCTTTCTGCCGTTGATGGTCACCTCGGCGTCTGTCATGACGGCCTCGAAGGTGAGAAGAATCTGACGGCCTTGCCACGATTGCGGCAGGGTAAACTCGTATTTATACAGGCCTTGCTCGTCGGCAATGCCCTCGGGAGTGGCTTTTCCGTAGAAGCGCATGCCATACTG
>DGHX01000015.1:2012-2217 GCA_002392835.1 Prevotella sp. UBA3837 | reverse complement strand
GTATTGCACGCGGGTCTCAACGTCGCTTTGCGCCCACACTGCGCCACAAAGGGCTGACAGCAGCAGGCTCATCATCTTTCTTTTTCTCATCGCGTATGTGTTTTTATTAAGGACGCACGCACGCGCGATTTGTAACTTTCGCCGTCCCGTTTTCGCGTTCTTTCTGACCAAGGATGGTCATTCAGGAGTTCAGGAGTTCGGGAGT
>DGHX01000015.1:0-1936 GCA_002392835.1 Prevotella sp. UBA3837 | reverse complement strand
GAACTTGTTCGCTCTGCTTGCAGAGAACTCCTGAACTCCTTGTATGTAACTCCTGAACTCCTTCATTAAATCCTTCCCGATTCTCCGTCTCTTCGATGGGTACAAATAAACGGCAAATGGGTCTTTCAAGAAAAAGGAAACAGAAGAGAAAGGGCTGTATGAAGCAGAACATGAAACAGTGGATGGCAGCACTGAGGGCTGACAGCCGCGTGGCTGCTATTCCCATCATGACGCATCCGGGAATAGAGCTGAACTGCGGCACGGTGAGAGAGGCGGTGACCAACGGCCGCGTACATGCCGAGGCGGTGCGCACCATCTGCCAGCGCTACAAAACGGCGGCAGCAACCACCATCATGGACCTGACGGTAGAGGCGGAGGCCTTTGGCGCCACCATCGCGATGAGCGACGAGGCCGTACCGGCTGTCAGCGGCAGACTGCTGGAGTCGGCAGAGGACATTGAGGCGCTGAAAGTGCCGGGACTCGCTACGGCTCGCGTGCCGCAGTATCTGAAGGCGTGCCTACTGGCGGCACAGGATATCGACCGCCCTCTTTTCGGCGGATGTATCGGGCCGTTCTCACTTGCGGGAAGGTTGTTCGACATGTCGGACATCATGGTGCTCATCTATGAAAACCCGAAGGCGGCGCACATGCTGCTGGAGAAATGCACGGAGTTCATCGCGAAATACTGCTTGGCGATTCGCGAGACAGGGGCCAACGGCGTCATAATGGCGGAACCAGCGGCGGGACTGCTGTCGAACGACGACTGCGAAACGTTCTCTTCGGCCTACGTTAGGAGCATCGTGGAAAAGGTACAAAACGACGATTTCATCGTGGTTTTGCACAACTGCGGCAACACAGGCCACTGCACACGGGCGATGGTCAGCACTCAGGCGGCGGCATTCCACTTCGGCAACAAATGTCGCATGGCCGACGTCATCAGGGAGGTGCCCGAAGAGGCACTCGCCATGGGCAATCTCGATCCGGTGACGTTGTTCAAAGACGGCACACCGGAACAAATGGCCAAAGCAGTAGGACAACTGATGGCTGAGATGCGACCATACCCGAACTTTGTGATTTCAAGCGGATGCGACACGCCACCCCACACGCCGTTCTGCCAGATAGATGCTTTCTTCAACGCGGTGGAAGCTGCCAACAAACAGCGATGATGGCTCAAGGTGTTATGTTGTCGAGGAGAAGTCAGAACAACAGCTTATGCAAACTAAAGAGTTGACATTCAATGAATTAGCAATTACCCAAATTGACCTTTATCAGCAAATGGGCTATGGCGGAAGTACACCCGACGAGGGTGTGCGCAGCGAGTTGCAGGCCGTCATCGATGAGGTCGCGCCATGGATTCGTCCGCGCTATTGCTACACGGTTTGCGAGGGCACGTTAACCATTCATCCCACTCCCACCCTGCGGGTTCACCCTACGCCTTCGACACCGTCGGAGGCAACGGAAGACATTCTGCTTCCGATCTCCCCTATCATTGCACGTCAACTGCGCGGCGCTACGGCGTTCGCCTTCTTCATCTGCACGGCAGGTAGCGAATTTGAACAGTACCAGCAACGGCTGAAACAGGAAAACGACCTGCTCAGGACGTTTCTCGCAGATGCCCTGGGAAGCGTCATTGCCGAGCGATGTGCCGACCGCATGGAGGAATGTCTGCAAGACAGCATCGACAAACTGCACTGGCACCGCACGAACCGCTTCAGTCCGGGCTACTGCGGATGGCCGGTCAGTGAGCAGAAAAAACTATTCAGCCTCTTTCCAACGGCAGAACCCTGCGGCGTCAGACTACTCGACAGCGCCCTCATGGTGCCCATCAAATCGGTCAGCGGCATCATCGGCGTCGGGCCGGATGTACGTCGACAAGACTACACCTGTGGCTTTTGCAACATGAAAAACTGCTTCAAACGGAATAAATAAGGTGGGT
>DGHX01000121.1 GCA_002392835.1 Prevotella sp. UBA3837 | reverse complement strand
TCCTGCAGGTCGAACTCGTCGCTGACGGGGATGGTATCGGTAATCTGCCCCCACGGAGTGACCACGGGTTCCTGTTTCTTCTGTCCGCAGGCAGCCAACAGAAGCAGGGCAAAAAGCTGGATATATATACCGTTTATCTTCAATTTCTACTGAATTTGGGTGCAAAAGTAATCATTTTCTTGCAAATATCATTGAAAATGCGTAATTTTGCAAGCTAAATTAGATAATTATTAAATATATGTTAAGAATAGCCGTACAATCGAAAGGCCGTCTTTTCGACGACACAATGAACCTGCTCAGCGAGGCAGACATCAAGGTGAGCGCCTCGAAGCGCACCTTGTTGGTTCAGTCTTCTAACTTTCCGCTCGAAGTGCTTTATCTTCGCGACGACGATATTCCGCAGTCGGTAGCGTCAGGCGTTGCCGACATCGGCGTGGTGGGCGAAAACGAATTTGTAGAGCGTGGCGAGGACGCCGACATCATTTCGCGTCTGGGTTTCTCGCAGTGCCGCCTGTCGCTGGCCATTCCCAAGGAGATTGAGTATCGTGGCGTCAACTGGTTCAACGGCAAGAAGATTGCCACCTCCTACCCCAACATCCTGCGCCGTTACATGGACGAGCGGGGTGTGGAGTGCGAGATTCACGTCATCACCGGCTCGGTGGAAATCAGCCCGGGCATCGGACTGGCCGACGGTATCTTTGATATTGTGAGCAGTGGTTCGACGCTGGTGTCGAACAATCTGCGCGAGGTGGAGGTGGTGATGAAGAGCGAGGCACTGCTCATCGGCAACAAGCAGCTGAGTGCCGACAAGCGGGCCACGCTGGACGAGATGCTGTTCCGCTTCAAGGCCGTCAAGGATGCCGAGGACAAGAAGTATGTGCGCATGAACGCCCCGAAAGCCCGTCTGAAGGAGATTATCAACGTGCTGCCAGGTCTGAAGAGTCCCACCATCATTCCGCTGGCCGACGAGGAGTGGTGCTCCGTACACACGGTGCTGGACCAGAAGCGCTTCTGGGAAATCATCGGCAAGCTGAAGGAGATGGGTGCACAGGGCATCCTCGTGACTCCGATTGAGAAAATGATACTTTAACCAAGGTAAAAGAGTAAAACGATAAGAAGGGCAGATGAAGATATACAAGTATCCCAAGAAGGAACAGTGGGCCGAGATTGTCGAGCGCCCGCGACTGGACCTAACCAAGCTGAACGAGACGGTCAGCACGGTGCTGGCCGACATCCGCCAGCGGGGCGACGAGGCCGTGCGTGAGTATGAACTGAAGTTCGACAAGGCCGACTTGAAGAGTCTGGCCGTCACCGAACAGGAGATGGACGAGGCAGAACAGCAGGTGAGCAACGAACTGCGCGACGCCATCATCCTGGCCCATCATAATATTAAGGTGTTCCACATCTCACAGCGCTTTGTCGGCCAGAAGGTGAAGACCCAGGAGGGCGTCACCTGCTGGCAGAAGAGCGTGGCCATCGAGCGTGTAGGGCTCTACATTCCCGGCGGCACTGCCCCACTCTTCTCTACCGTGCTGATGCTGGCCACGCCGGCCAAGATTGCCGGCTGCAAGGAGATTGTGCTGTGCACGCCGCCGAACCGGGAGAGCAAGGTCAATCCCGCCATCCTCGTCGCCGCCCGCATTGCCGGCGTGAGCAAGATTTACAAGATTGGTGGCGTACAGGCCATCGGTGCCATGGCTTACGGTACGGAGAGCGTGCCCAAGGTGTTCAAGATATTCGGCCCGGGCAACCAGTACGTCATGGCGGCCAAGCAGCACGTGTCGCTGGACGAAGTGGCCATCGACATGCCGGCCGGACCGTCTGAGGTGTGTGTGCTGGCCGACGAGACGGCACGCGCCGAGTTTGTGGCTGCCGACCTGCTGTCACAGGCCGAACACGGCATCGACTCGCAGGTGCTGTTCATCACCACCAGCGAGGCGAAGCTGAACGAGGTCCATGCCGAGCTGGACCGCCAGTTAGCCCTGCTGCCGCGCAAGGAGATTGCCGCCCGGGCACTGGAGAACAGCTGCTACGTGCTGGTGAACTCGACCGACGAGATGATGGCGCTGACCAATCAGTATGCCCCCGAGCACCTGGTCATCCAGACCAAGGACTACGAGCAGCTGGCCGAACGGGTGGTCAACGCGGGCAGCGTCTTCCTGGGTCCCTATGCCTGTGAGAGTGCCGGCGATTATGCCAGCGGCACCAACCACACGCTGCCGACGCACGGCTATGCCACAGCGTACAACGGTGTCAACCTGGACTCGTACTGCCGCAAGATTACGTTCCAGCACCTGACGGAGGAAGGCATCCGCCACATTGGCCGCGCCGTCGAGCTGATGGCCGAGGCCGAACAGTTAGACGCTCACAAGAACGCCATGACAGTCCGCATTGCGGCAATTGAAAAACAAGGAGATTAAGTTATGAAACCTTTAGAACAACTGGTCCGTAAGAACATCTGGAGCCTGGCTCCGTACAGCAGTGCACGCGACGAATATTCAGGCAAGGAGGCGCACGTCTTCCTCGATGCCAACGAGAATCCGTACAACGGCCCCTACAACCGCTACCCCGACCCGTTGCAGCGCGAACTGAAGCAGCAGCTGCAGAAGGTGAAGGGCGTGCCCGAGGACATGATTTTCCTGGGCAACGGCAGCGACGAGGCCATCGACCTGGCCTACCGCGTCTTCTGCAATCCGGGCCGCGACAACGTGGTGGCCATCGAGCCCACCTACGGCATGTATAAGGTGTGTGCCGACATCAACGACGTCGAGTACCGCCCCGTGCTGCTGGACGACGGCTTCGAGATGCACGCCGACCGGCTGCTGGCAGCCTGCGACGAGCGCACCAAGCTCATCTGGATATGCTCGCCCAACAATCCCACGGGCAACTCGCTCAACCGCGACGAAATCGTGAAGGTCATCGAGGCCTTCCAGGGCATCGTCATCGTCGACGAAGCCTACATCGACTTCGCCCAGCAGCAGTCGCTGCGCACCGAGCTGGTCCGCCACGAGAACCTCGTCATCCTGCAGACCATGTCGAAGGCGTGGGCCTCGGCAGCCATCCGCATGGGCATGGCCTTCGCCTCCCGTGAGATTATCAGTATATATAATAAGGTGAAGTATCCCTACAACGTCAATCTGCTGACCCAGCAGCAGGCCATGGAGATACTGAAGGACCCGTACGAGGTGGACAAGTGGGTGAAGATTCTGATGGAAGAGCGCCAGCGGCTGATGCAGGCATTCCAGGAACTGCCCCTGTGCGAGCAGGTGTTCCGCACCGACGCCAACTTCTTCCTGGCCCGCGTGACCGACGCCCAGCGGGTTTACGACTATCTGGTGGACCGCGGCATCATCGTCCGCAACCGCAGCCGCGTGCAACTGTGCCACAACTGCCTGCGCATCACCATCGGCACCCGCACCGAGAACGCCGAACTGCTCTCAGCCCTCCGCCAGTTCTAAACGCCCTGCCACCACGATGGACCGCCTCTGGAACAGCAACTACTGCAAGGTGATGACAGCCAACTTCGCGCTGTTCTTCGCCTTTTATTTGTTGACGCCGCTGCTGCCCCTCTACCTGCACGAGACCTTCGGCGCCACCAAGGACGTCATCGGACTCGTGCTGTCGGGATACACCATCACGGCCCTGCTCTTCCGACCATTCAGCGGATACTTCGTCGACTCCTTTCCGCGAAAGACCGTATTGCTCATTGCCTATACAGCCTTCGCCATCTTCTTTGCAGGCTATCTCGCAGCATCCACACTCCTGCTCTTCACCATCGTGCGAACCCTGCACGGAGGACCTTTTGGTGCACTCACCGTAGCCAACTCGACTATGGCCATCGATGTACTCCCGTCGTCAAGGCGCAACGAGGGCATCGGATACTACGGACTGTCCAACAATCTGGCTATGGCCATCTCGCCCTCGTTTGCCATCCTCGTCTACACCCATACCCATAGCTTCGAGCTGCTCTTCTGGCTGGCACTGGCCATCGCCACATTCGGACTGGCAGTAGACGCCACCCTGAAAGTCGAAGCCCGCCAGGTGCTCAACGACCGCAAAGCCATCTCGCTCGACCGTTTCTTCCTGAAGCGCGGCTGGCTGGTAGGCGTCAATATGGTCTTCTTCGGCTTCTGCTTCGGCGTGCTCAGCAACTATCTGGCCATCTACGGCAAGCAGGTGTTAGGCATTACCGGAGGTACAGGCACCTGGTTTCTGCTGTGCGCCGTCGGACTGATGTTGTCCAGGCTGCAAGGCGGCAAGGCGCTCCGCCAAGGCCGGTTGACCCACAATGCCTCCGAGGGCATGCTCATCTCGCTGGTCGGCTACACCCTTTTCATCCTCATGCCCACCATCGACCATTCGCTCACCTACATAGGCTACTACGGTTCGGCCATACTCATCGGACTGGGCAACGGCCACCTGTGGCCAGCCTTCCAGAACATGATGATCTCTATGGCCCGCCACAACGAGCGCGGCACGGCCAACTCTACCATTCTCATCTCGTGGGATGTAGGCATGGGGCTGGGAGTCATGATGGGCGGCATCATTGCCGAGCATTGGAACTACGATACAACCTTCTGGACAGTCGTGCTGGTAAACCTGACAGGCGTAGCCCTCTATTTCCTCAAGGCCGAGCGTTTCTTTACCGCGAACACCCTCCACCAGTAATCTTTATATCATCCTCACCTTCCTGCGGTTGCCGCAGGGGCGCACGGCGAAGTGCAGCCACATCACCGCCCCCTTCCTTTCCAGCAGCAACTCGTCAAAGTCCTCGCCCGACTCGTCGCTGATGTCCAGCAGGATGACCGCATAGCGCAGCAGCTGCTCCAGTCCCGAGACCCTGATGTCCGCCGCACAGCCCGTCAGGTGGTTCGACGTGGGTGCCCCACCCACCGCCTTGTTCACCGCCGGGCTTCGATAGCCGCTGTTGACGACTATCGGGTCCTCCCCGTCGCCGTACATCATGTTCCAGCGCGACCGCAGCATTTCCAGCCATCGGCACAGCCGTCTGAGGTTTTCCACCTCTTTCTCTCCAGGCACATTCTCTATTCTCACGCTTGTCTTGGTTAACTCTCGGAGCGTAAAGTGAGGCGATAATCGTTCAGTATTCATAATGGTTTACTTGCTTGAGAATTATTTTTTTAACTGTAACACTGTAACAATTGAAACATTACTGTCTCTTTTTCTTATTCACATTCAGGGGTGTACTCTTTGGATAAGCGATGCTGTAGGCAGCGTCGAGTGCCCGAAGGTCAACACGATAATAGCTGATGCCCAACTTGACACTGACGATAGCCCTCAACAACTCTCGATGCTTGCGCGGGTAGAGCGACGGCAGCGGGAGTTCGTCCCAACCCGTCTGCTCACACCTGTTGCA
The DNA here is from genome assembly GCA_002392835.1 of Prevotella sp. UBA3837. Taxonomy (GTDB): domain Bacteria; phylum Bacteroidota; class Bacteroidia; order Bacteroidales; family Bacteroidaceae; genus Prevotella. The sequence continues at coordinate 1,667 of DGHX01000121.1, read as the reverse complement.
TACCTCCCAGATAAAGTTATCGTTGGCCTCAAAGCCAAACCACGTTTTCAGCAGTCGGCGGATGCAGAAACGGCGATACTGCCCCTGCAGGAGGCGCCTTGTGCGCTCCAGCCGTAGCCAGAGCTGCACAAAGCATTCTTGGGTGTTCTGAATCTCAGTCATAGTCTTCCTCCAATTTTCTGTTTATATTCCGCTGTCTTGCAGTAACGTCCGCTGACCTCGTCGTAGGCAATGTACCCTCGGTTCTGCCATACGCGCAGGGTGCTCTCACCGTCACCGCTGCGACCCTGACTCTGGCGCATCTGGTGGTACTGCTCTCGGGTAAATTCGTCGCTGAGCAGCTCCAGAAGGTTCCGAGGTCCCGACCCGCGCTGAATCTCCACTTCCTCCCGAAGTTCGCGCTCCAGTTGCTGACCGAAGTACAACATTTTACACCACAAGTTGTACGACTGGCTCCAGTGTACAAAATCAGCAATCTCCTTCGACCACTTGTAGCCATGAGCCACATAGAGCACCATCCCCTTCAGCCAGGCAATTACGTTGGCACGATAAGAGAAGACGCGGTAGGCATCGCTCTCGTAGAGCCGTGCGGCATCGCGGTTCTCCTGCCTCATGTCAAGCGACAGGCGCTTTGCCTGCTGGCATTCTATCAGCCCGCTGGCAGCCTCCAGACGGTCGATATAGGGCTTCAGTTCAGCGGCAAACGTGTGGTCGTAGATGCCTAATATGGGAGCCGAGTCATCGTCATCATCGCTGTGGATGATGGTGGCCACGTCCAGACGGCTCACCGTACCGTCGTTCACCATCCGCGAGAAAAACTTGCGAGCGTTGGGTGGTGTGGTAGAGGCGTTGAAGTTCCACCTTAAGGGGGCAATTCCGCTGACCGAGTCGCTACCCACACGCTCCTGACCGGCATATGCGTTGTCGAAAGCCTTGCGGATAAGCAGTCCCACCTCGTCGACCGTTCCCCTCGATGTCACCTTCTTCAGGGCTTCAATCTCGTCGACAACGGTGTAGATGAAACGCTGACCGTTGTTGTGGGCATCGATGACGCGCTGGTTGAAGACGGCATCCGTCAGGTTGTCTATCAGCATCTGGATGCAGATGTCCGTCGGGCGCGGCTCTTTCTTCGGTTTGGCCCCGGGGTTCTTCTGCTTCCACTCGGCCTCGCGCTGGCGGTTGGGTATGTCGCGCTGGCGGATGTCCTCCATGATGTACTCGATAGGCTTCTTGATGGTGCCTTTACCTATTGACTGGCGACCTATCAAGACATTCATAAACGTTGCCTCATGGTCCACGTTGTCCCAATAGCGGAACTTCACCCCATGCAGATGAGCACCCAGAGCAGGGAATACCGCGTTGGCCACAGCGGGCTTGTAGAACCAGGGGACGTTCTTCGTCAACAGCTTCACCAGCGGCGGCAGCTTCTTGGGCATCGGCGGCGGCGCTGTCAGCGTGCCGCCGCAAGCCTTCACGCCCTGCTGCGACTTCAGCGCCCCGAGCACCTGTTTCAGCCGGTAGGGCATACCCTTGCGCGGCTCCTTCAGCGCACTCTCCAGCGTTCTCCGATATTCAGCCAGCTCCTCCGCGGAGCACGTGCCGTCGGGCTTCGCCCAGTAGTTGGGCACCACCGCCAGCAGTTTCTCCAACTGGTAGCCGCAGATGCT
>DGHX01000183.1 GCA_002392835.1 Prevotella sp. UBA3837 | reverse complement strand
GAGCGCAACGTTGTCTTGTGGTTGTAGAAGTGTTAATTGTCAATAATTATTTGGCGTTTCTCCCGCTCGACTCCTAACTTTTTTGTACCTTTGCAGGAAATTTTAATCCAGAACGTAGACATGAAAAAAACTTTCTATGTGCTTTTCGCCCTGATGGCTGCGCTGACCGTTGCCAGTTGCAACGACTATGAGACGTATGCCGAGCAGCGCGAAAAGGAAGACAAAGCCATCAGTCAGTTCATCAGCAACCGCGGCATCAAGGTGATCAGCGAGGAGGAGTTCCGCAACAAGAACTACACCACCGACGTGTCCAAGAACGAATATGTGCTCATCAGCAGCAGCGGCGTCTACATGCAGATTGTACGCAAGGGCTGCGGCAGTCCGCTGGCCAACGGCGAGACCGCTACGGTGCTGGCACGCTTCAAGGAGCGCAGCGTGTTTGCCGATACGCTGACGCTCACCAACCAGGTGCTCACTTTCTCAAGCGTGGTGGACAAGATGACCGTCACCCGCACCAGCGACAGCTACACAGCTTCGTTTATTCAGGGTGAGAGCGTCATGGTGCTTGCCTACACCTACACCGACGTTCCCGCCGGATGGCTCACCCCGTTCAACTATATCAATATAGGCCGCTGGGAGAAAGAGGGCGACGAAACGGCCAAGGTGAACCTCATCGTTCCCAGTGCGCAGGGCACGCAAAACGCCGTTCAGAACGTGATACCTTATTTTTACGAAATCACTTACGAAAAAGGAATATGACACTGATTAAATCAATATCCGGCATCCGCGGCACTATCGGCGGGCCGACGGGCGACACACTGAATCCGCTCGACATCGTGAAGTTCACCACAGCCTATGCGACGTTCATCCGTCGTCAGGGCAAAGGCAAGTCAAACAAGATTGTCGTAGGCCGCGACGGGCGCATCTCGGGTCCCATGGTGCGTCAGGTGGTGTGCGGCACACTGATGGGCATGGGCTATGATGTGCTCGACATAGGCTACGCCACCACACCGACCACAGAGCTGGCCGTGCGCATGAGTGGTGCCGACGGCGGCATCATCATCACCGCCAGTCACAATCCGCGTCAGTGGAACGCGTTGAAGCTGCTCAACCAGGAGGGCGAGTTCCTCACCGCAGCCGACGGTAGCGAAGTGCTCGCCATTGCCGAGAACGAAGACTTTGAGTATGCCGACGTAGAGCACCTCGGACAGTATGTCGAAGACCACTCGTTCGACCAGCGCCACATCGACAGCGTCCTGCAGCTGCAGCTCGTCGACCGCGAGGCCATCCGCAAGGCTGGTTTCCGCGTCTGCGTTGACACCATCAACAGCGTCGGCGGCATCATCCTGCCCCAGCTCTTCGAGCAGCTTGGCGTCGAGGCCACCTTCCTCAATAAGGACGTCACCGGCAACTTTGCCCACAACCCTGAACCCCTCGAGAAGAATCTCACAGGAATCATGGACGAGATGCGCACCGGCAAGTACGACCTCGGTGTGGTTGTCGACCCCGACGTGGACCGTCTGGCCTTCATCTGCGAAGACGGCAAGATGTTTGGCGAGGAATACACCCTCGTCAGTGTGGCCGACTACGTGCTCTCCAACACTCCGAAGGCCGACGGCAGTGCCCCGTTGTCCACGGTGAGCAACCTTAGTTCCACCCGAGCCTTGCGCGATGTCACCGAGAAGCATGGTGGCGTCTATGCTGCTGCCGCCGTGGGCGAAGTCAACGTCACTACCAAGATGAAGGAAGTGGGCGCCGTGATTGGCGGCGAGGGCAACGGCGGCGTCATCTATCCCGCCAGCCACTATGGCCGCGATGCCTTGGTAGGCATTGCACTCTTCCTTTCGTCATTGGCACATAAAGGCTGCAAGGTGAGTGAGTTACGCGCTACCTTCCCCGAGTATTTCATCGCCAAGAATCGCATCGATCTCACCCCCGATACCGACGTCGACGCCATCCTCGTGAAGGTGAAAGAGCTCTACAAAGACCAGCAGGTCAACGACATCGACGGCGTGAAAATTGACTTCCCCGACAAGTGGGTGCACCTGCGCAAGTCGAACACCGAGCCCATCATCCGCGTCTACAGCGAGGCGTCCACCATGGAGGCAGCCGACCAGCTCGGCAAGCAGATCATGCAGGTGGTCTATGATATGCAATAAACGATAGGAACGACGCATGAAGAACCAGTGGAAGTCACTCCTCCTGCTTACCGCAGCTTTGGGCGTAGTGCTGCTCTATGCGTTTGCCTTCCAAGATGACATACAGTTCGACGCACGTCTGACGCGTGCGAAGGTCGATGGAATCTTTGAGCCCCGTCCTGCCGACAGCCTGTCGGCGGCGTCGGGGCTTTCTGCTGAGCAAGCCCGTCAGGACAGCATTGCCAAGGCTCGTCTCACGCCTGATACCACTCATCAGCGCGTTCTGTTCTTCGGCGACTCCATGCTCGAGGGACTCACCCGTCGGCTCGTCGACTACACCGAGGCCAACGGCCATGAGCTCCATACCGTGGTGTGGTACAGCTCGTCGTCGAAGCTCTGGGCAGAGACCGACACCCTGGAGCATTTCATGCGCAAGGTGCAGCCCACCTACGTCATTGTCTGCCTCTGCGGAAACGAGCTATTCGTCAACGACCTCGACCAGCGCGACAAGTACATCAAGACCATCCTCTCAAAGATTGGCGACATCCCCTACGTATGGGTAAGCCCGCCCAATTGGAAGCAGGACACCGGCATCAATGACGTCATCATCCGCAATGTGGGCAAGGACCGCTATTTCGACAGTCGCTATTTGCAGCTCGAACGTGGTAAGGACCACGCCCATCCCACCTTTACCGCTGCCGCCCAGTGGGCCGACACCATCGCCCGCTGGCTCCGCAGTCCCAATACCATCCATCCCATACGGATGGACGATCCCACAGCAAAGGCCACACACCCCGACGTCACGTTGCTGATGCCGGTGAGGTAAGATGTGAGCCCAGGGCTCAAACTGAGAACTGAAAACTGAGTACTGAGAGGTAGTGCCTCACACTCTTATCTTTTCTCACTTAGACATCCCCTCGGGGGCTTCCCCCAGTAATTCTTTAATTCATGCCAGAGTTGACCACCATATTCCAGTCCCTGGGCCGTTTCCTCACCACCCAGGACCCATCGCTCCAGTTCTGCTCGTTGCAGTTTCTGGCGCTCTTTGTGGTGTTCTTCCTCGGCTATCTGCTCATCGGACAGCGTCGTCGCACCGCCATGATGGTCTATGTGGTGGCGTTCAACCTGTTTTTCGCCTTCAAGGCCAATGGTGTGCTCATGCTCCTGCTGCCCGTCACCACGGCGCTGTCGTGGCAGCTCACGCGCACCATCCGGCAGAGTCAGACACCCCGTTGGCGCGCCATCTGGCTCGCCGTCGTCATCGTCGCCGACCTCTTGCCGCTCCTCTATTTCAAGTATACTAACTTCCTCGTGGGCAGCCTGAGCGCCCTCTTCGCCAGCAACTTCGCACCCCTCGACATTCTCCTGCCCGTAGGCATCTCGTTCTACACCTTCCAGGCCATCAGCTACTCCGTCGATGTCTACCGCAATCGCTTCAAGGAAGACGTCACCCTCCTGGAGTACGCCTTCTATCTCACCTTCTTCCCCCTGCTCTTCGCCGGCCCCATCACGCGTGCCGGCACGTTGCTCACCCAATTACGCGACAAGCACCATCTCATCCTCCAGCGCTCCGTCTATGCCGGCCTGTGGCTCATCATCGTCGGACTGCTCAAGAAAGGACTCGTGGCCGACTACATCGCGCAGTACAACAACTGGATATTCGACGACCCGATGGGCTACAGCGGTTTCGAGGACATGGTCGGACTCCTGGGCTATGCCCTTCAGATCTATCTCGACTTCTCCGGCTACAGCGACGTCAGCATCGGTCTTGCCGCCCTCCTCGGCTTCCGCCTGCGTGACAATTTCAGTTACCCCTATCAGTCGCTCAACGTCACCGAGTTCTGGCATCGCTGGCATATCTCCCTGTCTACATGGTTCCGCGACTACCTCTATATTCCCCTCGGCGGTAACCGCGTGGGTCGCTGGCGTCACTACTGGAACCTTTTCTTCACCATGATTGTTGCCGGCCTGTGGCATGGAGCCTCGTGGATGTTCGTTATCTGGGGAGCCATGCACGGCGCTGCTCAGGTCGTCCATAAGATGTGCCGTCCGTGGCTCGACCGCATCCCTAACAGTCTCCCCGTGCGCATCCTCTCGTGTGCCCTCACGTTCATCTTCCTGCTGTTCACGTGGGTGTTCTTCCGCTCGTCCGACATCCCCACGGCACTGTCGCTTATGGAGCGCATCTTCACTGACTTCGACTGGGCCTATGCGGCACCCTTCTTCCGTGCCCGTCCCGTCTATTCCCTCTTCCTCATTGTGGGCTATAGCCTCCTGTTCATGCACGACCGCACCTACCGACTGCTCGAGCGCATGTTCGTAGAGTCGCCCTGGATGCTTAAGCTCATCCTCCTTGTGGTAACCATCCAGCTGCTCATCAACTTCAGCACCGGCAGCATCCAGCCCTTTATCTACTCTCAGTTCTAAAAGCGAGAGGTGAGAGGTTAGAGGTGAGAGAAATGCGGTGGGTACAGAGTAGAAGCATAAATAGGAAGCGGAAGAGGTGTCCTCTCACCTCTTACCACTCACCTCTCACCTCTAAAAGTTGAGCGCATACGAAACTTGAAGAAATAGCAAAAAACAGTAATTCGTAAATCGTCAAATCGTAAATATCCTTTATGAACACCCGTATCTCCTTATTACTCCTTGTCGTCACATTCCTCATGGGCCCCGCCGTTGCGCAGACTTTCATTCCTGCTGACGACCCAAATATCTCTTACATCGGCCGCACCAGCCATCGCAACCCCAAGGCCGTGGCCTTCACCTATCCCGGCATACAGATACGTGCCGTGTTCCAGGGTGGCTCCGTGGCCATGAAGACCAAGCCCGGCAGCGGTTTCTTCATGATAGAACTCGACGACCAGGCGCCCTTTAAGGTAGAGTCCACCAAGGAAGACAGCATTGTGCGCATTGCCGCCCACCTGCCGG
>DGHX01000159.1:14269-14510 GCA_002392835.1 Prevotella sp. UBA3837 | reverse complement strand
GGGGTCGGGGGTGGGGTCAGTAATGTCTTAACACCTCAATCCCAAAGAACACTCGACACGACGGAACATGAATACAGTTTCCAAGGCATTATTCTGAAGACCATTGGAAGCGTCCGGCACAGCCCACTATTCTCCGCCGCTATCGCCATGAACGCCAACACGTTATGGCATATAGCGGAGAAATAGCCGCCAAAATATTTTCTTCGTTTTATTTGTCATTCCAATAATTCTTTGTATCTTT
>DGHX01000159.1:13964-14160 GCA_002392835.1 Prevotella sp. UBA3837 | reverse complement strand
TCTGCTGCAGGACTGATGGAGTACAAAGTGTCTGGCTATACGATGTAATAGTATCTAAAATATAGAAATTAAAAAACAAATAGCATGTCATTATTTAAATATGATTATACGTGTCCTAAATGTGGAAGAAAGGACATTGATTTAGAAGAAGATGATAGAAACGAAACGTTATTAAGATATGGACAAGAACGACATA
>DGHX01000159.1:5602-13884 GCA_002392835.1 Prevotella sp. UBA3837 | reverse complement strand
CAAAATGGTGAGCGGCTGACGTTGGAGGCAAAGCTGGCCAAGACGGATGTGCCCAAGTCTGTTTGGATGAGCTATTCTGCTTTCGCAAATACGATGGGCGGAACCATCTTATTAGGTGTTTCTGAGGACCTGAAGGAGAAAGACCTTGCAAAGAGGTTTCGAATAGAAGGGGTTGATGATGCAGAAAGAATCCGGAAAGATTTCTGGAATACCATCAACAGTAATAAGGTGAGTGCCAACATCCTGACAGATAGTGATGTGGAAGTGGTGGATGTGGATGGCGATGACGTGGTTTGCATCCATGTGCCGATGGCAGACTGGCATGTAAAACCTGTCTATCTGAATGAGAATGTCTATAAGAATACGTACAAACGTAACCATGAGGGAGACTATCATTGCACAGAACAACAGGTGAGGGCAATGATTCGTGACTCTTACGAGGGAGGAAACGACGGAGCACTGATGGAGCATTACGACATGGATGACGTTGATCCAGACACGCTGCGTAGGTACCGCACGTTGTTTCAATTCAGGAATGAGGGACATGTATGGAATGAAGTAGATGACAAGACCTTTCTGAAGAACCTTGGTGGCTATATCGTTGACAGAGAAACTGGAAAAGAAGGATTGACGATGGCAGGCCTGATGATGTTTGGCAAGGGGCTTTCGATACAAGAGCGGTTTGCCAACTTCAGAATGGACTACATCGACTTCTGCAATCTGATAGGTGAAGAGCGTTATAGCGACCGATTGACCTATGATGGACGCTGGGAGAACAACTTGTATCAGTTCTTTAGCCGCGTGATTCCCAAAGTGACCTTCGACCTCCCACGTCCATTCCGAATGGAAGGTATTCAGCGAATAGATGACACGCCCCTGCATAAAGCAGTGCGCGAGGCATTTACCAACGCCATCATCCATGCTGATATTATGCTGGAGGCGGGGGTGCTGCGGATTGAGAAGCATGAAGACCGTCTGGTTTTTCGCAATCCTGGGTTATTGATGCTGCCCCTAAAGGATATCTATGAGGGCGGCGTGTCAAAAGCCCGTAACCCCAAGATGCAGAATATGCTAAGGATGATTGGCTATGGTGAGAACCTCGGATCTGGCTTCCCAATGATACTTAGTGCTTGGAAAGAGGCTGGTTGGGGTGAGCCTATTTTGGACAACCGTTTGGATGTGGATGAGGTCGCCTTGGTGCTCCCAATTAAACGGATAGAGGACAGTGCCCCCAAAAGTGCCCCCAAAAGTGCCCCCAAAAGTGCCCCCAAAAAGTTACCGCAAGATGGCCGAATAGATATGATAATTGCTCTTATTCAGAACGAGCCGCAAATAACTCGCGAGAGAATCTGTGATACACTGGGAGTTAGTCTTACTACATTAAGAAAAGACCTTCGAATTCTGAAAGAGCAATATGGAGTACGCTATGAAGGTTCGAGCAAAACAGGACAATGGGTAATACATAAACGACAGATATAACACGAAAAAGCATGAAACGACGAGAGATATATTCTGCTGCAGGACTGATGGAGTACATCAGCGAGGTGGGCTTCCTGCCACTGCTGGCAGGCGGCATAGCGGGGTTCTCGGCCGAGGAGGCCGTCACCGACGACTGCCGCTACGTGGTGCTGCCCGACGGCGGCTGGGACTGGCCGCTGTGGAAGTGGAAGGGCGAGATTGTCACCGAGGGCGACTGCGTCTACGGCAAGTTCTTCGGTGGGAAGGCAGGCTTCATCAGCCGCCGGTGGTGGCCCGACTTCTGCAACTACCGGCGCAGCCGGCACCCACGGCCTGAGGAGGGCACCATCGAGGAGGCCATCCTCACCACGCTGGGCCAGCAGGGCAGCCTCATCACCCGACAGCTGCGCGCCGCCTGCGGCTTCGACGGTCCGAAGATGCGCAGCCGCTTCGACAGCTACGTCACACGGCTGCAGATGGGGTGCCACATCGTGACTGAAGACTTCGTCTACCCCACCGACCGCCACGGCCGCGAGTACGGCTGGGGCTGGTCGCTGCTGACCACCCCCGAGGCCCTGCTGGGCCACCAGGCATGCACCACCCAGCGCACGCCGCAGCAGTCGCACGACCGCATGGCCGAGCACCTGCGCCAGCTGCTGCCGCAGGCCACCGACAGGCAGATAGAGGCCATCATCGGATAAACGGCGATGCGGAATATAAAATGCTATTGGCGCGCCGGTTTCTGCTGTAGCGAGTCGTTCACCTCGGTGGCCTTGTAGCCAAAGCGGGTGAAGCTTTTCAACAGCTGGGCCGGTGTGGTCTTTTCAGCATCGTAGGTGATGGTGACACGCTGCTGCTCGCGGTTGGTGTCGATGAGAAAGGGGTGCGAGGACATTGCATCCGACATTCCGCCGCCGGTGGTGTCGTGATGTGTGCGCTGCCCGCCGCGAGGTGACGACAACATCGTCGAGCTGCTGCGTGCTGTGCAGCGAGTCCTGAGCCTGCCCCCAGCCGGCAAGGGCGGTGCAGAACGAGAGTGTGGCAAGTGACGTCCTCTTCATTTCGCGTGCAAAGGTAGCAAGAATTGCGTAAAGCGACAAATAAAAAACTGTGTTTTTTCTTTTCCCTCCTTATTATTGGGTATCACTATGGCTACTAAGGGTCAGGTCGATGAGCAGGACGGCGGTCTCCGGCTCCTCCTTAGCGGCGTCCTTGGGCTTCCATGCCACCACGAAGCGGACGGTGGCGGCCGATGGGCTGTAGCCACGGTCGCGCCAGGAGGCCAGCTTTTCCTGCATGCCGGCAGACAGCTTGGCCACGGCCCGCCCGGTGGAGGGCTGGAGGAAGTAGTTGTCGCTGGGCAGCAGGGGGTCGCCGCTGCGCAGTGCCAGCACCTGCTGCTTGATGGGCTTGAAGAAGCCGAGGTTGACATCCTTGTGCGACAGCTGCAGCACCATCTCCTCGGGCAGGGGGTAGCTACAGTCGTCAGTACGGTGGCTGTCGGCGGGCAGACGGTCGAAGGGGTCGCCGTTGGTGTGTATGAACAGCCGGTTGCCCACGCCAGTCGCCCTCCTCGTGGGAGGGGCCGGGGGCGGGGGCCGCCATCTTCAGGAACCCATCGAACTCACGCTGCCCGCTGAGCAAAAGGCAGTACACGGCGCGCCGCTCGCCGGGCAGCGCCTGCCAGCAGGACAGCTCGTCCATCAGCAGGTCGCGGGCTTTCTCGCAGTCGTTCACGGGGTTGTTCATCTGCTCGCTGATGAGCTTGTCGTCCTTCAGCAGACGGTGATAGGGCCGCTCAGGGAAGAGCAGCGGCGAGAGGTAGAGCGTGTCGACCAGCGTGAACGGGCAGTCGCCGTCGGGCCAGAGGTAGCTGGCGTCGTGGTGGATGATGTTATGCCCGCACAGGAATTCCACCTGGCTCAGGAAGCCGGTCAGCTCAGCCAGCGAACAGCCATGGTACACGGCTCCATCATATCGCAAAGATCCGATATCATGGATCTTGTGGTCGCTGACGCCCACCTCGACATCTACTATGGCATACCTGCAAGTCATTGGCACGTGCAAAGGTAGTCATTTTCTTATAAATAAACGCCTGGGGCGCAAAAAAAAGAATAATTTCTTTGCGCATCGCCAGCTTTTTCGTACCTTTGCGGCAAACTTCCGCCATCGGATGCGGATGATGACAACGGCAGACCAATGACGACAGCAAAGGAAATCATAAGCTACATGGAGTCGCAGCGCAACGAGGAGCAGCGGCAGGTGCTGATGCGGTTCTTCAAGACCGGCCCCGGCGAGTACGGCTATGGCGACGAGTTCCTGGGGCTGAAGGTGCCCCAGACGCGCGAGGTGGTGAAACTCGTGGCCCGCAGCCTCCCCCTGAGCGAGGTGCCCCGGCTGCTGCTGTCGCCCTGGCACGAGGTGCGCCTGTGCGGTCTGCTCATCATGGTGGACCAGTTTCAGCGGGCGGCGACGAAGCGACTGGAGCACGACGCCGAGGCCACGGCGCGCCGCGACGCCCTGCTGACGCTGTACCTCGACCATGCCGAGCGGGCCAACAACTGGGACCTGACAGACCTATCGGCACCGAAGATGCTGGGCCACTGGCTGCTGCTGCCCACGACACTGGGCGACGGCTCGGCAGCCTACAAGCGAAGGACGCTCGACGCACTGGCCCACAGCGACAACCTCTGGCGACAGCGCATGAGCATCGTATGCACATGGAAGACATCGCAGCAGGGCGACCCCTCGTGGTGCCTGCGCTACGCCGAGATACTGCTCGGCCACCCGCACGACCTGATGCACAAGGCCGTGGGATGGATGCTGCGCGAGATGGGCAAGCGATGCTCCATGGACCTGCTGCGCGACTTCCTCGACCGGCATGTACGCCACATGGCCCGTACCACGCTGCGCTACGCCATAGAGCTGATGCCCGAGGCGGAGCGACGCCAGTGGTTAGAGAAATAAGACGACTATTCATTACTAATCGAACGAACAACTACTATGAACAAGAGAGTAACGCTGCTGCTGACGGGCCTGCTGGCCCTGCTGCACAGCATGACGGCCGCCGAGCGGCTGACATGGTACGACGGCGAGCACCCCGTGACCTACCAGGTGCAGGGCAAGGTGGCCCCCGTGGTGAGCCAGGCCCTGCAGATGTTCTGCAGCGACATGCAGCTGGTGACGGGCCACACCCCCGTGGCCGCCGGTGCCGACGCCACCATCCAGATAGTACAGGGCCGCGGCAGCGACGACGGCTTCCGCCTGAGCGTCAACGCACGGGGACAGATAGTGATTGAGGGCCACAACGCCCGCGGCACGGCCTACGGCCTGCTGGAGCTGAGCCGCATGGCCGGCGTATCGCCGTGGGTGTGGTGGGGCGACGTCAGGCCCTCGACGCAGCAGCGGCTGACCATCAGCAGCGACTTCCTGCTGGAGCACACACCATCGGTGCAGTACCGCGGCATCTTCATCAACGACGAGGACTGGAGCCTGCGGCAGTGGTCGGGCAAGACCTTCGAGCCCCGGCAGCCCATGGGCCCGCAGACCTACAAGGCGCTCTTCCAGCTGCTACTGCGCCTGCGCGCCAACACCATCTGGCCCGCCATGCACGACGTCTCGCCGGGCTTCTTCACCGTCAGCGGCAACAAGGAGATGGCCGACTCATTCGGCATCGTCATCGGCACCAGCCACTGCGAGCCCCTGCTGCGCAACAACGTGGCCGAATGGGACGTAAAGCAGCGCGGACCCTACAACTACATCACCAACGGGGCCGAGGTGCGCCGCTACTGGACGGAGCGCCTGCGACAGGTGCGCGGCTCGGAGGAGCTGTTCACCATAGGCATGCGCGGCATTCACGACGGCTCGATGGAAGGCGTGAAGACCCCCGAGGAGAAGCTGCGCGGGCTGCAGCAGGTCATTGACGACCAGCGTCAGCTGCTGCGCAAGTACTATCATAAAAATGTGGAGCGCGTGCCACAGGTGTTCATACCCTACAAGGAGGTGCTCGAGATCATGGAGAGCGGCCTGCGCGTGCCCGACGACGTGACGCTGATGTGGTGCGACGACAACTTCGGCTACCTGACGCGGCTGCCCGACAGCCTGCAGCAGCAACGCAGCGGAGGGAGCGGCGTGTACTACCACCTGAGCTACTGGGGACGGCCCCACGACCACCTGTGGCTCGCCACCACACAGCCCGGACTGCTGTACCACGAGATGCGCACCGCCTACGACCACAACTGCCGACGGCTGTGGATAGCCAACGTGCACGACCCGAAGGTGGCCGCCTACCCGCTGCAGCTGTTCCTCGACATGGCGTGGGACATGAGCAGCGTGACGCCCGCAACCCTTGAGACTCACCTGGAGAAATGGCTCATGGAGCAGTTCGGTGGCTTCGTGGGCCACGCCATTGCCCCGGCCATGAAGGAGTTCTACCTCCTGAACGCCATACGCCGTCCGGAGTTCATGGGCTGGACGCAGGTGGAGCTGGACAAGAAGAAATACCCCGGCGGCAAGAGCGTGCCCACGACGACGCAGTTCACGCTGAAGGAGGCCTACGAGCGCATGGCCGACTTTGCCAAGATAGAAGCCGTGGCCGACGTCTATGCCCAGATGGTGGCCGACCACGAGCGCGATGCCTACTTCGCCCACGTGCTCTACCCCATACATGCCGCTGCCGCCATGACGCGCAAGATGCTGAGCCGCACTGATGCCGACAGCCACCGCGCCTATGAGGAGATTCTGCAGCTGACGGCACAGTACAACGCCCTCGGCGGCGGACGCTGGCGCCACCTAATGTCGGCCGCACCGCGCCAGCTGCCCGTCTTCGGCGACGTGCGCACCCAGCTGCCACAGCACCCCACGCCCGGCCACCGCATAGCCCGCAATGCCGCCGACTTTCTCACCGCCGACGCCGGGGCAGAGACAGTGCCCATGCTGGGCCACTCCATGCAGGCCGTGGTGCTGCCCAAGGGCTGCTCCCTGAGCTATGAGTTCACATGGCCCTACGACGGCGAGGCCACCCTCTACACCGCACTCATACCCACGCAGCCCAGCGACCGCGGCGACCTGCGCTACCAGGTGCAGGTGGACCAGCAGCCGCCCGTGGTCATATCGCTGAAGGAGCCCTACCGCTCGGAGCGATGGAAGCAAAACGTGCTGCGCGCCCAGGCGCTGAGGAGCACGCCCGTGCAGCTGACGAAGGGCGAGCACACGCTGCGCATCAAGGCCCTCGACGACCACATCGTCGTAGACCAGTGGATGCTCGACGCCATCAGCAACCGCCAGTTCTACGTCATACCCGCCGGGAAGGAGTGAAAGGGGGATAAGGAGTTAAAGGAGTTAAAGGAGTTAAAGGAGTTAAAGGAGTTAAAGACGATAGACTTTGCCGACCTGTGCAGTTGGGAAAGCCCTGAAAGGGCGACAGAGTACAGCCGGGGGTGCAACCCCCGGTAAAGGAGAGGGACTTGCAAGCCCCGAAGGGGCGACGGAACACAGGCAGGGGTAAAACCCCTGCTTTGCCGACTTGCTACAGCAGAAATGCTGTAACGGGTCATAAGCATGTGTGTGTGGTGACGTTCTTGCAGGGGTTTTACCCCTGCCTGTGTTCCGTCGCCCCTTCGGGGCTTGCAAGCCCCTCTCCTTTACCGGGGGTTGCACCCCCGGCTGTACTCTGCCGCCCCTTCAGGGCTTTCTCAACTGCACAGCACGAAAAAATTGGCTTTTTCTTTTGCTTTTCGCTCACTTATTTGTACCTCTGACCTACGGTCGAAGGTACGCCCGCTCGGAAAAGCAAAAGAAAAAATTGGCTTTTTCTTTTGCTTTTCGCTCACTTATTTGTACCTTTGCAGGCAAAATCAAAAACAGCAACGCATTATGACGATTTATTTCTTTCAGACACCACAGCAGTCGGTCATTGCCACCGAAGTAGACCACCAGCTCAGCGAGCAGGAGCAGCAGCAGCTATGCTGGCTCTATGGCGACGCCACGCTGCTCGATGCCACCGCCCTCGAGGGCACCTTCATCGGCCCTCGCCGCGAGATGATCACCCCATGGTCGACCAACGCCGTAGAGATTACGCAGAACATGGGCATGCAGGGCATCAGCCGCATTGAGGAGTACTTCCCCACCGAAAGCGAGGAGCCCTCGTTCGACGAGATGCTGCAGCGCAAGTACAACGGGCTGGACCAGCGCATCTTCACCGTGAACATACAGCCGGAGCCCATCAAGCATGTGGAGAACCTGGAGGAATATAACGAGCAGGAGGGACTGGCCCTCTCGCCCGAGGAGATAGAATACCTGCACGGGCTGGAGCGCCAGAACGGGCGCCCACTCACCGACAGCGAGATCTTCGGCTTCGCACAGATCAACAGCGAGCACTGCCGCCACAAGATCTTCGGCGGGACATTCATCATCGACGGCAAGGAGATGGAGTCGAGCCTCTTCCAGATGATCAAGAAGACCACGCAGGAGAACCCCAACAAGATTCTGTCGGCCTATAAAGATAATGTGGCCTTCGCCCAGGGCCCCGTGGTGGAGCAGTTCGCACCGAAGGACCAGTCGACGAGCGACTACTTCCAGGTGAAGGACATCGAGAGCGTCATCTCGCTGAAGGCCGAGACCCATAACTTCCCCACCACCGTGGAGCCCTTCAACGGCGCTGCCACCGGCACCGGCGGCGAGATTCGCGACCGCATGGGCGGCGGCACCGGCTCATGGCCCATAGCAGGCACGGCGGTGTACATGACGGCATACCCACGCTTAGCCCCCCCTTCCGCCCCCGAGGGGGCCACTATAGACTCGCCCCTTGACAGCAGTACTACAGA
>DGHX01000159.1:4890-5468 GCA_002392835.1 Prevotella sp. UBA3837 | reverse complement strand
CCGGAGCAGATACTGATAAAGGCATCAAACGGCGCATCGGACTTCGGCAACAAGTTCGGACAGCCCCTCATCTGCGGCTCCGTGCTCACCTTCGAGCATCAGGAACCAACCCCATCTACCACATCTACCACATCTACCACACCTCTCCCACCCGCCAAGTACGCCTACGACAAGGTCATCATGCTGGCCGGAGGCGTGGGCTACGGCACGAAGCGCGACTGCCTGAAGAAGGAGCCGCAGAAAGGCAACAAGATCGTCGTCGTGGGCGGCGACAACTACCGCATCGGACTGGGCGGCGGCAGCGTGTCGAGCGTCGACACCGGCCGCTACAGCAACGGCATTGAGCTGAACGCCGTGCAGCGCGCCAACCCCGAGATGCAGAAGCGCGCCTACAACCTGGTGCGCGCACTCTGCGAGGAGGACGTGAACCCCGTGGTCAGCATCCACGACCACGGATCGGCCGGACACCTGAACTGCCTCTCGGAGCTGGTGGAGGACTGCGGCGGCGAGATTGACATGACCAAGCTGCCCATCGGCGACAAGACGCTCTCCAGCAAGGAGATCATCGCCAACGAGAG
>DGHX01000159.1:1241-4797 GCA_002392835.1 Prevotella sp. UBA3837 | reverse complement strand
CACATCGACCACGTGCGCCGCATTGCCGAGCGCGAGCGCGCACCGCTATACGTAGTGGGCGAGACCACCGGCGACGCCCACTTCTCCTTCCGCCAGGCCGACGGCGTGAAGCCCTTCGACCTCGACGTCAGCCAGATGTTCGGACACTCGCCGAAGACCGTCATGCGCGACGTCACCGTGGAGCGCCACTATAAGGACGTGGAATACAAAGCCGAGGCTGAGGCTGTTCAGGAATACCTGGAGCGCGTGCTGCAGCTGGAGGCCGTGGCCTGCAAGGACTGGCTGACGAACAAGGTGGACCGCAGCGTGACGGGCAAGATAGCACGCCAGCAGTGCCAGGGCGAGATTCAGCTGCCGCTGAGCGACTGCGGCGTGGTGGCCCTCGACTACCGCGGAGAGAAAGGCATTGCCACCGCCATAGGCCACGCACCGCAGGCCGGACTGGCCAACCCCGCCGCCGGCAGCGTGCTCTCGGTGGCCGAGGCACTGACCAACATCGTGTGGGCTCCGCTGGCCGACGGCATGGACTCGCTGTCGCTCTCAGCCAACTGGATGTGGCCCTGCCGCTCGCAGCAGGGCGAGGACGCAAGGCTCTACGCCGCCGTGAAGGCCCTGAGCGACTTCTGCTGCGACCTGCACATCAACGTGCCCACGGGCAAGGACTCGCTCTCGCTGACACAGCAGTACCCCAACGGCGAGAAGATCATATCGCCGGGAACGGTCATCGTCAGCGCCGGTGGAGAGGTGAGCGACGTGAAGAAGGTGGTGTCGCCCGTCATCGTCAACGACAAGCGCGCGTCGCTCTACCATATCGACTTCAGCTTCGACGAGCAGCGGCTCGGCGGCTCGGCCTTCGCACAGAGCCTGGGCTACGTGGGCGACGACGTGCCCACGGTGAAGAACGCCGAGTACTTCGCCGATGCCTTCAACGCCGTGCAGGAGCTCATCAAGCGCGGATGGGTCATGGCCGGACACGACATCTCGGCCGGAGGACTCATCACCACCCTCTTAGAGATGTGCTTCGCCAACCAGAAGGGCGGCCTGCACATCAACCTGCACGACCTGTGCGGTGCTGCGCACCTAAATGACAAAGGCTGCGACCTGGTGAAGATCCTCTTCGCCGAGAACCCCGGCGTGGTCATCGAGGTCAGCGACGAGCACAAGCAGGACTTCAAAGACCTGATGGAGGAGCTGGGCGTGGGCTACGCCAAGATCGGCTACCCCGTGGAGGACAGCCGCACGCTGGAGCTGGTGTGGCCCGGGAGCCGCAATGATATTGCGACGAATGAGAAGCAGAGCCTCACCCTCGACATCGACCACCTGCGCGACGTGTGGTACAAGACCAGCTACCTGCTCGACCGCAAGCAGAGCTTCAACGGCAAGGCCGCAGAGCGCTACCAGAACTACAAGCAGCAGCCCATAGAGATGAAGTTCCCCAAGGGCTTCACCGGCAAGCTGGCACAGTACGGCCTGGAGTGGAGGAAAGAAGAAAGTGGAAAGTGGAAAGAGGAAAGTGGAAAGAGGAATGAGGAAAGGCCCAAGGCTGCCATCATCCGTGAGAAGGGCACCAACGGCGAGCGCGAGATGGCCTACTGCCTCTACCTGGCCGGCTTCGACGTGAAGGACGTGATGATGACCGACCTCATCACAGGCCGCGAGACGCTGGAGGAAATCAACATGATTGTGTTCTGCGGAGGCTTCTCTAACAGCGACGTGCTCGGCTCTGCCAAGGGATGGGCCGGCGCCTTCCTCTTCAACCCGAAGGCCAAGGAGGCCCTCGACCGCTTCTACGCCCGCAAGGACACCCTGTCGCTCGGCATCTGCAACGGCTGCCAGCTCATGGTGGAGCTGGGGCTGATAAGTGAAGAGTACTCTTCACTTCCGAAGATGTTGCACAACGACAGCCATAAGTTCGAGTCGGAGTTCATCAGCCTCAGCATCCCGCAGAACGACAGCGTGATGTTCGGCAGCCTGAGCGGCTCGAAGCTCGGCCTGTGGGTGGCCCACGGCGAGGGCAAGTTCTCGCTGCCCGGCGGCGAAGACCGCTACCACGTCATCGCGAAGTACAACTACCACGGCTACCCCGCCAACCCCAACGGCTCTGACTACGACGTGGCCGGCATCTGCTCGGCCGACGGCCGCCACCTGTGCATGATGCCCCACCTGGAGCGTGCCGTCTTCCCCTGGCAGAACGCCTGGTACCCGCTGAACCGCCGTCAGGACGAGGTGACGCCCTGGATAGAGGCCTTCGTCAACGCAAGGAAGTGGATTTCTAATGTGCGCAGCAATTAAGCATTAAGCATTAAGCATTATGCATTATGCATTGTTGAAAACGTTCTTCCACATCGGGCTGTTCACCCTGGGTGGCGGCTACGCCATGATTCCCCTCATCGAGGAGGAGGTGGTGAACAAGCACCGGTGGGTGACGAAGGAAGAGCTCCTCGACCTCATAGCCATCGCACAGAGCTGCCCGGGTGTCTTCGCCATCAACATCGCGGTCTTCATAGGCTATAAGCTGCAGCGTGTGCGCGGCGCCCTCTCGGCAGCCGTGGGCACTGCCCTGCCCTCGTTCCTCATCATCCTGCTCATAGCCATGTTCTTCCACCGCTTTCAGGACAACGCCGTGGTGCAGAGCATCTTCCGCGGCATACGCCCCGCCGTGGTGGCCCTCATCGCCGTGCCCACCTTCAACCTGGCCGTGAGCGCGAAGATCAGCTGGGCCACCTGCTGGATTCCCATCGGCGGAGCGCTGGCCATCTGGCTCATGGGCGTCTCGCCCATACTCATCATCCTGCTCGCCGCACTGGGCGGCTACATCTACGGCGCACTCATCAAACCCACTGAGACATGATCTTCCTACAGCTCTTCATCACCTTCTTCCAGATAGGACTCTTCGGCTTCGGGGGCGGCTACGGCATGCTCTCGCTCATACAGGGCGAGGTGGTGCACCACTGGGGCTGGATGAACACCCAGGAGTTCACCGACATCGTGGCCATCAGCCAGATGACGCCCGGCCCCATCGGCATCAACTCAGCCACCTACTGCGGCTATACCGCCGTGCACAACGCCGGCATGGGCGACGCCATGGCCATGCTGGGCTCGCTGACCGCCACCTTCGCCCTGGTGCTGCCGTCGTTCATCCTGATGATCCTCATCTCGAAGATGTTCCTCAAGTACATGAAGCACCCCACGGTGCAAAGCATCTTCGCCGGACTGCGCCCCGCCGTGGTGGGCCTGCTGGCCGCCGCCACCCTGCTGCTGTGCACCCCCGAGAACTTCTCCACGCCGAAGGAGAACCCCTGGCAGTTCTGGATCAGCGTCCTGCTCTTCCTGGCCACCTTCATCGGCACGAAGGTCTTCAAGGTGAACCCCATCAAGATGATTGTCATGGCAGGCTTCGCCGGTCTGCTGCTGCTCTACTGAGGGGCGGCTATATATGAGATTCTGTATGGGCAGGCTGTGCTTTAGAAAAACAGAGAAAAACCAGGAAAACAGATAAAAACCATTCCCAAGGCTTTCAACCTCAAGTGTTTGGTTCTACAGGATTTCGTGTGGG
>DGHX01000159.1:643-1027 GCA_002392835.1 Prevotella sp. UBA3837 | reverse complement strand
ACCCACACAAAATCTTGTGATACCTTTTTTTACTCTTACTTCCTCTTTCTTTTGAACGACGCTCAGCGCACAGCCGCTCTTCTACTGCTCGCTCCTGCTCATTACATACCACCCGTGCTTGCCGTTGCATGCCCCCCTCCTGAAGCCGAGGGCACGGAGGGCTGCTGCCAGCTGCTTCAGGTTGGGACAGAGGGCGCTGTCGCCGACGGCGGCACTGATGGCCTGCGTCAGCTGCGTCATGGTGAGCAGATGCTCATGGGCGGCGGGGGCGGGGCGGAAGAGCTCGCCGAGCAGCATGGCGGCAGCGTCGAGGGCCTGGTACTGGCGGTTGTGCTCTGTCAGGGCCTCCTCCTCGGCGGGGCTGAGGTGCCAGGGCTGTCCCTC
>DGHX01000159.1:0-484 GCA_002392835.1 Prevotella sp. UBA3837 | reverse complement strand
GGTAGCGGCGCGAGCCCGTGGGGTCAGTGAGCGGCTGCTGCTCGTTGGTGGTGGCGATGAACGAGCAGAGGCGGTGCGTCAGCCGGTACTGGTCGCTCCGCATGCGCCGCACCTGCACGTCCTTCTCCGTGAGCAGACGCTTGATCTTCGCCTGCTCGCGCACGGTCTTGGCGTTGTACTCGTCGATGCAGACGAGCCACATGCGCCCGAGGACGCGCTCCACCTGCTCGGCATTGTCCATCTTGATGTCGTCCATGAAGTACTCGCGCAGCTCCGGTGGCAGCAGCTGCCGGCAGAAGGTGGTCTTCCCCGTTCCCTGCGCCCCTATGAGCAGGGGCACCAGCGCGTTGCCGTGCATGGTGTTCATGCCCCGTGCCTGTGCCACCATGGCCATGAGCCATCGCCGCAGCATCAGGGGCCACTGCGCCCACTGCGTGGGCACGCGGCGCGCCAGGTCGGCGATGTGGTCGTGGCCGTCCCACTG
>DGHX01000048.1 GCA_002392835.1 Prevotella sp. UBA3837 | reverse complement strand
CCCAGCGCGATGGACGGCCAGAGCAAGTGCGACTGGACGCTGACGGCCAGACACGCCACCAGGGCCATCAGGCCCACGATATAGAGCAGATAGGGCTTCATTTGTTCAGCTTCCTGTAGAGTGCAAACCTTGTGATGCCTAACAGCTCGGCGGCTCGGGTAACGTTGCCTCCGGCTATCTGCATGGCACGCTCAATGGCGTCCTGCTCCAGCTGTTCCAGGTTCAGCGTCGGCGTCGGAGCCCGGTGCGTCGGTTCCTCCAACATGAAGTCAGACGCACAGAGTGTCGCACCTTTGCAAAGCAGTACGGCACGCTCCAGGGCGTGCATCAGCTCGCGCACGTTGCCAGGCCATGTATGGCGCAGCAGCCGTTGACGGGCATCGCGGCTCAGGCTGGTCACCACCTTATTATATTTACGCGCGTATGTCTTCATGAAATGTTCGGACAGCAGGATAATGTCCTCACCACGCTCGCGCAACGGGGGAATGGTGATCTCGATTGTGTTGATACGGTATAGCAGATCCTGGCGGAAGCGACCTTCGGCCACCTCGGTGCGGATGTCGGCATTAGTGGCGCAGAGGAGGCGCACGTCGATGGAGGTCGTCAGCGTACTGCCCAGACGCGAGATCTCACGGCGCTCCAGGGCTGCCAGCAGCTTTGCCTGAAGGGTCAGGGGCAGGTTGCCTATCTCGTCGAGAAAGAGCGTGCCGCCGCTGGCCGTCTCCATACGTCCGGCCTTCGCCTTCTGTGCTCCTGTGAACGCTCCCTTCTCATAGCCGAAGAGCTCGCTCTCGAACAACTGTTCGGGCACGCTCCCCAGGTCGATACTGACAAAAGGCTTCGCTGCGCGCCCGGAAAGGGCACAGAGCTGACGGGCGATGACATCTTTTCCTGTGCCGTTCTCACCAAGGATAAGGACATTGGCATCGGTAGGTGCCACCTGTGCCACCGTCTGCAGCACGCGCTGCATGACCGGACTCTCGCCGATGATGGTGGGAGCCGCCGCTGCACCGAAGGGCGACGCCGCCACCTCCATGCGTTGTTCTAAAAGACGGCTCTTGTGCCTTTCGTGGCTGAGCTCAATGCCGGCAAAGAGCGTGGCCAACAGCTTGGAGTTGTCCCAAGGCTTCGTGATGAAGTCCGTGGCACCGCTTTTCAGCGCTCGCACCGCCTTGTCGGCATCGGCGTATGCCGTCATGAGGATGACCACCGCCAGCGCATCGCGATGCAGGATGTGCTCCAGCCACTCGAAGCCTTCCTCACCGCTGATGGCATCTCGACGGAAGTTCATGTCGAGCAATACCACGTCAGGGTGTACAAGGTCGTAGAGACGGTCTATCTGCTCAGGGCTCTTCGTCACACGGATGTCCTCCAACAGCGGTTTCAGCAGCAGGTTAAGGGCGAAGAGAATGTCCTCGTTGTCGTCAATGACGAGCACCTTGCCCTTCTTCTTTTCTTCCATCATTATTACGTATTTGTGCGTTTTGGTGGCAAAGATAATAAAAATAATTCATTAAGGCATTTATTTCCGAGGCTTTTTTTATTATTATGTTGGTAAATTGCAAAAGTTTTTGTACCTTTGCACCCGCTTAAAAGCGAACAATATTGTTATAACATTAAATAATTTATGAATTTCACTTTGTTGGTTACCGTCATTGTGACGGGAATTACACTGGTGGCGGCAGCTTACATCATTGCTAAGCTTATAGGTCCGCGCTCGTATGCAAAGGTGAAAGGAGAGCCGTATGAGAGCGGTATTCCTACACGCGGCTCTTCATGGATACCTATTCATGTGGGCTACTACCTGTTCGCCATCTTGTTCCTCATGTTCGATGTGGAAACAGTGTTTCTGTATCCATGGGCTGTAGTAGTGAAGCAGTTTGGTGCGGCAGCGTTGCTCAGCATCGGCTTCTTCCTGGTTGTATTAGTATTTGGCCTGGCATACGCCTGGCGGAAAGGAGCGCTGGAATGGAAGTAAAGAAGCCAAAAATCAAAAGCATTCCCTACGAGGAATGGAAGGACAACGAGTCGCTGGAGAAAATCATCGACGAGCTGCATGAAGGTGGCGTGAATGTCGTCACCGGCTCGCTGGACCGTCTCATCAACTGGGGCCGCTCGAACTCGCTGTGGTCGCTCACCTTTGCCACGTCATGCTGCGGTATTGAGTTCATGGCCTGCGGCTGTGCCCGCTACGACTTTGCCCGCTTCGGCTTCGAGGTGACACGTAACTCACCACGCCAGGCTGACCTCATCATGTGCGCCGGCACCATCACCCACAAGATGGCCCCGGCACTGAAGCGCCTCTACGACCAGATGGCCGAGCCGAAGTATGTCGTCGCCGTGGGCGGATGCGCCATCAGCGGCGGACCCTTCAAGTCGAGCTATCATGTGGTAAAGGGCATTGAGGAGATAGTACCCGTCGACGTCTTCGTACCGGGCTGTCCCCCACGCCCAGAGGCTATCCTCTACGGCATGATGCAGCTGCAGCGTAAGGTGAAGATTGAGAAATTCCTGGGAGGCGCCAACCACAAGCAGACGGCTGAGGAGCGCGAGCTGGGCGTGAGCAACGAGGAGCTCGTATTCCGCAACAAGCTGGGCGACCACAAGCGCGAGACCATCGTCGTGACCGACGTGCCCGAGGAGTTTGTAAAAGAATTAAAGGAAAACAAGGAGGAGCAGGCATGAAATTAGAGTTCTTATCATTCGAATTTGACAAGTTCGCTAAGGAAATGCAGAACTTGAAAGAGAAGAAAGGCTTCGACTATCTGGTGACCATCGTTGGCGAGGACTTCGGAGCCGAGGAAGGCCTGGGCTGTATCTACATCCTGGAGAACACCAAGACCCACGAGCGTTGCTCGGTGAAGATGCTGGCCCGTACGCAGATGTGCGGCGACGGCATGTCGAGCAACGGTACCGGCGAGACCGACGGACAGCTGATGGCCTATATCCCCACCGTTTCACACATCTGGCGCGTGGCCGACCTGCTGGAGCGCGAGGTCTACGACTTCTACGGCATCGTCTTCCTTGGCCATAAGGACATGCGCCGCCTGTTCCTGCGCACCGACTTCAAGGGTCACCCCTTCCGCAAGGACTGGGAGTTCAACGACAAGTACACCCTTGACGACGACGTGGAGCCCGACTACGGTCTGGAATACTACTTGGACAAGGACGGCAACCTGCAGTCGAAGCAGAACAAGTTGTTCAGCAGCGACGACTACGTCATCAACATCGGCCCGCAGCATCCCGCCACCCATGGCGTGCTGCGCCTGCAGACCGTTCTCGAGGGTGAGACCGTGAAACGCATCTATCCGCACTTCGGATACATACACCGCGGTATAGAGAAAATGTGGGAGTCGATGACCTATCCCCAAACTCTTGCTTTAACCGACCGCCTTAACTATCTGGGAGCCATGCAACACCGTCATGCGCTCGTAGGAGTCATTGAGGAAGGAATGGGCGTGGAGCTCACCGACCGCATCAAGTACATACGCACCATCATGGACGAGCTGCAGCGTCTCGACTCGCACCTGCTCTTCACCTCGTGTGTGGCACAGGACCTGGGAGCGCTCACTGCTTTCCTCTATGGCATGCGTGACCGCGAGCACGTGCTTAACGTGATGGAGGAGACCACCGGCGGACGCCTCATTCAGAACTACTACCGCATCGGCGGCCTTCAGGCCGACATCGACCCGAACTTCGTGAAGAACGTGAAGGACCTGGTGAAGTATCTGCGCCCGATGATTCAAGAATACCTTGATGTGTTTGGCGATAACATCATCACACACAACCGTTTGGAGCAGTGCGGCCCGATGAGTCTGGAAGACTGCATCTCCTACGCCGTCACCGGCCCTGCCGGACGTGCTTCAGGATGGAAGAACGATGTGCGCAAGAACCATCCCTACGACCTGTACGACAAGGTGGAATGGGAGCAGTGCACCACCGACACCTGCGACTCAATGGGCCGCTACATGGTACACATCACCGAGATGTACCAGAGCCTGAACATCATTGAGCAGCTCATAGACAACATTCCCGAGGGTGACTTCTACGTGAAGCAGAAGCCTATCATCAAAGTTCCCGAGGGACAGTGGTACTATGCTGTTGAAGGCGTTGCCGGTGAGTTTGGCGTTTACCTCGACTCCCGTGGCGACAAGAGCCCCTACCGCATGAAGATGCGCCCCATGGGTCTCTCGCTCGTCGGCGCTTTCGACCCCATGCTTCGCGGCCAGAAGATAGCCGACCTCATTGCCACCTGTGCAGCTATTGACGTAGTTATTCCCGATATTGACAGATAATAATATGTTCGATTTTAGTATAGTAACAACATGGTTTGACCAACTGCTGCGGTTAACGATAGGTTGCCCTGGCTGGTTGGCTACATTGATTGAGTGCGTCATCGTCGGTGCCGTGGTGCTGACGGCCTACGCACTGATAGCCTGCCTGATGATCTTCATGGAGCGCAAGGTGTGTGCCTACTTCCAGTGCCGCTTAGGCCCTATGCGTGTAGGCCCCTGGGGCACACTGCAGATCTTTGCCGATGTGTTTAAGATGCTCATCAAGGAGATCTTCTTCGTCGACAAGGCCGACAA
This sequence comes from Prevotella sp. UBA3837, assembly GCA_002392835.1. Taxonomy (GTDB): domain Bacteria; phylum Bacteroidota; class Bacteroidia; order Bacteroidales; family Bacteroidaceae; genus Prevotella. The sequence continues at coordinate 711 of DGHX01000048.1, read as the reverse complement.
GCTGCTCTATGCCCTGGCTCCTATCCTTGTGATAGTGGCATCGGTGGGCACGTTCAGCTTCCTGCCCTGGAACAACGGCATGGGCATCCTCGACTTCAACGTGGGTCTGTTCCTCATCACCGCCATCTCAAGCATCGGCGTGGTGGGCATCTTCCTGGCCGGCTGGTCGTCGAACAACAAGTACTCCGTGGTATCCGCCATGCGCGGCGCCGTGCAGATGATCAGTTACGAGATGTCGCTCTGCCTCTGCCTCATCACCGCCGTCATCCTGACCGGCACCATGCAGGTCAGCGGCATCGTGGAGTATCAGACGGGTCCCTGGAACTGGCTCATCATCAAGGGCCACATTCCTGCCGTCATCGCTTTCGTGACATTCCTCATCGCCGGCAACGCCGAGGCCAACCGCGGCCCCTTCGACATGGCCGAGGCTGAGAGCGAGCTGACCGCCGGACACCACACCGAGTACTCGGGCATGGGCTTCGGCTTCTTCTATCTCGCTGAGTTCCTCAACCTCTTCATCATCGCCGGCATCGCCACAATGGTGTTCCTCGGTGGATGGGCTCCTATTAATATAGGTATTGATGCCTTCGACACGGTGATGAACTACATCCCCGGCATCGTATGGTTCTTCGGAAAGACGCTGGCTGTCGTCTGGTTCCTTATGTGGATCAAGTGGACATTCCCCCGTCTGCGTATCGACCAGATCCTGAA
>DGHX01000041.1:1713-9550 GCA_002392835.1 Prevotella sp. UBA3837 | reverse complement strand
GCCTCATCCTCAATGCCGGTGAGATTATCAAGAGCCCCGGCATTCCCGACACCGCCCCGATGATACAGAAGGCAAAGGCCGCTGGCATACCCATCATCAGCGAGATAGAGTTCGCAGGGCGCTACACCACGTCGAAGATGATCTGCATCACAGGCTCCAATGGCAAGACCACGACCACCAGCCTCATATACCACATCTTCAAGACCGCTGGCTACGACGTCGGTCTGGCCGGAAACATCGGCCACTCGCTGGCCCTGCAGGTGGCCGAGGAGCCGCACGAGTACTACGTCATCGAGCTGTCGTCGTTTCAGCTGGACAACATGTACGACTTCCGCGCCAACATCGCCGTGCTGCTCAACATCACCCCCGACCACCTGGACCGCTACGACTTCAAGATGCAGAACTATGTCGACGCCAAGATGCGCATCGTGCAGAACCAGACGCCGCAGGACGCCTTCATCTACTGGAACGACGACCCCGTCATCAAGCGCGAGCTGGAGAAATACGACATCAAGGCCGTGCAGTATCCCTTCTCCGAATTGAAAGAGCGGGGCAGCATCGGCTACATAGAGGCCGGACAGTACGTCATTGAGAAGCCGGAGCCCTTCAACATGGAGCAGGAGGCGCTGAGCCTCACCGGCCGCCATAATATCTACAACTCGTTGGCTGCCGGCATCGCCGGACGCATCGCCGGCATCAAGAACGAGGTCATACGCCAGTCGCTGAGCGACTTCCCCGGCGTGGAGCACCGGCTGGAGTATGTGTGCACCGTGCGCGGCGTGCGCTATGTCAACGACTCGAAGGCCACCAATGTCGACGCCTGCTGGTATGCCCTCGACTCCATGAAGACGAAGGTAGTCCTCATCATCGGCGGCAAGGACAAGGGCAACGACTACGGCCCCATCAAGCCGCTCGTCACCGAGAAGTGCTCGGCGCTGGTCTACTTAGGGGCCGACAACGCCAAGCTGCACGAGAACTTCGACAGCCTCGGACTGCCCGTGCGCGACACCCACAGCATGAAGGAATGCATAGAGGCCTGCTACGAGCTGGCAAAGCCCGGCGAGACGGTGCTCCTGTCGCCCTGCTGCGCCTCCTTCGACCTGTTCAAGAACATGGAGGACCGCGGCGACCAGTTCAAGCAGTTAGCAAGAAACCTGTAATCCCCCATCTACTACATCTACCCCATCTACCCCACACGCTACAAGCATGAACAAGAAAATAGGCAATCTCTTCAAGGGCGACAAAGGCATCTGGACGGTGTTCTTCTTCCTCTGCCTCATCAGCATCATCGAGGTGTTCTCCGCCTCGAGCACACTGTCGTACAAGAGCCAGAACTTCATGGGACCCTTCATCTACCATGTGGGCACCATCGCCTTCGGCTTGCTGGTCATCATCGTTGTGCTCAACATACCGTGCCGCTACTTCAAGCTGGCCATGCCCGTGCTCTTGTTCCTCTCCTATGCCACGCTGCTCTGTGTGCTGCTCTTCGGCGAGAGCATCAATGGTGCCAACCGCGTCATACAGCTGCCGGGCTTCACCTTCCAGCCGTCGGAGATGGCCAAGGGGGCCATGGTGCTCTGTGCCGCACAGATACTCAGCGCCATGCAGAACGAGGATGGCAGCGGTGCCGACCCGAAGGCCATGAAGTACGTCATGCGCCTCACAGTGCCCATGGTGCTGCTCATCGGACTGGAGAACCTCTCCACCGCCATGCTCCTCTTCGCCGTCATCTTCATCATGATGTTCCTGGCACGTGTGCCCATGAAGCAGCTGGGCAAGCTGGTGGGCATCATCCTGATAGCCGGGGCGGCCATCTTCGCCGTAGGCTCGTTAGTGAGCATGGGCGAGGAGAACGAGGCCGAGCAGGGTCAGACAGCCGTACAAGAGAAGAAGGAGGAAGGCTTCGTAGGAAAGATATTCCACCGCTTCGGCACATGGCGCAACCGCTTGGTGAACCACACCGCGAAGCCCGAGGACCCGAAGGACTACAGCGTGCGCGACAATTTCCAGGTGGCTCACTCTAACTTCGCCATCGCCTCGTCGGGCATCATCGGCAAGGGACCCGGCAACTCCGTGGAGCGCGACTATCTGCCGCAGGCCTTCTCTGACTTCATCTTCTCCATCATCATCGAGGAGATGGGACTCATAGGAGCCATCGCCGTGGTCTTCCTCTACATCGTGCTGCTCTTCAGGGCGGCGCGCATTGCGGGGCGGTGCGAGAACAACTTCCCCGCGTTCCTCGTCATGGGCCTGGCACTGCTGCTCGTGGCGCAGGCTGCCATCAACATGATGGTGGCCGTGGGCATAGGACCTGTCACGGGTCAGCCTCTGCCCTTGGTGTCGAAGGGCGGCACGTCGACGCTGGTCAGCTGTGCCTACATAGGGGCCATACTCAGCGTCAGCCGCTCGGCCAAGAGAACAGACACCAAGACGGTCAGCATGGCCTGATATATAATAATATGATGTATAACAAAGAGCATAATAGATAAAAATGAATCATACGGAGCAGAACAGAGGGCAGCAAGCTGCCGGCGAAGGCCAGGAGGCACTTCGCGTCGTCATCAGTGGTGGCGGAACGGGAGGCCACATCTTCCCCGCCATCTCCATTGCCAATGCCATTCGCGAGCTGGAGCCCACCGCGCAGATACTCTTCGTGGGGGCCGAGGGCCGCATGGAGATGCAGCGCGTGCCGCAGGCTGGCTACGACATCAAGGGCCTGCCCATACGCGGATTCTTCCGTCCGCTGTGGAAACCGGCCAACATCGGCGTGGCCCTCGACTACCTGAAGAGCAAGCGCATGGCCAAGCAGCTGCTGAAGGAGTTCCGGCCCCACGTCGCCGTCGGCGTGGGCGGATATGCCAGCAGTGCTGCCTTGGGCGCTGCCAACAGCATGGGCATTCCCACCCTGCTGCAGGAGCAGAACAGCTATGCCGGACTGGCTAACAAGAACCTGGCCAAGCAGGCTGCTAAGATATGCGTGGCCTATGAGGGCATGGAGCGCTTCTTCCCCAAGGAGAAGATCATGCTCACCGGCAACCCCGTGCGGCAGGCATTGCTCGCCTCGGCGACGACACGCGAGGAGGCACTGCAGGCCTTCGGACTGAAGCCGGGCCTGAAAACCATCCTGCTGGTGGGCGGCAGCCTGGGCGCACGCACCATCAACGAGAGCGTGCTGCAGCACCTGAAGGAGATAGAGCAGTCGGGCATGCAGTTCATCTGGCAGACGGGCAAGTACTACAGCCAGGCCATTGCCGAAGAGCTGAAGCAGAAGGGACAGCCGCAGAATCTCGTCGTCACCGACTTCATCAGCGACATGGCGGCCGCCTACCGCGCTGCCGACCTGGTCATCAGCCGGGCAGGAGCCAGCAGCATCAGCGAGTTCTGCCTCATCGGCAAGCCGGTCATACTGGTCCCCAGCCCCAATGTGGCCGAAGACCACCAGACGAAGAACGCACTGGCACTGGTGAACCGCGACGCCGCCCTCTACGTGAAGGACAGCGAGGCACCTGAAAAGCTGATAGCACTGGCCATTGCCACTGCCAAGGACGATGACAAGCTGCAGTCGCTGAGCCGGAACGTGCTGAAGATGGCACTACCCGACAGCGCCGCCATCATAGCCCGCGAGGTCATCAAGCTGGCCAAACGATAATAGCAAGACAGCGAATCGCTACGCTGTTAGCAGGTCTGATAAATCGAAAATCGAAAATAAGTAAATCGTAAATCCGTAAATCGTAAATCCCCATGTTGGACCCTAAAGACATAAAAGCCGTTTACTTCATCGGTGCCGGAGGCATCGGCATGAGCGCCATCGCGCGTTACTTCATCAGCCGTGGGCTCGTGGTGGGCGGCTACGACCGCACACCCACTGAACTGACACGCCGCCTGGAGAAGGAGGGGGCACTGCTGCACTATGATGAGAACGTCGGCGAGATTCCCCACGCATGCAAGAATCCTGAGCACACGCTCGTCGTCTATACGCCTGCCGTGCCCGACACCCATCAGGAGCTGCAGTACTTCCGCCAGAATGGCTTCGAGGTGCAGAAGCGCGCCCAGGTGCTGGGCATACTCACACGCCAGATGCGTGGGCTCTGCGTGGCCGGTACCCACGGCAAGACCACTACCAGTTCGATGTGTGCGCACATCATGCACCAGAGCCACCTGGACTGCAACGCCTTCCTGGGCGGCATTGCCAAGAACTACGGCACAAACTACATCCTCAGCCCGCAGTCGGACTACGTGGTGATAGAGGCCGACGAGTTCGACCGTTCCTTCCACCACCTGCGCCCCTACATGAGCGTCATCACCGCCACCGACCCTGACCACCTCGACATCTACGGCACGAAGGAGGCCTACCTGGAGAGCTTCCGCCACTACACCGAGCTCATACAGCCCGAAGGCGCACTCATCATCCACCGCGGACTGGAGATGCAGGAGAACCTGCAGCCTGGCGTACGACGCTATGACTACAGCCTCAGCGAGGGCGACTTCCATGCTGAGAACATCCGCATTGAAAACGGAGAGATCAGCTTCGACTTCGTGTCGCCCATCGAGTGTGTGAAGAACATCGAACTGGGCCAGCCCGTGCCCATCAACATCGAGAACGGCATTGCCGCCATGGCTATGGCACAGCTGGCAGGCTGCACGGCCGACGAGCTGCGCGTGGGCATGCTCTCGTTCAGCGGTGTCGACCGCCGTTTCGACTTCAAGATCAAGACGCCACAACTGGTGTTTCTCTCTGACTATGCCCATCATCCGCAGGAGATTTACCAGAGCGCACGCTCCATACGCCAGCTCTACCGCGACCGTCACATCACGGCCATCTTCCAGCCGCACCTCTACACCCGCACCCGCGACTTCTACCGCGAGTTTGCCGAGGCATTGAGCCAGCTCGACGAGGTCATACTCACGGACATCTATCCTGCCCGCGAGGCACCCATCGAGGGCGTCACCTCGAAGCTCATCTACGACCTGCTGGCACCAGGCGTTGAGAAGCAGCTCATCACGAAGGACGAGGTGTTGCCCCTGGTGAAGAGCCGCTCCTTCGATGTGCTCATCGTACTCGGGGCCGGCGACCTGGACGAGCAGGTGCCGCAGATAGCGAACATCCTGAAGAGGAAGAGTGAAGAGTGAATAGTGAAGAGTGAATAATGCAACCGCTGTAGTAATAAAACCGTAAATCGAAAATCCGTAAATCGTAAATCCCATGGTGAACTGGAAAAAAGCATTGGTCATCACCTTCAACGTCATCATCGGCATCTACCTGCTGCTGGCCATCACGGCCTTCAACAAGCCTGCTGAGCGCAAGACCGTGTGCGCCGGAGTGAATGTCGTCATCGAGAAAGGGGTCATAGCCGGCTTCCTCACGCCTGCCGACGTGCGCCACATGCTCGACGAGGGAAATGTCAACCCCGAGGGACGTATGCTCATCGACGTGAACCTGCGTGCCATGGAGGAATGGCTCGAACAGCAGCAGCTCATCGACAAGGCCGAGTGCTTCAAGACGCAGGCTGGAAAGGTGAGCGTACACATCACTGAGCGCGTGCCTGTGGTGCGCGTCATGGCCCGCAACGGCGACGACTACTACGTGGACAAGGACGGGCTGACGCTGCAGAACACCGGCTACTCGTGCAACCTCATGGTGGCCACGGGCCACATTGACCGGGCCTTCGCCAGCCGCGTGCTGGCTCCCATCGGACGGCTCATCGTGGGCGATGACTTCTGGCGCAACCAGGTGGAGCAACTCAACGTGCTGGCCGACAGCACCATCGAACTGGTGCCCCGCGTGGGAGGACACATCGTAAGCCTGGGCCGCCCAGTAGGCGTGGCCAAGAAACTCGAGCGTCTGCGCAAGTTCTACAAATACGGCCTCAGCCAGGCTGGTTGGAACAAGTACTCGCGCATCAGCGTGGAATATGACAACCAGATAGTTTGCAAGAAGAAATAGAGATACCGAAACTCCGAAATACCGGAACACCGAAATACCGAAACAACTAAAAAACAATAATAACATGGTGGCAGAACTGAAAGATTTCATTGTGGCAATAGAGCTCGGCTCCTCGAAGGTGACCGGCATTGCCGGACAGAAGAAGCCCGACGGCAGCATCTCGGTGCTGGCCATGGTCAGGGAGGATTCCTCATCCTTCATCCGCAAGGGCGTAGTGTACAACATCGACAAGACGGCCCAGTGCCTGACAGGCATTGTCAAACGGCTCGAAGCACAGCTCAAGACCCGCATCATGCAGGTCTTCGTAGGCGTGGGCGGACAGTCGTTGCGCTCGGTGCGCAACAGCGTCAGCCGCAACCTGCCGGCCGACACCATCATCACACAGGACATGGTGGTGGAGCTGATGGATGCCAACTGGAACCTGGACTATCCCGACCAGAAGATCCTCGACGTGGCTGAGCAGGAATACCGTGTCGACTCACAGCTGCAGATGGACCCCGTGGGCATACGTGCCTCGCTGCTCGAGGGCAATTTCCTCAATATCCTGGTGCGCAAGGCCTTCTTCCAGAACCTGAACAGCTGTTTTGAGGCGGCGGGCATCAAGGTGGCCGAGATGTACCTCGCACCGCTGGCCCTGGCCAACGCAGTGCTCACCGAGACGGAGAAACGCTCCGGCTGTGCACTGGTAGACATCGGTGCCGACACCACCACCGTCAGCGTGTTCTGGAAGAACGTGCTGCGCCATCTGGCCGTCATACCATTAGGGTCGAACAACGTCACCAAGGACATCGCCTCGCTGCAGATGGAGGAGAGCGATGCAGAGCAGATGAAGCTGAAGTACGCCTCGGCCTACACCGACAACAGCGACATCGACCCCACGCTGAAGTACAGCATCGACCCCAACCGGCAGGTGGAGAGCCGTCGCTTCATCGAGATCGTAGAGGGACGCATGCAGGAGATTATCGAGAACGTCAGCTATCAGATTCCATCGGAGTTCTCCGACAAGCTGCTCGGCGGCATCATCATCACCGGCGGCGGTGCCAATATGAAGAACATCGAGAAGGCCTTCACCACCTATACCCACATCGAGCGCGTACGCGTGGCGAAGTTCGTCACCACCACCATCAACTCGGGCAACGATCAGATCAAGGCCCACAACGGCATGTACAACACCCTGCTGGGCCTGCTGGCCAAGGGCGACATCAACTGCGCCGGAGGCGGACTCAGCCAAACCGGCGACCTCTTTGGCAACGAAGAGACGGAGGGCGGCCCGCAGCTGCCCGAGCGCAAGGCACGCCAGGCCCACGAGACGCAGCAGGGCGTCATACGCACGCAGCAGGAGGAGCAGCAGGCTGCTGAAGAGGCCCGACTGAAGAAGGAGGAAGAGGAGCGCCTGGAGCGCGAGCGTCAGGAGCAGGAAGAGGCTGAGGCTCGCCGCCGCAAGAAGGAGAACAGCTGGTGGAACCGCACCAAACGCAAGCTGGGTGGCTTCGTCGAGGACCTGACGAAAGACGAATAGCCGTTGCGAAAAGAGAACACAAAGATGAAACAGTAACAAAAAAGCAGAGAAGCAATGAACGACAACAATATTTTAGAGGATTTCTACGTCCCCGAGGAGAAGCACAGCATCATCAAGGTCATCGGCGTGGGCGGCGGTGGCGGCAACGCTGTGAACCACATGTACAAAGAGGGCATACACGACGTGACCTTCGTCGTCTGCAACACCGACAACCAGGCACTGAACGACTCGCCCGTGCCTGTGAAGCTGCAGCTGGGCAGCGAGGGCCTGGGCGCAGGCAACCGTCCTGAGAAGGCGCGCGCCGCTGCCGAGGAGAGCCTGCAGGACATTCATAACATGCTCAACGACGGCACACGCATGGCCTTCATCACCGC
>DGHX01000041.1:0-1647 GCA_002392835.1 Prevotella sp. UBA3837 | reverse complement strand
GGGCGGCGGCACCGGCACCGGCGCCGCTCCCGTCATCGCCCGTGTGTCGAAGGAGATGGACATCCTCACCGTGGGCATCGTCACCATACCCTTCCGCTTCGAGGGCAACCGCAAGATAGACCAGGCCCTCGACGGCGTGGAGGAGATGTCGAAGCACGTCGACGCCCTGCTCGTCATCAACAACGAGCGCCTGCGCGAGATATACCCCGACCTCTCGTTCCTCGATGCCTTCGGCAAGGCCGACGACACGCTCAGCGTGGCCGCCAAGTCCATCGCCGAGATCATCACCCTGCACGGCACCATGAACCTCGACTTCAACGATGTGAAGACCGTGCTGCAGGATGGCGGCGTGGCCATCATGTCCACCGGCTACGGCGAGGGCGAGGACCGTGTGAAGAAGGCCATCGACGACGCCCTGAACTCGCCGCTGCTGAACGACAACGACATCTTCAACTCTAAGAAAATCCTGCTCAACATATCGTTCTCGCACCAGAAGGACTCGAAGGACAACTTCATGATGGAGGAGATGAACTATGTGCATGAGTTCATGGACCGCTTCGGCTCCGACTTCGTGTTCAAGTGGGGCGTGGCCGTCGACCCCGAGCTGGGCAAGCGTGTGAAGGTGACCATCCTGGCCACGGGCTTCGGCATGCAGAACGTCGATGGCATGGAGGAGCGCATGCTGAAGCAGCAGACGCGCGAGGAGGCCAACCGGCTGGCCGAGGAGGCTGAGAAGGCCGCCAAGCGCGACGAGCGCCGCGGCCACTACTATGGCGAGGGCGATGCTGCCAAGCGCTACAAGCGTCGTCCCAACATCTACATCTTCAGTGCCGACGACCTGGACAACGACGATGTCATCAGCGCCGTGGAGCAGACACCCACCTACAAGCGCTCGAAGGAAATCCTGGCCTCGATAGGCAACCAGAACAACATCGTGCCCGAGCAGCCGCAGCGCCCCGAGCAGCCCGACGTGGCACAGGGCGTCATCAGCTTCGTCTGACAGCGATGTATAAGAGATGAAAAATGAGGAATGGCGTACCTATTCCTCATTTTTCATTTCTCATTCATCATTTCTTATTTCTCACGGATGCACCAGGGTGCCGATCTCCTCGCCCTGCATCACCTTCATCAGGTTGCCCACTACGTCCATGTTGAACACATAGATGGGCAGCTTGTTGTCCTGGCACATGCAGATGGCCGAGAGGTCCATTACCTTCAGGCCGCGGCTGAGGACCTCAGCGTAGGTGATGTCGTGGAACTTCGTGGCCGTGGGGTCTTTCTCGGGGTCGGCGGTGTAGACGCCGTCTACGCGCGTGCCCTTCAGCATGACGTCGGCCTCTATCTCCACGCCACGCAGGCTGCTGCCTGTGTCGGTGGTGAAATAGGGCGAGCCGGTTCCTGCGCTGAAGATGCACACCATGCCCTGCTCCATGGCTTCGATGGCCTTCCACTTCGAGTAGAACTCGCCGATGGGCTCCATGCGTATGGCGGTGAGCACCTTGTTGCGCACACCGACGGCGTCGAGTGCCGACGAGAGTGCCAGCGAGTTGATGACGGTGGCGCACATGCCCATCTGGTCGCCCTTCACGCGGTCGAAGCCTTTCTGGCTGCCGCTGAGGCCACGGAAGATGTTGCCGCCGCCGATGA
>DGHX01000013.1:8352-8959 GCA_002392835.1 Prevotella sp. UBA3837 | reverse complement strand
CTACCGTTGCTGGGTTGAACGCGCCACTGACATCATCTCCATAGTTGAACGAAGGACTGACATTCTCCCAGGCGATGCGCTGCCCACGTGAGCGTACGCTCCAGCCGTTCTCGAAGTCCACTACCTCCTCCGGGCCGATGCTGCAGATGGCGTTGCCCCACGAGAAGTAGTAGCCCGTGTTGCCTGTCTGCGAGTCGGGATTGGTCAGGTCGTAGTATTCGCCCTGGTTGGCATCCATCTTCGTGAGGATGTCGATGCGCACGTTGGGATTCGTCACTGGAATGTCAGCCGAACCGACCTTTGAGTTGAGATACTCAGGACAGGTCTGGAAGGCATAGATCGTACGCCCGGTATTAAAGGTAATAGGTCCAGTGTACTTGGTACTCTTACCTGTGGTGTTGTCGCCCTTATAGTTGTAGTAGATGGTGGCGTCCTCAAGGTCAGAGTTGATAGTGACGATGGTACGTCCGTCCTGGCGCTCCATGCTGAACGTGGGCCGCGGGCAAACTAGCTGGATGTCGATGTATCGCTCGGCCACGTCGCTCAGCACGTAGCCTTCGCCACGTGCTACAGCCAGTACGGTCAGCTCATGGTCGACGGTGAAGGG
>DGHX01000013.1:7481-8152 GCA_002392835.1 Prevotella sp. UBA3837 | reverse complement strand
TGCTTCGTGCCGTTCATCATGGCGATGGCATTGGTGAGGATGTCAGGCGTGGCGGCATCTGCCAGTGTCTCCTGTGTATACGGAATATAGAGATAGCCGTTGCGCGAGATGTTGTGGCTGTGGATGGCCACCACATCCTCGTTCTGGTAGGCCACTGCCAGAATGGGGTCGTCGGCAAAGATACCACTGAGATGCAGGCCGGGGAAGGATGTCGCATCACTGACGGCAAGCACGAAGGTGGGCTCTTCGGCATCAGGATCCTCGATGAGTTCCAGATTGCGGAACAGGGGATGCTGCGGATTGCGGGTTGTAGCAAACTGGATGCCTGCGTCGACCACCTCTCCGTAGCCCCACTTCTCATAGATCTGAGGATTCAGGTTGAGTACGGGCAGGAAGGGATGTACCTCCTTCAGTGAGGCGATGGCCTCGTCGTTGGTAACCGTCGAACTGATAGTGATGACCTCATAGTCGGCAAAGTCCTCCACGGTGAAGGCTTTGTTGGCCTCAATGGCTGTCACCTTGTTGCTGCGGTCGCTGGCAATCACCTGATAGGCCAGGTCAGCCGACAGGTCGCCATTGTAGAGGAAACCCACGTTGCGCTGATCGGCAGGAGGGGGAGCCTCGCCTGTAGCCTCGTATGCCACACCCCGGAAGGTGAGGCGGTAGGCACC
>DGHX01000013.1:0-7364 GCA_002392835.1 Prevotella sp. UBA3837 | reverse complement strand
TAGGTCCACTCCGTCACGTTGCCGTCCCAGGGAGTAATCTCTGCAGCGAGGATGGTCGGGTCGCCTTTGAAGCAGGTGACGAAAATCAGCGGCTGGGCAGAGTTGGCCGAAGCCTTGCCGCGGAAGGTGATGAGTCCCGGGCGGCTGGGCTGAACCTTGAAGAAAGCTCCATGCGTGGGCAGTTCACCGAAGGGCTCGGAATCCATGAACGAGGTGATGAGCGTTTCGACGGTGCCGTCGGTCGACGGCATCTGCGAGGGCAGCAGACCAGCGTTCTTGGCGTTCCATGTCCAGCTGACCTCTGTGTCGTCTGCCGAACCGATGGTGACGACGACACCATCGAGGACGATGGTCGAGCCGTTGCTGCAGCCGTCGTCAGCTGTGGCTGTCCATTCCGTATCTTCCAGACTGCCAAACTGCTTGATGTCGGCATACGAGCTGACAGGGCCGGCGAGCAGGGCCAGGAAGACGAGCAATTGTTTGTAGTGTCTCATAAGCGTGCGTTGATTGATGGGTTGTGCTCTATTTCACGTAGACCTTCTTGCCGCCTACGATTCGCAGGCTGCTCTTGGCGCTGGCAGGACGGCCACCGAGGTCGAAGGCTTGCGATGCTGCGGGTGCTGCATGCAGCTGGTTCAGGCCAGTTGCCATATCATCGACGGCAAAGGCAATACTGCGCAGCGTGATGCGGTAGGCACCCAACTGGCCGGGGTACGACTGCTGGAAGAACATGTACGTATGGTCGGCATCGACCTCGTAGGTCCACTGCGTCACGCTGTTGTCCCAGGGAGTAATCTGGGCTGAGAGGATCGTGGTGGGATCGTTCTTGTCGAGCGTGACGAACACCAGCGGCTGGGCTGCGTTAGCCGAGGCCTTGGCCGTGATGGTGATGGCACCAGCCTTCGAGGGCTCGATCTTCAGGAAGGCGCCATGCGTGGGAAGCAGGCCGAAGGGCGCTTCTTCCGAGAACTCGGTGATGAGCGACTCGACAGTGCCTTCGGTCGACGGCATCTGCGAGGGCAACAGGCCGGCATTCTTGGCATGCCAAGTCCAGTTGACACCAGTATCGTCGGGCGAGCCAAGCGTGACGACGACGCCGTCGAGGGTAACGGTAGAGCCCATGTCGCAGCCGTCGGCCGACGTGGCTGTCCATTCCGTCTGCGTCTCACTGCCGAAGTCGACAATGTCAGCATACGCGCCGGCACTTCCTGCCAGCAGAGCAAAAGCGATCAGAGAGAGTTTAAAATGTTTCATGATGGTTAAATTAAAAGAGTTAATAATAATTGGTTAGTTCACTGTCTTGCGAAGTATTTCTTCCCGTTTACAATCCGGATCCCGCCTTTGCCGTCGGAATGCCGGCCGCCGAGGTCGAACACTGCAGCCTTGTCTTCGGCAGGGCCTCGGCGCAGGGAACGTATGGCCGTTGCTATCTCTTTCACAAACCGGTCGGCTATCTCATCGAGGGCTTCGGCAGCCGTGATGAGCTTGGCATCGCGTATCAGGTATTTCTCGGGCAGGTCGTAGTATTCGTAGTGGCTCACCATCCGCAGGTAGGTCGCCGTCTGGTTGCAGGTGGGCTGGTCGGCATACTGGTCGATGAGTGCCTTCACACGCTGGCGTGCGGCAAAGTAGTGGTCGAGGTTGTCCTTACGGTAGGTCAGTGCCTCGGTAGCCATGTTGATCGAGCGTGTCGGCACGAGATAGTCGGTAGAGTCGGCTGACTCGAAATCACCGTACTTCTCTATCTGCTCTTTCACGCTGGCCCGTAGTGGCTCAGCCGTAGTGTAGTCAGGGCCTGCCGTGCCCTCGTAGGCATCACGGGCAGCACCCAGGGCTTTGAGGAAGGCATCGCGGGCCTCCTCGAGCGTTGGCGTGACGATGATGTTATCACCCAGCTGGAACCGCTTGCAGAAGTTCCAAATCTCGTAGGAGTTCTCGGCAACGGGCGTATGCGACCCCTTACCACTATAATTATAGGAGTAGAGCACCACCTCGTGCTTCGTATCCTCGTTGAGCCATAGCTCGCGGTCGCCGTCAAACCACGACGTGCCGTTCTGCGTCCTGTAGCCCGTGACTTTTTCGTACTTGGTGTACTGGTTCATCTGGCCGAAATGCTCCATATAGCTTCGGATTCCGTATTTGCTGTAGTTGAAGGCATTGTCGTTGTAAGCGATACACTCCATCACGTTCACCTTCTTGCTGCACCGCTCCCAGGGACTCTCGCTGAACTGTATGCCGCTCGTAGGGGCAAAGGCGGCAATCTTGTCGAGCATGTTCGGCATGCAGTGGAACAGAAGCATCGAGCCCATGGAGAAGCCCGACCAGTAGACGCGCTTGCGGTTGATGTTGTAGCGTGCTGCCATCTCGTCGATGACCTTGATGATGAAGTTCTGGTCTTTCGTTCCACTGATGTCCCAGTAGTCACCGTCAGCCCTAGGGTAGCACATGACGAACTTGGCCGTGTCGACCAGCTCGTACATGCGGTCGTGCTCAGCCTGGTTCTCCGAGTTGCCTCCCATGCCGTGGGTCGTGATGAAGAGGGGGCAGTTGTCGGGCAGCACGTCGGGCGTATAGACAAGCATGTTTCGCTGCTTGCCGCCAGAGTTGACGTATATTTTCTCGCTCTTATAGCCCCATGCCGAGGTTGCCGTCAGGAGCAAAAACAGAAGGCCGATGCCAAATCGTTGTCTCATAGCTGTGGTTGTTTACTTGGTGAATACTTTCCTTGTCCTGCCATCGCTGGTGCGAAGGATGCTGATGCCTTTCCCCACACTGTCCTTCCTGGCTCCCGTCAGCGTGTAGATGTCCTCCTTGCCGGCATCTGCCTGCAGCGGCAGGATGCCAGTGGTGTCCTTCACGTAGCGTGTAAGGGTGAAATCGTCGACGGCTCCCCAGAATTCCACGGCTTCGTTGGTACGCACGCCAAAGGTGAGCGTCTCGCCCTCAGCTACCTCGAGGTAGATGCCGAAGAAACGGCCATAGGGAGCTGACGAAGGACCGATGGGGATGGCTACCTCATGATCGTTGGCAAAGAACACGAGGCCGGCTCTGTTGCTGAATACCGATGCGCCGACGTGGTATTTGCCCGGTGGGAGGCGGGTGATGGTCTGATGCAGGCTACCAGCATGATAGTTGGCAGGGCAGAACAGGTTCATGTAGTAGCTGCCGGTCATGTAGGTCCCATCAATCATCGTGGCCCAGTTCGTGGGCTTGCAGTCATCGAAGATGGGGTCGTTCACCCAGCCGTTGCTGCCGTTTTCGAAGCCTGGGTTCGTGATGAGGCGAGTGCAGTCCTCAGCCTTCTCGTCGTCGTCGATGAAGTCAGGCAGGGGAAGCTGCTCCAGCATGTTCTTGCATCTGGTGGCGAGACTGTTCATCTCTTCCGTCGTCGTCAGGTCGATATAGTAATAGGCATCCTGCATATCCTCCAGCAGCTGGGCTGCCCTTGCCAGTCTCCTGGGTGATCCGGCATCCTTGTACTTAGCGATGCCCTCTCTCAGCTCGCCCAGCAGCTTGCCCAGCTGGTCGTGCGCCTCCTTGAACTGCCGTCCCGTGCTGATCAGCTCGTTCAGCCGTGCTATCTGGGCTTCTATCTCCAAGGCCGTTGCCTGCTGCCGTTCAAACATCTCGCGTGCCATTCTCACCTCTGCTGCGAGGTCATCAAAGTACTTGCCGCCGAGGTCGTCGAGCAGTGCCTCCGCGATGTCGACAGCTTCCATCAGGCAACCATAAATCTTGTCCAGTGCCTCGGCTTCCTGTGCTCCGCTGACCTCCTGGTACAGCTGTCGGGCATCGTCGCCGTTGCCATAGTAGGTGAGCGAGAAGTTGTCAACGACCGACCAGAAATCCTTTTCGTGCGTGCTATAGTAGCCCAGCTCCAGGGTGCTATCCTCTACGAGCGCGTAGGCCGTATAGTACTGTGTAGCATTCACCACGGCAGGCACGATGTTATCCCCGGCGAAGATGTTGGCTCCAGGAGTATTGGTGAAGACACCGGCCTTCACGGCATAGACACCATTGGGGACGTCCTTGACGGTCTGCACGACGCGTCCTTTCAATCCTGAACTGTGATAGAGGTTCAGGTAGTAGGTTCCCGATATACATTTGCCGTCCTTCACGCCGTTCCATGATGCACGCTCGAAGGTCACGAAGCCAGCTTCGTTCACCCAGCCCGTGAGACCCTGTTCGAAGTCGGGGTACTGAATGCGCGAGGTGAAGTCGACCGGCGACTTCGGGGTCACCGTCTGCTCGTAGTCTGTGTCTTGAGATTGGGCACGCAGCTCCTGGCTGGTGGCAATCGCCAGCACCGCTAGTGTCAATGATATCAGTTTTGCTCGATTCATGATGCCGTCAGTAGTTGGTTAGTAACGATGGTGCAAAGATACGAATAGTATTTTGTTCGAGCGTGACCATAATCCCCAAATTATAACACAAAATGGACACAGAGAGGAAAAAATGTCACAAAATAGACAAAAAAGGGGCTTATTTGACTAAAAATCGGGGGCCGCATGGCTTGCGAAAGAAAAAAATGTGTATCTTTGCGCTGTGAAAAAGGACATCATGCACAGCACGATAATCGCCAGGTTGGCCTGTATGGTCATCCTGTTGGTAACTACTACGGTCAGGGCAGCCATGTCACCTCCGCTGCGATATCAGTCGTTCAACAACCTGAAGAGCCAGACGCAGACGCTGGTCGTGAAGGATATTGTACAGGACGACAGCGGCATGATGTGGTTCGTCGACAACAGGGCATTGTCGGCATGGGACGGCTACAATCTTCATCGATACGCTCAAACCGCCTTCTCCGATATAGGTTCCGTTAGGTGCGCACTGGTGGCCGACAGCTGCATCTTCGTCGGCTGTCAGCATGGTCTGCTGAAGTTCGACCTCAGCACCCGCCACTTCCAGAAGGACAGCTTGTATGATGGCACTGACGTGCTCTGCCTGACTCGTGTGGGCAATGACGTGTGGGCTGGTACCGACAAGGGGCTCCTCCGCAATGGGCGCAACATGAACCTGCAGGGAGTGGAGCTCGTGTCAGAGCTGCTCGCCGTGGGCGACACCACTTTATATATAGGACAGCTGAATGGCCTGGCCTGCTACTCCATCCCCACCGGTCGCATGCGCACGCTCCGCTCCTCGTCGTCAGTCATCTCAGCACTGCTCTGGCTACCTGCCGATAGCACCGTCTGGGTAGGCACCGATAACGGACTGGGTACGCTCAGCCAGTTGCAGGCCGGACAATTGGAGTTCGGCCTGCCCGTCGTGAAGTGTCTGGCCTGCGACACCGAAGGCAACATTCTGGCAGGTACCGACGATGGACTGTACGTCGTAGACCGTCACCGCCGCTTGTGTCAACTGAGCCACGATGCGCTCAACGATGCCAAGTCCATCGCCAGCAACGTGGTGTGGAGCCTCTGCAGCGACCGAAGAGGCAACCTCTGGGTGGGCACGTCCAACGGCGTGTCGATGTCGCCCCGCAGCCAGTTCTTCCATTCCTATCCCCTGCCGGCCATCACCGGCTCACACGAGGGCAACCAGATGCGGTTCGTCTATCAGGACTCCGACTCCACCCTCTGGCTGGGAGGCATCCACGGGCTCATCGCCATTGAGGGACTCGACACCGAGCACCAGAGCTGCCGATGGTACAAGATGAACGACAGCCAATGGCCCATACCCCACAACAGCATACGCTGCATGAAGGAAGACTCCAGACGAAGGCTGTGGGTGGGCATCGACGGGGCCTTGCTCCTCTACGACCGAACGTCGCAGCAGTTCAGGCCGCTGCGTATCGACGGTGACCGACGCAACTGGGTGTACGACATCGCCGAGACCGACGGCGGCCATCTGCGTGTCACGACCTATCAGGCCACATACCAAATCAACCCTGACAGCATCGATGCCAACGGGCTGGTAGCCGTGCTGCAAAGTGAGAATGCGCAGCCGTTCACACGGCAGGGACTGTCGGCAGCAACCCCCGCTGGCACATGGAATATCACCGACGAGGGGCTCCGCATCACCGATGCCCGGCAGCACGTGATCAGCAGTTTCAGCACCGTCGACAGCTATACCGCCGTCTACTACGACGCCCGGAGCCAGACAATATGGCTGGGAGGCATCGACAAGTTCGCGGCTGTGAAAACCAACATGTTGCACGACCGCTCGCGTATGGTGACGCCCGTAGTGACCAATGTCGAGGTGATGGGACAGGGCTATTGCGACGCGCTGCAGCTGCATCGGCGCGACCTGCGGCTGAGCCATGAGCAGAACTGCCTGTTGTTCTATCTCAGCGACTATGAATACGGCACCGGAAAGGCCACGCGCTTTGCCTTCCGGGTCGACGGGCTCCAGAGAGAGTGGGTACAACTGCCCACCGGCAGCAGCACGCTGCTGCTCTCTGGTCTTCAGCCGGGCAGCTACACGCTCCATCTGAGCGATGCCCAGCAGCTGGAGTCAGCCTACAGCCTCCGCTTCCGCATTCTGCCCCCCTGGTATCGCTCACGTCTGGCTTGGGCCCTGTATATCCTGCTTTTCGCAGTGCTGCTGACGCTGACGGGACTTTACGTCAGGAGTCGCCGCACGCTGCGCCGCGAGCGTCTGGAAAAAGAGCAGATCGTGCAGAACGCCAGGAACAAGGAGGCGCAGCTCAACGAGGACAAGGCCATGCTTGAGCAAGAGCTGCGGCTGAAGATGCTCGCCGCTGCCGGCGACAACACCGAGCTGTCGCAGGACGACCAGCTGCTGTTGCGCCTCACGCATATCATCGAGGAGAACATCGACAACTCCGACCTGTCCGTCGACATGCTCAGCCAGGCCAGCGGCATCAGTTCCAAGCAGATCTATCGGAAGGTCAAGCAGCTGACGGGCAGGACTGCCGTCGGCTACATCCGTCACCTCCGTCTGCAGAAGGCAGCCCGTCTGCTTTCCAGCACGGAGCATTTCTCAACCAAGGAGGTGATGTACCTCACGGGATTCTCCAATGCCTCGTATTTCACCCGTAGCTTCCAGGAGGAGTTTGGCATGACGCCCTCCAGCTACGCCAACTCCAAAGCCCGCTGAGCTCTTTTACAGGCAAGCCCCAGCGGTGTATGCTTTCGCGCACGCGTGCGAGGCTTAACGCGAAAACAAGTTGCACTACTTGCACCTGAGTGCAGCGGAAGAGTTTGATTTGTATTGGGTTAAGGCCTGGAAACGGGTGCGCTGTGAACGGATGTCGGCCCATGGGTGGAAATGCATGTTTGAGCAGTTTCACCAGCGGGTCGCTTTTTTTTCTGAGCGGCCCACTTTTGAAAAAAAGTGATATGGGATTTTTTCAAAAGTGGCCCGCTTTTTAAAAAAAGTGATATGGGATTTTTTCAAAAGCG
>DGHX01000095.1 GCA_002392835.1 Prevotella sp. UBA3837 | reverse complement strand
AGCTCAATCTGATAGACTGCACGGCCGGCATGAAGCCCGCACTCGTCATTGTGGAGCCCGACTACCTGATAGACATCAGCTCCATAGCCGTCTGCTTCGAGCCCTTCGGCCACCATCCCCTCAGCTACCTCATGAAGCGCATGTCGCCATCGGCCACCAGTCAGCCCATCTTGCTGGGTAACCTGGCTGGGCAGATTCTCGACGACACCATCAACAACCAGCCCAACCTGAACGCCTCTATCCGGAAGAACTTCCGCCAGAAAGCCCTCGACTTCAGCGCTTGTCCCGGTTTCTCGCCCTCAGAATTTCTGCGCGATGCCGACAATCAGGCCCAGAACATCCGTCAGGCCGTCGACGTGCTTTTCGATGCAAACAGCAGGGACAGTCGCGCCACCCGTCCGTCGCCCAGCCGCGACAAGGCCATTCTCGAGCCGTCGTTCGTGTGTGAGCACCTCGGCATTCAAGGACGCGTGGACCTCATGACCACCGACCTCAGCCTGCTGGTGGAGCAGAAGTCGGGCAAGAACTTCCGCATAGAGCGCCATCAGCCCGGTGCCCACGGCAGTCTGATGCTCGAAAACCACTATGTGCAGCTGTTGCTCTATTACGGCGTACTCCGTCAGAACTTCAGCCTGAGCTTCGATGCCGTGGACATGCGTCTGCTCTATTCGCGCTTTCCGGCCAAAGACGGACTTGTGGTGGTCAACTACCTGCAGCAGCTGTTTCGTGAGGCCATCCAGCTGCGAAACCTCATCGTGGCGTGGGAACTTCACATAGCCCGCTACGGATTTGAGAGTGTGCTGCCGCTGCTGAAGCCCGACACGTTCGTCACGGACCCGTCGGGCAAGGCATTCTTCGACCGATGGAAACGTCAGGAAGTGCAGCAGTTCTGCTCGGTGCTGCAACAGCTGTCGCCCCTCGAGCACGACTACTTCTGCCAGATGGTCACCTTCGTTTTCCGCGAACAGCGGGTGAGCCGGCTCGGTTCGCAAGAGGGTGTCACCTCGGCGGCCAACGACCTTTGGAACATGCCGCTGGACGAGAAACTCGAGACGGGCAACATCCTGATGGACCTCACCATCAGCGACATGCAGAAGAGTGCGGCCGACGGTGGCTACGACCTCATCACGCTGACCTCGGCAGCAAGCAGCGCCGACGTCGACGCCTTGCGCTCGCTGCCCAACTTCCGCAGTGGCGACCCCATCTACCTCTATCACTATGACGAGGGCCACGAGCCCGACCTGCGGCACTCCATCCTGCTGAAAGGCGCGCTGGTGTCGATACAGGGCGACAGCGTCGTGGTGGGGCTGAACGACGGACAGCAGAACCCACGCATCTTTGCCCCCGGCAGCTATGCCATCGAGCATGCCCCCACCGACACCTCGGGATCGTCGCTGCGCGCGCTCTATCAGTTTGCCTGTGCCCCCAAGGCCATGCGCGATCTGCTCCTGGCGCAGCGCCCACCCACATCGACGGCACCCATCACCACCCAACTCCCGTCACCCACTACCCACTCTTTGTCACCCATCACCCAGCGTGCCCTCTGCGCCAACGACTACTTCTTGTTGGTAGGCCCGCCGGGAACGGGCAAGACCTCGATGGCGCTGCGAGAGTTGGTGATAGCCCATTTGAATGCATATCACCAACCCACCAACACCCATCACCCGTCATCCACCACCCAGAATCCCATCCTGCTCACGGCCTACACCAACCGAGCCGTCGACGAGATATGCGCCATGCTTCAGGATGCGCAGCTCGGTTTCGTGCGGCTGGGCAGCATGTTCCGCTGCGATCCGCGTTTCCACAAGAACCTCGTGGAGAACTACGTGGGCGAAAACCCGCGCCTCGACATGCTCAGACAGATGCTGCAGGAGGCGCGCATCGTGGTGGCCACCACATCTACGCTGCAAGGCAATCCGCAGATATTCAGCCTGAAGAAGTTCTGCGTGGCCATCGTCGACGAGGCAAGTCAGATTCTGGAGCCCGATATCCTGGGCATTCTCACCCGTGTACCCAAGTTCATCCTCATTGGCGATCACAAGCAGCTGCCCGCCGTGGTGCAGCAGAGCGAAGAGGACAGCCGCGTGGACCTTCCTTCGCTGCAGGCCATCCAGCTCAGCAACTGTCGCAACTCGCTTTTCGAGCGTCTGCTGCGCATAGAAAGGGCCGCAGGGCGCACGGAGTTCATCGGCGTGCTGAACAGGCAGGGGCGCATGCACCCCGACATCGCCGCGTTCCCCAGCCGCACCTTCTATGCCCGAGAGCACCTCGTGCCCGTTCCTCTGCCTCATCAGACAGAGCCGACCACCGCGCCCCGAATGGTCTTCATTCCCGTCAATGACCACCTTTCCCCATCATCCACCACACATTCGCCAGCCACAACCACCCGTTCCAACCAGGCTGAGGCCTCTATTGTGGCCGAGCAGCTGTGGCAGGTCTATCAGGAGACTGGCGAACAGTTCTCGCCGCAGAAGACAGTAGGCGTCATCGTGCCTTACCGCAACCAGATAGCACTCATACGGCAAGAGACAGAGGAACTGCTCACCAGCCACGGCCAGGCCATCGACCACCACCCGCTGCTCGACGTGTCTGTCGACACCGTGGAGCGCTATCAAGGCTCGCAACGCGACGTCATCATCTACTCGTTCACGGTCAGCCAGCCCTTCCAGCTGGAGTTTCTCACCGCCTCCACGTTCACCGACGACGACGGCACGCTCGTAGACCGCAAGCTGAACGTCGCCCTGACGCGTGCCCGTCGCAAGCTCATCCTCACCGGCAACCCGCAGCTGCTGCGCCGCGTGCCCCTTTTCCGCCAGCTGCTCGACCACATAGCCGCCCAGACGTGAGGCAAAAAGCGCGAATACATTTTTTAACAACTGCCACTTTTGCTCTTCAAAAGTGGCAGTTTCACTCGCGCATCCC
>DGHX01000032.1:26164-27371 GCA_002392835.1 Prevotella sp. UBA3837 | reverse complement strand
GGTTGATGAAGATGCAGGTGGTGTTTGTCTTCGAGATGGTGGCCGTCACCTTGCGCAGTGCCTGGCTCATCAGGCGTGCGTGCAGTCCCACGGCGTTGTCGCCCATGTCGCCCTCTATCTCCTTCTTCGGCGTCAGTGCTGCCACTGAGTCGATGACGATGATGTCGATGGCGCTCGACCGTATCAGCTGGTCGGCAATCTCCAGTGCCTGTTCGCCGTTGTCGGGCTGCGATATGTACAGGTTGTCCACGTCGACGCCCAGCTTCTGTGCGTAGAAGCGGTCAAAGGCGTGCTCTGCGTCGATGAAGGCAGCTATGCCCCCCAGCTTCTGTGCCTCGGCGATGGCGTGTATGGCCAGTGTGGTCTTTCCGCTGGACTCAGGACCGTATATCTCAATGATGCGGCCTCTGGGGTAGCCGCCCACGCCCAGTGCTGCGTTCAGGGCTATCGAACCCGTGGGTATCACGTCCACGTGCTCCACCTGCTCGTCGCCCATGCGCATGATGCTGCCCTTGCCGAAGTCCTTCTCTATCTTCGACATGGCGGCCTGCAGCGCCTTCAGTTTCTCTTGCTGCGAGGCGAGCGCCTCGCCTTCCAGTTCTTTCTTTGCCATAGTAATAATATCTGTTTTGTTTCAATCCTTAGCACCACGACGGCCTGTCGGCGGCGCAGCTTTTGTCGCCTGCAAAGATACAACATTTTTTGCAGACGGCAAACAGTTGGGCGGGATTTTTTTTATGGAGTATTGTTTGGCCGTCACAAAAAAACTGCCTGCAGCGTCAGCAGCAGGCAGTAAGGCGATTTGTGTGGAAAAGGGTTAGTCCTCCTTCTTCAGGGCCACGCGCTTCTCCTTGATGCGGGCGGCCTTGCCGGTCAGCTTGCGCAGGTAGTACAACTTGGCGCGGCGCACCTTGCCGTGCTTGTTCACCTCGATGCTGTCGATGTTCGGCGACTCCAGGGGGAAGATACGCTCCACGCCCACGGTTCCCGACATCTTGCGCACGGTGAAGCGCTTCTTCTCGCCGTGGCCGCAGATCTTGATCACCACGCCGCGGTAGAGCTGTATGCGCTCCTTAGAACCCTCGATAATTTTGTAACCAACAGTGATGGTGTCGCCCGGGGCGAACTCCTCAAACTTCTTCCCGGCCTCCTTGGCCTTGGCGGCATTGCTGGTTGCAAATGCTTCTTCAGCAACTTTGATTAAATC
>DGHX01000032.1:0-26123 GCA_002392835.1 Prevotella sp. UBA3837 | reverse complement strand
GCAACTTTAATTAAATCCATTGTTAAGTACTTAATATTTAAATTGTTGTATCGTTCCAGCGCAACATAGCGGGCAACTCTCCTATCTTCCCACCATCGGTTACGCCGAAAAGCGGGTGCAAAGGTACTAAAAATCGGGCTAACAGCAAAATATATTTGAACTTTTTTTCTTTTTCGCGCGTTATTTCATACCTTTTTATTACCTTTGCACCCACTTTTTGAAGCACTACTATGAATCAGACCACTAAAAGTTCCATTGGCCGCGAGCTGCGCGACTACATCATGATCACCATTGCCATGCTGTCCTACTGCATAGGGTGGGCAGTATTCCTCTTGCCCAACAACATCACCACGGGCGGCGTGGCCGGCGTCACCAGCATACTCTACTGGGCCACGGGCATTCCCGTGCAGTTCTCCTATTTCGTCATCAACGCCGTGCTGCTGCTCTTTGCCCTGCGCATCCTTGGCTGGCGCTTCTGCGTGAAGACCATCTTCGCCGTCACCGTCCTCACGGTTGCCGTGGGCATTGCCGCCACCCACTACCAGGGGCATCTGCTGGCCGACCAGCCCTTCATGGCCGCCATCATCGGGGCCGTCTTCTGCGGCTGCGGCGTCGGCCTCGGGCTGTCGAACAACGGCTCCACGGGCGGTACTGACATCATCGCTGCCATCGTCAACAAATACCGCGATGTGTCGCTGGGCCGTGTCATCCTCATCTGCGACGTCATCATCATCTCCAGCTCCTATTTCGTGCTGCGCGACTGGGAGAAGGTCATCTACGGCTACGTCGTGCTCTACGTCACCGCCTTCTGCATCGACCAGGTGGTGAACAGCATGCGCCGCTCCGTTCAGTTCTTTATCATCAGCGACCGCTACGAGGAGATAGGGCGCCGCATCAACCGCGAGCCCCACCGTGGCTGCACCACCATCGATGCCCACGGCTTCTACTCCGGCAAGGAGGTGAAGATGCTGTTCGTGCTGGCCAAGAAGCGCCAGAGCGATGCCATCTTCCGCATTATCAACGATGTAGACCCCTCGGCCTTCGTCTCGCAGAGTGCCGTCATCGGTGTCTATGGCGAGGGTTTCGACCGCTTCAAGGTGCGTCGTCAGAAGGCGAAGCCTGCCGTGCCTTCCGAGTAAAAGCTCTATCTTGTGGTGGCGAAGCTTCGCGTCACCTCCCCCTCGTATGTGTTCACCGTCAGCGTTATGCTGTCGGTGCTGTCGGCGTCGATGGCCATGCTGGCGTAGGCCACCGTTGAGTAGTGCTGAGGCAGTCCTCCCTGGTCGTGGTACAGCCGCAGGTGCTGGTGCCGTTTTGCGCTCTGCACGGTGTCGGGCACCAGCCCCAATGTCTGCAGCGCCTTCTCGTCGTCGCTGCGCCCTGTCATCAGGCGCAGGCGCAGGTTCAGCCACCGTCCGTCGGCGCTCACCCATGCACTCTCCCAGTGCAGCGGGTCGCTTTTCATCTGCGGCGCCGCCTCCCCGTTCTTCCCTTCGGTCAGGGCATGAGGGGTCATCACCCCCACGCGACTCATGTTCACCGCCTCGGCCTGTCCCTCGCCGGTGCGTTTGTAGTACAGCAGCACCCGGTAGGTCGAATCGCCCGTGGTCATCCAGTCTGCCGTCAGCCCCGGAGCCATCGCCAGGCGCACGCCTCCGTCGGTCAGCATGTAGTCCACCTGCCGCTCGCCGTCACAGTGGGCCATGCCCATCTCCGCCGTCACCAGCGACATCTCGCCCTCGCCTTTCTCATAGTAGTCTATCTCGCAGCCCGTCAGAGCCGCCACCACAACCGCTGCCGTTATCGTCTTTCTCATCTTTCATTTTTCATTTATCATTTGCAATGCGATAGGCTACTCAGGCGCTTGTTCTTCAGCGGCCAGGCGTACATCTCCTTGATGCGGTCCCTGAGGAAGGCCCAGTCAGGGTGTTCCATCCTTATCTTCCCTAACTGCCGCTCCACATACTCCTCAAAGCTGCGGCGCTCCTCCTCGGTGCACTCCTCTCCTGCTGCCACGCGGTTCGAGGCGTACAGCCGGTAGTGGCGGTGTATCTCCTCGTCTATGTGTTGTGCCACGGCGTCGAAGAGCTCCGCGCGCCCTATGTCCTCCGGCAGCTGGTCTATCCATTCGTCTATGCACGGTGCGCAGTGGTAGTGCACCGCCCCCTTGTACCCCATGATGCCCGTGCGCATCGACTCCACGTCGTCCTGCGCCGTCTTCCGCCACGTCGGGTCGTCGCGTCGCAGCTGCATCTCCCTCGCCTTCAGGAAGTCGCACGGGTCATACTCGTAGCTGATGCTCAGCGGCACTATGTGCAGTGCCTTCAGCCGCTCGCGGGCTGACCCCTCGCCGCCCATGGCCATCATCTTCAGTATGGCGGGCTGCGTGCGGTCGTTGCCGTCCTTGGCACGCCCCTCACGCTGAGCTATCCACACGTTGTCGTGCTTCTGGCTGATCACGAAGTGCATGTATTCCGACATGTGCTTCGATGCCGCCAGCAGCTCGCGTGGCGGCAGCTGGCGCTGCACTATGAACGACTTGTTGATCCTCACCACGTCCCTTATCCACGGCGCCGCCAGCAGGTTGTCGCCGATGGCTATCTCCGTCGTCGTCCCTGCCCCGGCGTCTAACAGCAGCACGCAGAGCAGTGCCGAGTCCAGCACTATGTCGCGGTGGTTGCTCACGAAGGTATATCGTCCTTCCCTCATGTCGATGGCCTCTGCGTCCATCGTCAGACCTGTCGACGCCTCTGCCATCAGACGTTTCAGGAAGGTGTAGCAGAACGTCTTCTGGAAGTCAAGACACGTCGTGCAGCCCTTCATGCGTGCCATCACCATTTCGAAGGGCACTTCCGGGTACAATGCCCTCACCACGTTCCTGAACTGTGCGTCCTGCTCCAGTCGGCTGTACACCTCCGGCAGCTCCTCGGCCTCAAAGGGCCTGATGTCGTTAAAATCCTGTATGCTCATTTTTCATTTATCATTTATCATTTATCATTTCCCCATCGCCGTGTCCATCACCATCATCAGCACGAAGCCGATGGCGAATCCTATGGTGCTCAGGTTCGAGTGCTCTCCCGTCGATGCCTCCGGTATCAGCTCCTCCACCACCACGTAGAGCATGGCTCCGGCGGCGAAGGCCAGCAGATAGGGCAGCACCGGTGTCAGCACTGCTGCCAGGAGCACCACCGCCAGCCCTCCTATCGGCTCCACCACACCGCTCAGGCTCCCTATGGCGAAGGCCCGTCGGCGGCTGTTCCCCTCCGCGCGCATCGGCATGGCTATGATGGCCCCTTCCGGAATGTTCTGTATCGCTATGCCCGTGGCCATCGCCACTGCCGCTGCCGTCGTCATGCCGCCGGCACCCTGTGCCGCTCCTGCCAGGACCACGCCCACCGCCATGCCTTCCGGCAGGTTATGGATCGTCACCGCCAGGGCCAGCATCGCCGTCCGCGACAGCCGTGCCCTGGGGCCCTCAGGTTTCGCCGACCCTATGTGCAGGTGTGGCGTCACCTCGTCTATCAGCAGCAGGAATGCCATCCCCAGGAGGAAGCCCACTGCGGCGGGCAGCACTGTCAGCAAGCCCTCGCCGCTGCTCATCTCCATGGCAGGAATCAGCAGCGACCATACCGATGCCGCCACCATCACCCCCGAGGCGAAGCCCAGCAGTGCTTTCTGCAGGCGCACGGGCATGTCGTGCCGCATGAAGAACACCATGGCAGAGCCTGCCACCGTGCCTGCTAACGGTATCAGCAGTCCTGCCGCCATCGTCGTCCAGTCCATATACATCTATTATATATATTACTGGCCGCAAAGGTACAAAAAAAAGAGCGAAGAACAAAATTTTTCTTCGCTCAATTTGGAAAGGGAGAGGGGGGAGGGGGGATATGGAATCCTTACTCCTCGTCCTCCCATCCTGTTCCGTGCTCGCGGGCAGCGGCGCCCGCCGTTGTGGTGACAGTCTGAACGTTGCTTTTCGAGTCTATCGTAGCACACACTAAGTGTGCCGTGGCTATCGTGTGACATTTCGTCACCGGCTTGCAGTATCGTTTACACATTACTTATATATGTTTCTTTGTCCAACAATCTTTTTTCCCTGCTTCACTATGATGGTGCGGCTGTTGCCGCCCGTGCGGCGTCCCGTCAGGTCATAGGTCGCCGTTGCTGCCCCTGCTGACGTCATCGTGGCAGGACTGATGCCTGTCTGAGCGTTGCCTGTCGTCATGCGGGCCGATAACGTCCCCTGGGGCACCACGAAGAATGCCCGCAGTCCGCCTAAGCGCCGGTCGGTGGCTTCGCTGCTCAGCGTCAGCAGGCTGCCATTGCTGCCTAAGAACAGGTTCGTGCCGTCCGTCGTCAGCTCCGTCGGCGAGAAGATGCCCCGCAGGGCATAGCCCTCCGTGTTGCCCGCCGTCACGGTCTGAGGCTCCGCGTCCTTCACCGTCACTCCTATGAATGACGGGTTTTTCTTCGTCTCAGCAGGGCGTACGATGAACGGCGTGCCGGCAGCAACGGTCTGGCCAGAGGGAACGGCGAACTTGAACACGCCGGCATCGATGCCTTGCAGTGTCTCTATCTCGCAGCTGCCTATAGCGGCGGTCATCACCTCTGGAGTCACGGCGAAAGGCAGGCACAGCGGGCACCATACACCACCTGTCAGCGTGCGGCCCAGCTGCACGTTAATCTTCTGCCCAGCATTTGCCTTGATATAGGTGGAGTTGTCGGCATGCTCGTCAAGGGTGGCGGGGATGGGAGTGATGAGGATGTCGTCAATTTGTACTTTGTCACCAGTGAAAGTCAGCTTCGATGAACTGCTGGCGTTCCTAATGACAATGAAATGATTCTCCCATTTGTAATTATCAAGACTAAGTTGCAGATTACGAGATGTTGATACGTCACTGCAAATATAGCTGTCGAAATCAGAAAGGTTTGCGGAAGTGCATGTCACTTTAAGGTTATAACTGCCGCCGGCGTTATAATGCCCGGCCTTGAACGTTATCAGAAAATCGCTGTTATAACTTGCAAACTTTGATATGGTGTAGTTAGAATTATTGCTAATTATGTAAAGATTCTCTTTTGATTGATAACAGCCATTTATTGTAGTAGAACTGGCGTTGTCGAACATATCTGAAGAAGCCACGGTGCCGATTCCCCAAGTGTTAGCGGCGCTTAGAAAGTCGAAGGACTCATAGAATACGGCACTATTAATAGGGTATATGTGCACATCTTTCACCAAGAATTTCTTTTCATTGCTTGTGATGCACACTCTTGAAGTTGGTGTGCAACCTGATATGGTGATGGCTGAAGGGTGCGATGCATCCTTACCTTTCACGCTATGGTGACCAGAGTAAATAATAGCATCGCCATCTTCAACAGATAAGATGAAATCAGTCTCTGACGTTACGCCATTGATGTTTTGTGCATTAACGACTAAGGAGATATTCCCATAGGTTCCTAAAACCGGTGACATGGCCTTGCCAGGGGCTTTGTCAGAACCCACTTGCATACCATTGTCAATGTTTTCCTTTATTCCCCAACAGTTATCGAATGTCCATGAGCTAAAGCGGGCAATGTTGCTCATGTTAGCAAACTCCCCAGTGATGTCTTTATCGGTCATTGTAAAAGACGTCTTCTGTGCCCTCATGCTGGCCGTGCCTGTGAGCATTGCCAGCATGAGAAGTGGTATCAAGAAAAGTCTGCTTTTCGTGATTTGCATGTTTACTAAGGTTTTCATAAAATAGTTTTTGCGGTTTCTTGTCGCTTAGAACGTGATGTCAATGACAGGCCTGAGCCGCATGTTCATTGAAAACGTCTCTTCGACCTTGTCGAATACCGGTTTGTTCTGTGCGTAGTTCCATGCTATGGAGAGCCGTTGCAGTATGCCGTCCTCTATGACGCAGTAGGAATAGGTGCCTACACTGGTAATCAGGTAGTTCAGCAGGAAGTCGGTTGCTTCGCTGGTAGTGGGCACGCGCCAGGTGCCGCTGACACCCTCTACGTCGGGCCATGTGGCGAGTGCTTGCTCCACTTGCTCTGCCATGCCGCCAGTAGTGGGGAATCCGTTCTTCTCGGTCGGCGATACCAGCGTGGCTTGCCGTCCGTCCACGGCTGCGACCAGACATCCCTTGTACATCTGGCCTACCACAGGCGTGTCGCCAGACTGCTGACCGCTGCCACTGTCGTCGTCACCGCCGCCAGTGTTATCGTCGCCGTTTCCGCTTTCGTGGCCGGTGGCAGAGTCTTCGTCGAAGTCGAAGACGATGGTCTTGTCCTCGCCCCATTCGGTGCTGGTGAGGATGCCTTGCAGCGTTACGCCGAGCGGCTCGGTGTAGGTGCCTTCAATGCTGAGGTGATGGTTGGCCTCAATGGCCTCGGTAGAGGTGTAGCTGTAGCTCTTGATGCCGTCGGCACGAGTGAAGTAGACGGTGATGGTGGGCAGATCCTTCGAGGGATATTGCATCAGCATCGGCGTTGCCACCCAGCGGCCCGCCGTCTCATCGTCGCGGCTCAGACTGACGCGGCAAGGCTGCGTAGCGTCGGGGTATGTGCCGTTGAGCTGGATGCTGCTGTAGAGGGGTTCCAATGATACGTCGACCTGTGTGACGTCATCGGGTACTTTGTTAATGGTAATGCTGCTGAGGCAGAACACCTTGCGGTCGAGACGCAGGTTCAGCTGGCGTGTCTCACCGTCCTGCAGGGTGATGGAGGTGGCGCCGCCCATGAGGAGGTCGCCGATGACCTTGCCCGTCTGGGTGGTGATCACACTGGTGGGCTGGGCATCCTGCTGCGTGGGGAGCTCGTAGCGCTCCAGGTCGTCACTGCCAACGGCATAGACACTGTAGGTGCCTGCCGCCAAGGTGGCACTGGCGCTGGTCTGCTCTTCAGTGGTGCTGAGGATGGCGGTACAGGTACCGTCGGCATTGAAGATGTAGATGCGTCCCTGCTGCAGTGCAGCATCTGTGGTGCCATCGGCGCTCGTATCACCGTCGGCACGTGTCTTGATTAGCAGTTGTGAGTTTGCCGCCTCGTCAGTGGGGCATTCCTCCCCCTGTGAGTCGAGTACTGCCTCACAACCACTCAAAGCTGCCACGCATGTGGTGGCAGCTAAAAGTAGTTGTATTGTTTTCATGTGGTGTGTGGTTGTTTACTCTGCGGGAGCCTCTGCAGGGGCCTCTGCAGGAGCGGCGGGAGCCTCTGCGGGAGCGGCCTCGGGCTGCGTGAGAGGTGCAGGAGCTATGCCCTGTGCGTTGTTGGGGTTAGTGGCCTGGTTCTGTATCTGGTTGATGACCGGGCCTTCCTGTCCGTGGCGTGGTGCGACGTATGCGCAGGCGATGCTGATGACGACCATGACGGCAGCGAGGCTCCAGGTGGTCTTCTCGATGAAGTCGGTGGTCTTGCGGACACCGCCAATCTGGTTGTAGGAGGAGAAATTGGCAGCCAGACCGCCACCCTTCGACTCCTGGATGAGCACGATGCCGACCATGAGAATGGCGGCAAGAACAATGATGATGAGTAGGATAGTGTACATTTTTTTTACTTATTTTTTTTGTTGTTGTTGATAATCAGCTTTTCGAGGAATCGCATTTGGTCTGCAAAGTAAGCATTTTTTTTCGAATCGTCCAAAGATAATTGCTTAATAATTTGCAAAGCACGCGAAAAATTGCCCTGACGGATGTAAATACGGGCTAATGTCTCGGTATAAACCTCGGGTGGGGCATTGTTGTCGCTGTCGGCAGGGGTGTCGGCGACGGGGGGCGGAGTGTCGGCAGGGGGTGGCAGCACGATGCGCCCTTTGTCATTTTCTATGAAGGTGTCGATGAGGTCCTGACGGTTCAGCTGCGGGGCCTCGCCGGCCTGCTCCTCGGCCTCGAAGGCTTCGGTCTGCAGCAGGTACGACATGTAGTCGACGGCGGCATCGGCGGCGGTGGGACGGCGGCGGGGACGCTGCACGTCGCTGTCGGGGCGCTGGTCGGCAGGCAGCGTGTCGAGGAAATCGTCGATGAGGTCGATGGTGGAGGGTTGAGGGTCGATGGTGGAGGGTTGAGGGTGGAGGGTGGAGGGTGGTGTTGACGCACTGGAAATGCTAATACTCGGTTCGCCCGGATTGTAAATCCGGCCGAGCTGCCCGAGCTGCCCGAGCTGCGCCTGACCTGCCTGTTTGGCGGGCTGCAGCTGGTAGTGTGCCTGCTCTACGAGGCGGAAGAGGACGCGGCGGTCGGTGATATAGACGGCGGCACGTCGCAGCTCGTGGTCGAAGGTGGGGTCGTGGAGCAGGAAGAGGTTATGGAGCAGCAGCAGACGGGCCGTCTGGTAGTAGGGGTACAAGGCGAGCAGCGACCGCAGCTCGTAGAGCGTGTCACGGTCGAGGTGCTCGGGATGGTGTATGTAGTGCGCAATGTTCACTTTCTTAATGCTTAATGCTTAATGCTTAATGCTTAATGCATCACCAGTTGGCGACGGTGGCGTTGAAGATCTGGTCGGTGATGTCCTTCACCATCTGTGTGACCAGCTCCTCCTGTACGGCGTTGAGTGAGAGGTTGGAGTCGTAAGACTGCTGTGCGGTGAACTGTCGCTCGAAGTCGTCGGAGTGCTTGGTGTTGTTGGTGAACCGCACGTTCACGGTGATGGAGAGCTCCACCTGTGCTGAGCTGCCCTCGGCGGAGACGCTCTTGTTGCGCTGCTCGTAGCGGGTGATCTCGCCCTCGAGGCGCAGGTCACCGCCGCGCTTCACCTGGGTGAGCTTGGTGTGGTTGGCATACTGGTCGCGCAGCTGGTTGTTGAAGATGGCGGCCATGGGGCCCCAGACATAGTTGGAGCGGATGGGGAAGTCGGCAATCTGTATGCTCTTCACCTTCGTGTAGTCGATGCTGGCACCGTTGAAGGTGTAGCTGATGGAGCAGGCGGAGCAGAGCAGCGACAGCAGCAGGGCGAGGAGCACCGGGCAGACACCGGGCACCGGGCGTGGACGTATGTAGTGGGCGATGTTCACTTCTTTTTAATGCTTAATGCTTAATGCTTAATGCTTAATTCTTAATTAGTAATGAGTAATTATGATTAGTTCGGGCGGTAGCATCAGGGGTTTCACCCCTGCCTGTGTTCCGCCGCCCCTTCAGGGCTGTTCGGGCGGTAGCAAATTCTTCATCAGGGGTTTTACCCCTGCCTGTATTCCGTCGCCCTTTCAGGGCTGTTCGGGCGGTAGCAAATTCTTCACTTTTCACTTTTCACTCTTCACTTTTCACTCTTCACTCTTCAGGTGAGGTCGAAGTCGCGCAGGCGGCGGTAGAGGGTTCGGTCGCTGATGCCCAGCTCCTGTGCCGCCTTCTTGCGGTTGCCGTTGTTGCGGTCCAGGGCCTTGATGAGCATCTGGCGCGAGAGGTCGTAGAGGTTCAGGTTCTCCTGCTCGGGCTCGACGTACTCCTCGGCAACGGCATCCTCGGTCTGTGGGGTGGAGGGTTGAGGGGTAAGGGTTGAGGGTGAGGGGTGGAGGGTAGAGGGAGGATAGTCGAGGGTGGTGGGCGAAGTGATGATGGTGGGGGGAGTGGACTGCAGGTCCTGCAGCTGCTTCTTCAGCTGGCTCATCTCGCGCCGCATGTCGCTGACGTTGCCGCGCAGCTCGAAGAGAATCTTGTACAGGAGCTCCCGCTCGGCGTCGAAGGTGTGGTCGGCACCGGCATGGGGCTGCACCACGGCGAGCTGTGTGCTGTCGGGGTCGTGGGGAATGTACTGCGACAGCTGATGGGCGTCGACGGTACGGGTGGGGCTGAGGATGGAGAGCTGCTCGGTGATGTTCTTCAGCTGGCGCACGTTGCCCGGCCACTTATAGTGTAGCAGCAGCTGGCGGGCGTCGTCGGTGAGCTGTATGCGCTCCATGCGGTACTTCTCGGCCGTCTGCATGGCGAAGAGGCGGAAGAGGAGGACAATGTCCTGTCCGCGCTCGCGCAGGGGGGGCATCTGTATGGAGATGGTGTTCAGGCGGTAGAAGAGGTCTTCGCGGAAGCGGCCCTCGGTGATGGCGCGCTGGAGGTTGACATTGGTGGCGGCAACGATGCGGACGTCAGTGCGCCGCACCTCGGTGGCTCCGACGGGGATGTACTCGCCGGTCTCGAGGACGCGGAGCAGGCGCACCTGGGTGGCAAGGGGCAGCTCGCCGACCTCGTCGAGGAAGAGCGTGCCGTGGTTGGCGACGCCGAAATAGCCGGGGGAGTCGCCGATGGCGCTGGTGAAGGCACCCTTGACATGTCCGAAGAGCTCGCTGTCGATGGTGCCCTCGGGGATGGAGCCGCAGTTGATGGCGAAATACTTCTCGCGGCGGCGCGGGGAGGCGTCGTGGATGACGCGGGGGATGATCTCCTTGCCGACGCCGCTCTCACCGGTGATGAGGACGCTGACGTCGGTGGGGGCTACCTGAAGGGCCACGTCGAGGGCATGGTTCAGCGCATCGCAGTTGCCCACGATGCTATAGCGTTGTTTGATGGATTGCAGGTCTCTGGTTTCCATAATGGCTGACAAAATTACACATTTTTTTTGAAAGGACTGCAAGTTTGTCAGAAAATTAACTGAAATTAATTGTTCCGCATCCGCCCGACTTTAGTTCCCTGACTTGCGGTAGTAGGCTCGTGGGCCTTCGGGGAAGAGGAGAACGAGGCTGTCGGGGGTGAGCAGGAGGAAGGTGGCAGTATCGGTGACGGCTTCGGCGGCGTTGCCCAGGCTGTCGAGGGTCATGCGGGTGAGCAGCAGGCGGTCGCCGCTGACGGCCCAGCGGCGGTAGCGGGGCAGGACGGGGTACTCGACGGGGCTGTCGACGTCGGCATCGGCGGAGCGCATGCCGATGGGCATGGCCACGCTGTCGGCCTTGATGTTGATGCCGTACTCACGCTCCTGGCTGAGAAGCTGGCTGACACTGTCAGAGAGGGCGGCATCGGCCTGCAGGCGCTGCTCCATGCCGGCACGGCGGCGAAGGGTGGGGGTGACACGGTAGCACCACTGGCCAAGCAGGTCCTGCGTGACGATGACGGTGGAGGCGCAGGAGGCGCAGGCAGTGTCGGGAAGGATGGCGACACGGTCGCCGATGCGCAGTGTGCCGAAGACACGGTGGCGGCGCGAGGCGTCGAGGATGTTCAGCGTGTCAGGGTCGGTGCCGTCGTAGGGGTCGCGGAGGAAGATGAGCAGCGTGTCGTTGCTGCCGTCGCAGACCAGGCCGTAGAGGGTGGAAGGTGAGGAGTCGAGGGTGGAGGGGTGAGGGTTGAGGGTGGAGGGTTGAGGGTTGAGGGTGGAGGGTGAAGGGTTAAGGGGTGAGGATGGCATGGTGCGTGGCTGCTTGTCGAGGCAGGCGGTGAGGCTGGCGACGAGGAGCAGGAGGAGGGGAAGAAGGGCGTTTCGTTTCATGTGTGATGTTATTTTGGTGCAAAGGTAGGGGTTTTCGGGGAGATAAGCAAACTTTTTTAGAGGAAAGTGGAGAGAGGAAAGTGGAAAGAGGAAAGTGGAGAGAGGAAAGAGGAAAGAAGGGGGAGGAGCGGCATGGTGTGCGCTCCTCCCCCTCGGCTTTCAGTGTGTGTTCTTAGTACAGATGGTGACAGGTGGGTTCAGAATTCATAGTCCTCCTCGTCATCCCATACGTTGCGGCGACGGGTAGTGAACTTGTCGACCTCCTCCTCGGTGGTGGTGACGCTCTGCTGTTGCTGTCCCTGGTTGAACTCGCTGGCGGCCAAGGGCAGGGTGGGCTGCAGGAGGTGGAGTGCCGTGGTTGGTGCTATATATGTACGTTTCATAATGCTGTCAGTGTATTTAGGGGGTTGTTACTTGACTACTACTTTCTTGCCATTGACGATGTAGAGTCCGGTGCGGCTGAACTGCTGCACGCGCTGACCCTGCATGTTGTAGGTGCCGACAGGTGCCTGGCTGTCAATACTGATGGTGCTGATGCCACTGGCATAGCCACCGGCAATGGCGACGCGAGCCCCGGCGGGCACGCCGGTGAAGTAGGCGCGCATGCCGTCGATGGTGACGCTGGCACTGCCCTTGGCAATCTTGCCCGCAGCGGTGAGACCATAGAAGGGACCGTCGCCCAGGTCGGCGAAGGTGACAGGTGCGAAGGTGCCCTGGAAGGCAACGGGCTCGAAGGTGGCAGCAGCGGCCTCGGTGGCGGCGATGGTGACGGCGCTGAAGACGAGGGGTGCGGTGACGGCCTGGGGCACGTAGACGACATAGGGCTGTGCGGCCTGGAGGGTGGTGACGGCCTGGAACTGCAGCTCGCGGGCCTCGGCATCGTAACCGGTGAAAGCGTAGGCCTCGGCACCCTCGGCGATGTCGCTGACGCTGACGGTGAAGGGCAGGCAGAGGGTGTTCCATCCGCTGACGAAGCTATGGCGCAGGATGACGTCACTCTCGGTGATGTCGCTCAGGTCGGGCAGGGCTGCAGTCTCGTCGAGCACGATGCCAGGCACACGCTGCCAGCCAAGGAAGTTGTCGACCTTGACACGGGCGCCGCTGAGGCGCAGGTAGTAGCGGCCGGCAGGCAGTCCGCTGACGGTGACGTCCTGGTAGCTGGTGGTGAGGGTAACGGTGATGCCGGCATCGGTCCAGCTGTTGCCATCCTCAGAGTAAGCCACGGAGAGCGTGCCTGGGCTGTAGCTGCTGGAGCGTGCAGCCTGGAAGGTGATGGCATCGGCCTCACCAGCCACGCTGAGCAGCGGGGTGACGAGGTCGGCGGTGCCGCTGGCGGTGTTCTGTGCCTGCTGTGCGTCGACTTCCCAGTAGCCGCTGAAGCTCCATCCGTCAGGCTTTACACCGGCTGCGAAGTCCTCGAAGAAGGCATTGGGGTTCATGACCGTGGCGGTGTAGTGAATGGCGAAGTCGCCCAGGCTGGTCTGCAGGGTGACGGTGCCTTCCTTCTGTCCGTAGGGCTCTTCCACAGGCATGGTGAGGGTGAGCGTGGTGCTCTCGTTGGCGGCAAGTGCATCCTTGCCAAGGGTGGCGGTGAAGCCGTCGGGGGCGTTCACGGCGAGGGTGAGGGTGCCGGTGCCGGTGTTGGCTACGGTGAAGGTGGTGGTGGCAGCGGCGCGGATGGTGCCGAAGTCGTGGCTGTAGCCGTCGGCAACGGCGGCACCTTCGTGACTGACGGCGAGGACGGGAGCCTCGGTAGCCAGTTGTCCACCGTAGAAGTTGTCGAGGCGGGCATAGTTGTTGCCCACGAAGCGAACTATGACGTTGCCAGCTGTGGGCATGGTCAGACGGTAGGTGGTCTGCGCGTTGGTGACGCTGACCTGCTGCTCAGTCCAGCTGATGCCGCCGTTAAGGCTGTAGCCCACGGTGACGGTGGTGGAGCCGTAAGAGCCCCAGAGGTCGTAGGCCAGCACCTCGTCGGCCTGCACGGTGAGTGCCGGTGTGGTGAGGGTGTTGTTACCAGAGTAAGCAGCCTGCTGGAAGTGGTTTGTGCCACTGTAGTTGTCGCTCCAGCCATTGGCAGTCCATCCCTCGGGCAGTCCGCTCTGGAAGTCGGCAAAGTACTTCGAGGCGTCGCGGGTCTGTCCGCTCAGGGCAACGGTCTTGGCAGCCAGGTCGTCGGCGCCGATGGTGAGCACGTCGCTGAGCGTGGCGAAGCCGTTGGCGGCATCGTAGAGCTGGGTGACGGTGACGGTGGCACTCTCGCCGACGGCGATGGTAGTGGCACTGACGGTGGCGGTGTAGTTGGCTCCGCTCTCAAGGGTGGCGGTGAGACCAGTCATCGGGGCCGTGCCGTTGTTGCTGACGGTGATGACGTACTCGGCATTGGCGGTCTGCATGCCGAAGTCGTAGCTCTCGTCGGCAGGCGTGAGCACCATGTTGGCCTTGGCCACAGCGGTGAAGCCGTAGATGCGGCTGATGTCGACATAGGTGCCAGTGAACTTGAGCATGACATTGCCAGCGGGAATGCCGCTGATGGCGGTGAGCTGGTAGGACGTGGTGGCGGGGGTGATGTCCTTGGCCTCAGACCATGTGGCACCGCCGTCGGTAGAATAGCTGTATGTGAGGGCGATAGTGGCGTAAGAGGAGCTGCTGTTGCGGCGTGCCTCAATAATCATCTGTTCGCCTTCGGTCACGGTGTAGGTACCGGTGATGAGGTCGCCGGAGTTGTAGCTAATGGTGGCCTTGCCGCTGCTGACGCTCCAGTTCTTGGCTTCCCATCCGGCGGGGAAGGCAGTGAGCGTGGCGAAGTTGACGTCGGTCTTGCTGCCTACGACGACGCCGCTTGCGGTGACGGCGAAGGTGCCCAGCTTATTGTCCTCGCTGTCGGTGGCCGTCAGGGTGACGGTGCCGCTGTGCAGGCCCTCATTGTTCTCGCTGTCGTTGGCCATAGCTATGGTGAACGTGGTGCTCTCGCCAGCGGCGAGTGTGCTCTGGCCCAGCACGGCGCTGAAGCCGGCAGGGGCCTCGGTGGCGGTGACGGTCATGGTGCCCGTGCCTACATTCTTAATATAATAGGTGGCCGACATGTCCTGGCTGATGAAGCCCCAGTCTTTGCTGACGGCGGCATCGCTGACGGCGGCAGTGCAGGCCTCGTTGCTGAAGATGCCCAGCTTGGGGTCGTTGTCATCGTAGGTGAAGCCATTCAGACCGTTGATGTAGCCGTAGTAGCTGGTGAGGCGCAGGCGGTTGACGGTGGCGGGGATGTCGGTGAACTCCACCACGGTGTAGCCGGTGGTGTTCAGGGCAGGCGTGCTGGCGGTGCTGAGCTGCTGGCTGTAGGCCGTCCAGGTGGCGCCGTTGTCGGCTGAGCCTTCCACCTTCAGGTAATAGGAGGCGCCGCTGTAGCCCGTCTTGGCGCTGATGGCCAGCTTGTCGCCCTCGGCGACCTTTATTTTAGGTGAGGTGAGCGTGGCACCACCGCCGTAGGCAGTGCTGTATGCTCCCCTTGTAGCGTCGTAGTTCCATGTGCCTTCGGCTGTCCAGCGGTCGGGCAGGGCGGCGAAGGTCTCGAAGATCTTCGTCTCGTCAGCCACGTAGCCACTGACGTTGAAGGTCTGGCTCTCCACGCCGTCGCCGCTGACGGTGACAGTGGCGGTCTGCATACCCTTGGCCTGGGTGGTGAGCGTTACGGTGAAGGTGGCCTGACCTGTGGCAGCGATGGTAGTGGCATCGCAGTTAACGGTGAAGGCAGGGTTGTCGGAGGTGACTGTCAGTCCGGTGAGTTCGCCGAGACCGGTGTTCTGAATGGTGAACGCCGTGGAGGTGGCATCGGCATTGACCATGCCAAAGCTGTAATCGGCCTGGGTGAAGACCAACTTCGGCTCGGTTACCACGGTGCCGCCGTAGAACATGCGGACAGAGGCCTGCGAGGCATTGACGGCGATGTAGTACTTGCCTGCTGGTGCGCCGGTGAAGGTGAAGGTGCCCCATGCTTCGGGGTCGAGGGTAGGCTCGGCATCGAAGTTAGTCCAGCTCTCGCCGTCGGCTGAGTACTGCATCTGCAGGTGCTGATAACTGGTGTAGCTGGTGCTGTAGCCCTTTGCTTCGACGATGAAGGTCTCGCCCTCGGCAAGGGTGAGCAGCGGGGTCTTCAGACGGGCCTTGCTGCTGAGATAATACGCCTGGGAGTAAGCTCCGTTGGCTTCGGAATAGCTCCAGGTGCCTTCGGCGCTCCAGCCGGTGGGCAGGGCACTGAAGCCATTCTCATAGAGCTTGCTGGCATCGCGGATGCTGCCGCTGACGTTGATGGTGAAC
Source organism: Prevotella sp. UBA3837 (assembly GCA_002392835.1). Classification (GTDB taxonomy): domain Bacteria; phylum Bacteroidota; class Bacteroidia; order Bacteroidales; family Bacteroidaceae; genus Prevotella. Next base: position 10,424 of record DGHX01000032.1, on the reverse strand, counting down.
GGCTGGACATCGGTTGCCGTCGGGGTGATGGTGACGGTGCCGGTGGAGGTGGCGTCGGGCATGGTGACGGTCAGCGTGGCCTCTGCACCTGCTGCTATCGTTGTGTTGGCAGGGCTGACACCGAAGCCGCCCGTGGCAGCAATGCCGAGCGTGATGCTCTCAGTTCCGGGGTTGCTCAGCGTGAACTCCTTCGTGGCACCGGCAGTGGTGAGGCCGAAGTTGTAGGAGTAGCCGGAAGAAATCTTGGAGCTTCCGTCAAGGACCTTCAGACCAGGACCTGTGATAATTGCTTCATAGGTGAAAGTGGTCTTAGGAATGAAAGACTTAGCAGAGCCGCTGACAGCATCCAAGCTTGAAGAGTTGTAGCCCTGCCATGCTGTGTTACTTGCCTGCCCCACACCATAGAAACTCATGTTTTGGTAATTGCCTGCTTTCGTCTGATAGAATCCAACAAGAAGATTTCCTCCTTGATAGGTATAAGACTGCGAGAAAGTGACAGCCATTTCCTTGTTCGCATCAATAGAAAGACCTGTTCCTTCGAAAACTACCGTTGCATCGGTTGTTCCCGTAAATGCTGTCATAGTAGTTGCTTCTACTTCTTTCAGGAAAACGAGGAAAGAGCCATTCCAGATAACCGATGCTGTGGTAGAATAAAACTTTAGTGCAGAAATGCTCGTTCCTTTCAAGGTGGCAAGATCCTCTGCCGGGATAATAAACTCGCATTTCTGATAGGCATCAGCCCAGTTGCCATAGAAAGGAACGTATGTATTAGTATTTGTTCCGTTGCTGACAGTCAGCTCATCGGCCCATGCCGTTCCTCCTGCTGTGAGCAGACAGGCGAGGAGCAGTGAGCGGAGGGCTTTGCTTGTGGTTAGGTGAAAGTGTTTCATGATTATTCTTTTGTGTTGCTGTATACATTATTATATATATATAGGAGGCGGCACGGCTGTGTGCCGCCTCCATGTTAGGGTGCTATTTCACCACGACCTTTCGGCCGTCGACGATGTAGAGACCGGGACGCAGCGTGGTCACCTTCTGTCCGCCGAGGGTGTAGGCCTGCTTGCCGCTGGCCTTCAGGGCGCTGACGGTGGTGATGGCAGTGCTGACGGTGACGTTGACGGTCTTCTGCATCACGTTGTCGGCGGGAGTGGCATCGCCGCTGACGGTGACGGTGGCGGTGATGTCGAGGTCGCCCACCTGCAGGCCGTCGGTGCTGACGGGTACGGAGCAGAAGCCGCTCTGTCCGGCACGGGCGCTGACGGTGGCGCTGCCGAGCTGCTGTCCGCCGGTGACGGTGATGACGACGGGAGCGTCGCTGATGTCGACGGTGCCGTGGTTCTCGACGAAGACGGTGATGTAGTTGCTCTCGGCGTCGAGGTAGATGGCTCCGCTGACGGTGGTGATGGCGAGGTCGCGGACCTCGGCCACGGGCTCCGGCTCGAAGGTGACGGTGAGCTCGGCCTGGGCCTGTCCGGCCACCTGGACGTAGTAGCTCTTAGTGGTGCCGCCCTGGAAGGTGTTCTGCACCTGGAAGGTGACGGTCTGCTTGGCTCCGGCGGCCAGCGTGGCTATGGTCTGCGTGCCGGCAACGTCGATGCCGCTGAGCAGGCGCACCTCCACGTCCTTGGCGTCGACGTCGCTGGTGTTCTCTACGACGGCCACGATGTTGAAGCTCTTGGCGCCGTAGGCCACCTCGACATCCTGTGCCGTGACGGCGAAGGTAGGCTCGGGCAGGGGAGCGGCCTTCACGATGACGATGGCCTCGAGGGTGTTGTCGGCGGGAGTGGCGTCGCCCTCTACGCTGACGGTGGCCATCACGGGGAGCTCGCCCTCGGCCAGTTCCTTAGTGGCTACGGTTACCATGGTCCAGCCCTGCTGTCCGGCGCGGGCGCTGACGGTGGCGGTGCCCAGCGTCTGGTCGCCTGTGCTGAGGGTGACGGCGGCGTCGGTGATGTCGGTGTTGCCGTTGTTCTGAACGGTGACGCGCACCTGGTTGCTCTCCTGGGCCAGGTCGATGGTGCCGAGCACCTCGATGACGGCCAGGTCGCGGACCTCAGTGACAGGCTCCTCCTCGAAGCTGACGGTGACCTCGGCCTGTGCCTTGTTGGCTACCTGCACGAAGTAGGTGGCCTGACGGCCGGCCTCGCCCATCTCTGTGACGGTGAAGGTGACGGTCTGCTCGGCTCCGGCGGCGAGGGCGCTGATGGTCTTCGTGTCAACGGCGGTGATGCCCTTGAGCAGCTTCACCTCCACGTCCTTGGCATCCACGTCGCTGGTGTTCTTCACCGTGGCGCTGATGGCGAAGCTCTCGGCTCCGAAGGGCACGCTGACGTCCTCGGCGCTGACGCTGTAGGTGGCCTCGGGCAGGGGAGCTGCCTTCACGGTGATGTCCTGCGAGAGGCTGTTGTCGCTGGGTGTGGCGTCGCCGCTGACGGTGACGGTGGCGGTGACGCTGAGGGTGCCGGGCTCGAGGCCCGTCTGGTCGATGTTGACGGTGCAGAAGCCGGTGGCGGCGGCACGGGCGCTGACGGTGGCGGTGCCCAGTGTCTTGCCGTTGGCAGTGAGGGTGACGGCGGCATCGGTGATGTCCTGGTTGCCGTTGTTCTGTACGCTGACGGTGAGGTAGTTGCTCTCAAGGGCCAGGTCGACGGAGCCGCTGATGGCGGTGACGGCGAGGTCGTAGACGGGAGCCACGGGAGCCTCCTCGACGGTGACGGTGATCCACTTGGCGGTCTTGCCGCCCACCACGACCTGCATCTCCTTCTCACCGGCCTCGAAGGGGCCTCCGCTGACGGTGAGCGTGGCGGTGGCGGTCTGTCCGGCAGCCACGTCGATGGTGGTCGAGGCGATGGTGTTCACGCCGCTCCACAGCTCGACGCTGACGCCCTTGGCGTCGACGGTGCTGGTGTTCGTTACCTGTGCCACCACATTATATGATGTGGCGTCGTAGGCCACGGTGACGTTCTGTGCCGTCAGCGAGAACGATGCCTCGGGGGCTTTCTTCGTGAAGGTGACGCTGACGGCCTCGGTCTTCACCGTCTCGGCGCCGTCGGCCTCCAGGGTGAGGTACACGTCGTAGGTGCCGGCGTCGATGGTGCTGGCGTCGTAGTAAACGCTCTTATACTGGTTGCTGCTGTTAGCACTGATGGTGCCCAGCTGCTCGGTGCGGTTGGCCTTGCCGTCCACCCACAGGGTGAGCACGGCATTCTCGGCATCGCCGTTGCCGGTGTTCTTATAGGTGGCGAACACCGATGGCGAGTTGTCCAGGTCGGCGCTGCTGTTCGGCGTGGCGCTCAGCGTCAGCTCGGGGGTCTTCACCACGGGGGCGGAGCTGTCCTGATAGGTGATTTCTATAGACTTGATGTAGCGGGCACCCGTCTGCTTCGAGGCACGGAATATGAGCTGCGTGGCCTCGCCCTGCCAGGTGCAGGTCTGTGCGCTGCGGTCGGTGGAGATGCCGGTGCTGCTTTCGTTCTTGCCGCTGGCGTCGCAGGTGACGAGGCTGACGGTCTCGTTGCTGAAGGTGAAGACAATCTTCGTCAGCTTCATGTCGTTGGCGGCCTTCACGGTGACGCGGTTGCCGTTATAGAAGTAGACGGCTCCGTTGCTGTAGCTTGGTGCCTGGTCGCCGCCGCCCTCAACCCATGTGAGGGTGATGTTCTGGTCGACGGCGATGGGCGACGACAGTGAGTTGCCCGCCGATGCGAGCCATGTTACGGTTTCGGCGCTGGCCGAGATGCTGCCGCCCATGATGACTGTCAGGGCCAGCAGCAGTGTGCGTAGTGCTTTCATTGTGCTATTGGTTATTAGTTGTTTATTTCACCATGATTTTCTTGCCGCCGCTGATGTACAGCCCGTGGCGGGTGGGCTGCTGCATGCGCTGTCCCTGGAGGTTGTAGGTGGCCTGGCTGGCAGCCGATGGCTGATGCTCGACGGTGTTGATGCCTGCCAGGTAGGCGCCGTCGCTGGGATCGTCGCCGTCGACCCACAGGGCCGAGAATATCCATCGGTTCTCAATCTTCTGCACGCGCTGGCACTCGCCGGTGGTGATGTCGATGCGGTACAGTGCGGTGTCGTACTTGCCGTTGGTGCGCCAGTCGCGGTCGCTGAGCGAGCTCCACGAGCCCCAGTCGTTCACCCCCTTGCCGCTGTTGTAGTAGCCCACCCAGTACAGGGTGTTGGGGTCGCTCTTGGCGAAGCAGGCGGCCTGTCGGCGATACTGCGAGCAGTAGCCGGTGGCGGGCAGCAGCGGCTCGTAGTCGGTGTAGGCCTGTCCGTCGGCGTCAACCTTCTCCTTGGCCTGCAGCTTCAGCAGGCCGGTGCTCAGGTCTATCTCGTACACCTGGGCCCCCGTCAGCTCGCCGTCGAGGTTCACCATCTTCCCCTCGTCGTTCAGCACACCGTTGGCACCGCCGCTGGTGATGGCGAAGGCGCGTCCCTCGCTGTTGATGGCGAAGGCCACGAAGTTATAGTAGTAGAGTCCGGGGGTGATGGGTGTGACGGTCATCGTCTCCGGGTCGAGGGTGCACAGGGCGTAGCCGGCGTCGCCGTCGGTCATGTCGGCGTCCTGGTCCTCAAAGTAGTCGGGGTCGCTGGTAATCTCTTCCGGCAGCTGGCGTCCGGTGAGGTAGAACAGTCCGTACACCTTGCCGTCGAGGGGGTTGACGGCCATTCCAGCCGACTCGAGCGTTGCCGAGCGGGGATAGGTCTGGTTGGTGAGCAGCTCGCCGCTCTTGGCATCCCAGGTCCTGACGGCGAAGAGCTCCTCGTCGGTGGTCGACGACTCGTCGCGCGAGTACACCGTGATGAGTCGCCCGTCTATGTATGCCGCTCCGCTGTTGCCGTACATCATGTTGAAGTTCGATGCCCAGACGGCCTTCTCGTAGTCCACGCTGCTGCCCTGCCGAATGTCGTCGATGTTCACGGCGGGTTCCTTCATGGGTGTGCTGACGCTGTGCTGACCCACGGTCATGGCGTAGATGCCGTTGTCGACGATGAAGGCGGTCTTGCCGGTGTAGTTGCCGTTCTCGTCGTAGAGCGACCCTATCCACTGCGACTTCATCTGGTCGCCGTCGTCATAGCGGTTGTTATGTCCAATGCCTTTCAGCTTCACTTGGGCACTGACGCTCAGACAGCATGCTGCGGCCATGGCGAGTGCGTAGATTTTCGTTTTGTTCATTTTTCGTTGATTGTTTTATTTGTTTTGTTTTAATTTGCAATTAAATGAGGGTGCAAAGTTAGCAAATATTATCCGCACGCGTGCAAATGGGCCCCTGTGTGGGTGTCCATATTTATAAATATAATCAAAAAACGCTGGTAAAATCAGGCTTTTTGCTCTGCTGCCTGCCGCAGGTACTCCGATGGGGTGAGCCCCGTTTCGCGTTTGAAGGCGTTGAGGAAAGCGGTGCGCGACTTGAATCCCACGCTGGCCGATATGGCCTCGATGGTCAGGTTGCCGTAGTGCTCGTGGTCGGTCATGCGGCGGCATGCCTCGTGCACGCGGTGGCTGCCGAGCACGGTGCTGAAGGTGGCGCCGTACTTCTCGTTGATGACCTGCGAGACGTAGGTGGTGTTCGAGTCGACCAGCTTTGCCAGCCGTGCCAGGGTGAAGTCCTGCTGGCAGGTCAGCTCGGCGTTGCTGAGCACATCCTGCAGCCGGTAGGTGAGGTCGTCGCGCTGCTCCTCGCTGAGGTTGCTGTGCCGGTATTTCTCTTCCTCGATGGCCTTTCGCAGCTGTCGCTCCTCTTCCTCGGCGCGCAGCAGCTGCTGGTTCTTCTCGTACAGCGAGCGGTTGCGTGCCGTCAGCTGCCGGTTCTTGTACCACAGCACGGCTGCCAGGCTGACCAGGAGCAGCAGGATGATGGCTCCGGCCAGCAGGGCATACTGCTGGTAGCGCTGTCGCAGGGCCATCTGTGCGTTCAGGCGGCTGAGCATATCGCCGATGACGGTGGCCGTGTCGTAGATGTTGTGCTCGTCGCACTTCTGCTGTGCCAGGTTCAGGTATTTCAGGGTGCTGTCGAAGTCGCCCTCCAGCTCGTAGGTGTGTGCAATGCTCAGGTAGGTGGCTATGGTGTCGCGCTCGGGTGCCCACTGCGTGCTCACCGCTGCCAGCTGCTGCATGAAGCAGTGGCGTGCACCGGCGTAGTCGCCCTGCTGCACACGGGCTATGCCCTCGTACTGCAGTCGCACGTACTGCAGGTCGGGGGTGCTGGGGGGAATGTCGGGCGAGAGTATGACGTCATACTGGCTCAGGTCGAGGTCGTAGTTCTGGTTCGACAGGTTGAAGAAGGCCGTTGTCATCAGTTCCCAGTTGCCGTTGCTCACGGCGCGCTCCATGCACTGTCTGAACAGCTGGCGGGCCTCGGCGGCGGGTTTCAGCTCGTGGTTGTCGGTGGTGGCGTTGTAGTCGCTGAGCAGGTCGCCCAGGTTCACCATGATGACGGGCAGGAAGTCGTCGAAGCCCTCGCGCTCGCACAGCTCGTAGGCCTGGGTGAAGTACTCGTATGCCTGCGGGTAGTCATAATAATAATATTTGTACACGCACGCGCGATTATTCATGGCCCTGATGCATATCTGCTTGCTGACAGAGTCCATCTGCTCGTCGTATCGCTCGCAGATGGTGGTGAAGCAGAGCAGAGCCTTTCCCGGCTGCCGCTGCTCAAAGTGGTGGCGCCCCTGCTCCAGCAGCTGCTCGCTGCTCATTGCTGTCAGCGAGTGGCTTTCGTCGCTGCCGTTGCCTTGGGCCGATGCACACGGCAACAGTGTCGTGACTGCCATGAGCCACAGCAGCAACGTCGTCAGTAGCTGGTGTCTGTTACTTGCCATTCTGAAATGTAGGCGGGGCTTTGGTTTCCTTCGCGTTTCTGTATGACTAAGTTACAGACCCCACCCCCAACCCCTCCCCTTGAAGGGAGGGGAGCAGCTCCGCCTTCGATGCCCGTAGGCACTCCCCTCCCTTCAAGGGGAGGGGTTGGGGGGTGGGGTCTGTATTGTAATTATTCATGTTTGCTTTCGGTGATTCAAAAAGTTTGCGGTGCAAAGGTACGAAAAAAAAGCGAAGCTGGCAAAAAAGCGGGCATCATTTTCCCCGCAGTGCTTTTTTTCGTTGCTGTTAACTCCTTTTAACGCCGTTGCTCTCTTTTTATTCGCAAAAAAGACTAACTTTGCAGTTTGTTAAACTATCTCGTAACCACTAAAGATAAAACTATGGGAAAGAAGAAGATCAAGTTCTCGCTCGTCTACCGCGACATGTGGCAGTCGAGTGGCAAGTTCCAACCTCGTAAGGACCAGCTGGAGCGCATTGCGCCCGCCATCATCGACATGGGCTGCTTCGCCCGCGTTGAGACCAACGGCGGCGCCTTCGAGCAGGTGAACCTCATGGCCGGCGAGAACCCCAACCTGGCCGTGCGTGCCTTCTGCAAGCCTTTCAACGAGGTGGGCATACAGACCCACATGCTCGACCGCGGCCTGAACGCGCTGCGCATGTACCCCGTGCCCGACGACGTGCGCCAGCTGATGTACCGCGTGAAGCACGCTCAGGGCGTTGACATCCCCCGCATCTTCTGCGGCCTGAACGACACGCGCAACATCATCCCCAGCATCCGTTGGGCCAAGGAGGCAGGCATGACGCCGCAGGCCACCCTCTGCATCACCACCAGCCCCGTGCACACCGTGGAGTACTACTCGAAGATAGCCGACGAGGTCATTGCCGCCGGAGCCGAGGAGATATGCCTGAAGGACATGGCCGGCATCGGCCAGCCCGCCATGCTGGGAGCACTGACGAAGGCCATCAAGACGAAGCATCCCGACATCATCATACAGTATCACGGACACTCAGGCCCCGGCCTCTCCATGGCCAGCATCCTCGAGGTGTGCAACAACGGTGCCGACATCATCGACACCGCCATCGAGCCCCTCAGCTGGGGTAAGGTGCACCCCGACATCATCAGCGTGCAGTCGATGCTCAAGAACGAGGGCTTCGAGGTCGCCGACATCAACATGAACGCCTACATGCAGGCCCGCACGCTGACGCAGGAGTTCATCGACGACTGGCTGGGACTGTTCATCAACCCCGCCAACAAGCACATGTCCAGCCTGCTCCTGGGCTGCGGTCTGCCCGGTGGCATGATGGGCTCGATGATGTCCGACCTGGGCCCCATACAGAAGATGATCAACAAGCTGCGCGCACAGAAGGGCGAGGCCGAGCTCACCATGGACGACATGCTGGTGAAGCTGTTCAACGAGGTGGAGTACGTATGGCCTAAGGTGGGCTATCCCCCACTGGTCACCCCCTTCTCGCAGTACACGAAGAACATCGCCCTGATGAACCTGCTCACCATGGAACAGGGCAAGGGCCGCTACGTGATGATGGACGACGCCATCTGGGGCATGATCCTCGGCAAGAGCGGCAAGGTGCCCGGCGAGATAGCCCCTGAGCTGATAGAGCTGGCGAAGCAGCAGAAGCGCGAGTTTACCGACGCCGACCCGCACACGCTCATCCCCAACGCCCTGGAGGGCTTCAAGAAGGAGATGGACGAGAACGGCTGGGACTACGGACAGGACGACGAAGAGCTGTTCGAGCTGGCCATGCACCCCGAGCAGTACCGCCCCTTCAAGAGCGGACAGGCGAAGAAGCAGCTGCTGGCCGACATTCAGAAGGCCCGCGACGCACGTCTGGGCGGCGGCAAGAAGATTTCGCAGGAGGAGATAGACCAGCTGAAGCATGCCAAGGCCGACGCACTGGTATGCCCCTCGGCAGGCCAGATCTTCTACGAGTTCAACGGCGAAGGCGAGTGCGCTCCCTGCGTGGAGCCCTTCATAGGCCAGCACTACGACGAGGGCCAGACCTTCTGCTACCTCGTTGAGAAGTGGGGCGAGATAGTGCCCATACCCGCTGCTCTGGGCGGAAAGCTGGTCGACATCAGCGCCAAGCAGGGGGCCAAGGTGCGCAAGGGCGACACACTGGCCTGGATAGAGCGGGGATAATATAGACACACATACCATAACAACAACCAACATGGAACAACAGAAACGCTACGGTCACTTCGACGACCAGCACCGCGAGTATGTCATCACCGACCCGCAGACCCCCTGGCCCTGGATTAACTACCTGGGCAACGAAGACTTCTTCTCGCTCATCTCGAACACCGCCGGGGGCTACTCGTTCTACAAGGACGCCAAGTTCCGTCGCATCACGCGCTACCGCTACAACAACGTGCCGATGGACAACGGCGGACGCTATTTCTACATAGCCGATGCCGACGTCCCCGGCTCGGCTTGGAGCCCCGGCTGGAAGCCCACGAAGACGCCCCTCGACTTCTACGAGTGCCGCCACGGCATGGGCTACACCCGCATCACCGGCCGCAAGGACCAGGTGGAGGCATCGGTGCTCTTCTTCGTGCCGCTGAAGAAGTGGGCCGAGGTGCAGAAGCTGACGCTGAAGAACCTCTCAGCCGGAGTGAAGCGCCTGAAGCTCTTCTCCTTCGAGGAGTGGTGCCTGTGGAACGCCGCCACCGACATGGAGAACTTCCAGCGTAACTTCTCCACCGGCGAGGTGGAGATAGAGACCGCCGCCGCCGTGCCCGGCGTTTCGCCGTCGGGTTCTGCCACCATCTACCACAAAACGGAGTACCGCGAGCGCCGAAACCACTACGCCTTCTACCACGTGAACACCGCCGTGCAGGGCTACGACACCGACCGCGAGGCCTTTGTGGGCCTCTACAACGGCTTCGAGGCCCCGCAGGCCGTCGTCGAGGGCAGGCCCCGCAACAGTCACGCACACGGCTGGAGCCCCATCGCCTCGCACTACATCGAGGTGGAGCTGCAGCCCGGCGAGCAGCGCGACATCATCTTCCTGCTCGGCTACGTAGAGAACGCCCAGGACGAGAAGTGGCAGAAAGCCCCCCGTTCTTGCGCCCCATCGGTAGCAAGCGAGCAAAGCGGGGACACTATAGACCCTGCCCTTGAAACTATTGAAGCCCCCTCGGGGGCCGTAGGGGGGGCTTGTATCAACAAGACGAAGGCCCACCAGCTCATCGAGAGCCTCGACACCACCGAGAAGGTGGACCAGGCCTTCCGACAGCTGCAGGACTACTGGGACCAGCTGCTCAGCATATACAGCGTGCAGACGGGCAACGACAAGCTGGACCGCATGGTGAACACCTGGAACCAGTACCAGTGCATGGTGACATTCAACTTCTCGCGAAGCGCTTCGTTCTTCGAGAGCGGCATAGGCCGTGGCATGGGCTTCCGCGACTCGAACCAGGACCTTGTGGGCTTCGTGCACCAGATACCGAGCCGCGCCCGACAGCGCATCATCGACATCGCCTCCACCCAGTTCCCCGACGGCGGCTGCTACCACCAGTACCAGCCCCTCACCAAGCGCGGCAACAACGACATTGGCGGAGGCTTCAACGACGACCCCT
>DGHX01000178.1 GCA_002392835.1 Prevotella sp. UBA3837 | reverse complement strand
GGGATGCGCGAGTGAAACTGCCACTATTGAAGAGCAAAAGTGGCAGTTTGGAGGTACTGAAAGTGGCAGTTTTGGGGTGACGAAAGTGGTGGTTTTGCTTATCAAAAGTGGCACTTTTGATGGAAAAAACGGAAAAAAACGGGGCTGAAAGTGGCGGTTTTTCGGTCGAAAAACCATCAAAAACAATCCAAACAACTGATAATCAGAACCTTGGAAGCAAGCCCGCGAGAATCGCTTATTTGGCTCCTTCAGACTCCTTGCTTGGAAATTTTCAAACGTCAGTGTTAAAAAGGGGTAGACCGTTTAGGGCGTTTTGCTTAACCGATGTCTTTTTTTTCTTAAAAAATGTATTCGCGCTTTTTCCTCACGTTTGGGCGGCTATGTGGTCGAGCAGCTGGCGGAAAAGGGGCACACGGCGCAGCAGCTGCGGGTTGCCGGTGAGGATGAGCTTGCGGCGGGCGCGTGTCAGCGCCACGTTCAGCTTGCGGTCTACGAGTGTGCCGTCGTCGTCGGTGAACGTGGAAGCGGTGAGAAACTCCAGCTGGAAGGGCTGGCTGACCGTGAACGAGTAGATGATGACGTCGCGCTGCGAGCCCTGGTAGCGCTCCACGGTGTCTACCGACACGTCGAGCAGCGGGTGGTGGTCGATGGCCTGGCCGAGGCTGGTGAGCAGTTTCTCCGTCTCTTGTCGTATGAGTGCTATCTGGTTGCGGTAAGGCACGATGACGCCTACTGTCTTCTGCGGCGAGAACTGTTCGCCAGTCTCCTGATAGACCTGCCACAGCTGCTCGGCCACAATAGAGGCCTCAGCCTGGTTGGAACGGGTGGTTGTGGCTGGCGAGTGTGTGGTGGATGATGGGGAAAGGTGGTCATTGGCGGGAATGAAAACCATGCGGGGAGTGGTGGTCGGCTCTGTCTGATGAGGCAGAGGAACGGGCACGAGGTGCTCGCGGGCATAGAAGGTGTGGCTCGGAAACGCGGCAATGTCGGGGTGCATGCGTCCCTGTCGGTTCAGCACGCCGATGAACTCAGTGCGCCCTGCGGCCCTTTCTATGCGCAGCAGGCGCTCGAAGAGCGAGTTGCGACAGTTGCTGAGCTGGATGGCTTGCAGCGAAGGAAGGTCCACGCGACTGTCGTCGTCGCTCTGCTGAACCACGGCGGGCAGCTGCTTGTGGTCGCCAATGAGGATGAACTTGGGTACACGGGTGAGAATGCCCAGGATGTCGGGCTCCAGAATCTGACTTGCCTCGTCAACGATGGCCACGCTGAACCGCTTCAGGCTGAATATCTGCGGGTTGCCTTGCAGCGTAGATGTGGTGGCCACCACGATGCGCGCCGACTGCAGCATCTGTCTGAGCATGTCGAGGCGCGGGTTCTCGCCCACGTAGTTCTCCACGAGGTTCTTGTGGAAACGTGGGTCGCAGCGGAACATGCTGCCCAGCCGCACAAAACCGAGCTGCGCATCCTGAAGCATGGCGCATATCTCGTCGACGGCGCGGTTGGTGTAGGCCGTGAGCAGGATGGGATTCTGGGTGGTGGATGACGGGTGATGGGTGGTGGTGGGTTGGTGATATGCGTTCAAATGGGCTATCACCAGCTCTCGCAGCGCCATCGATGTCTTGCCCGTTCCCGGCGGACCTACCAACAAGAAGTAGTCGTTGGCGCAGAGGGCACGCTGGGTGATGGGTGACAAAGAGTGGGTGGTGGGTGACGGGAGTTGGGTGGTGGTGGATGCCGTCGATGTGGGTGGGCGCTGCGCCAGGAGCAGGTCGCGCATGGCCTTGGGGGCACAGGCAAACTGATAGAGCGCGCGCAGCGACGAGCCCGAGGTGTCGGTGGGGGCATGCTCGATGGCATAGCTGCCGGGGGCAAAGATGCGTGGGTTCTGCTGGCCGTCGTTGAGCCCCACCACGACGCTGTCGCCCTGCATCGACACCAGCGCGCCTTTCAGCAGGATGGAGCGCCGCAGGTCGGGCTCATGGCCCTCGTCATAATGATAGAGGTAGATGGGGTCGCCGCTGCGGAAGTTGGGCAGCGAGCGCAAGGCGTCGCCGTCGGCACTGCTTGCTGCCGAGGTCAGCGTGATGAGGTCGTAGCCGCCGTCGGCAGCACTCTTCTGCATGTCGCTGATAGTGAGGTCCATCAGGATGTTGCCCGTCTCGAGTTTTTCGTCCAGCGGCATGTTCCAAAGGTCGTTGGCCGCCGAGGTGACACCCTCTTGCGAACCGAGCCGGCCCACCCGCTGTTCGCGGAAGACGAAGGTGACCATCTGGCAGAAGTAGTCGTGCTCGAGGGGCGACAGCTGTTGCAGCACCGAGCAGAACTGCTGCACTTCCTGACGTTTCCAGCGGTCAAAGAATGCCTTGCCCGACGGGTCCGTGACGAACGTGTCGGGCTTCAACAGCGGCAGCACACTCTCAAATCCGTAGCGGGCTATGTGAAGTTCCCACGCCACGATGAGGTTTCTCAGCTGGATGGCCTCACGAAACAGCTGCTGCAGGTAGTTGACCACCACAAGTCCGTCTTTGGCTGGAAAACGCGAATAGAGCAGACGCATGTCCACGGCATCAAAGCTCAGGCTGAAGTTCTGGCGGAGTACGCCGTAGTAGAGCAACAGCTGTACGTAGTGGTTTTCGAGCATCAGACTGCCGTGGGCACCAGGCTGATGGCGCTCTATGCGGAAGTTCTTGCCCGACTTCTGCTCCACCAGCAGGCTGAGGTCGGTGGTCATGAGGTCCACGCGCCCTTGTATGCCGAGGTGCTCACACACGAACGACGGTTCAAGAATGGCCTTGTCGCGGCTGGGCGACGGACGGGTGGTGCGACTGTCCCTGCTGTTTGCATCGAAAAGCACGTCGACGGCCTGACGGATGTTGTGGGCCTGATTGTCGGCATCGCGCAGGAATTCTGAGGGCGAGAAACCGGGACAAGCGCTGAAGTCGAGGGCTTTCTGGCGGAAGTTCTTCCGGATGGAGGCGTTCAGGTTGGGCTGGTTGTTGATGGTGTCGTCGAGAATCTGCCCAGCCAGGTTACCCAGCAAGATGGGCTGACTGGTGGCCGATGGCGACATGCGCTTCATGAGGTAGCTGAGGGGATGGTGGCCGAAGGGCTCGAAGCAGGCGGCTATGGAGCTGATGTCTATCAGGTAGTCGGGCTCCACAATGACGAGTGCGGGCTTCATGCCTGCCGTGCAGTCTATCAGATTGAGCTGAATGCCCTCGCGGAGGATGTCCTTCAGGTAGCGCAGATGTTCGGCAGAATAGTCGATGACGATGTTGTCGGCGCCGCTCTGTTCTGTCTGTGCGGTGATGGTATTCTCGTCCCACGAGTGCACCATGCAGCGGATGTAGCGGTAGTCGATGGCCTCCGCACGGCTGTGAGGGCGGTTGGTGGGGGGGATGACGCTGACGACGCGCTGGGGCACGGCCACACCATAGACGGCGGCGATGAGCAGCGCCATGGCGCGAAGGTCGTAGCGCAGGTCCTCGGCGCTGAGCTGTTGGCTGCGGTTGGAGTGGCGGCGCATGGTCTGGATGGCCATACGGTCGGGCACGGCGATATGGCAGCGACGGCAGAGGTAGTCCACCTGCGAGAAGAGGTTGCCAAACGCCTGTCCCGAGGTGCGCGTGCCTTCATGACAGGTCTGCACGAGCAGTTCGTGCAGCTGACGGTTCAGGCGCGCCGGTGCCAGCTGCTGCCTGTCGGCAGGCAGGGCGTCGGCAAGGGCGCGCACGGACTCAAACAGCTCGTCGGCAGTGAGATGGAAAGTGCTGGAGGGCATGGACGGAAAGCGATGAATGGTTGGCCGTTACTGGCCGCCGAGACGTGAGAAATAGACGATGATGTCGTCCCAGGTCTTGAACGTTTCTGAGCCCAGACGGATGGTAGCGCCCATGAAATGCTCACAGCTGTTGGTGCTGACGAGGTAGTCGCCCAGCAGGAGCTCGGCCTGGTTGGTGAACACGAGGTGGCCATAGGCCGGCACATTCACGATGTCGGCGGTCCACTGCTGCACATCCTTCACGTAGTCGGCATCGTAGTTGGGCGACGGTGCCACGATGTACACATTATAGCTTTCCAGCAGCATGCGGAAGGCCTTCATGGCACTGGGACGCTGCTGACGCTGCGGGTTGCGAAGGGCATCGATGGTGATGAACACCACAGGGCGCACGCGACATTCCTGCTTGTCGTCGATCCATCGGATGACGGGCACCACGCTGTTCATGAACACATGGTCGTTGGTGCGATGCTCGCCGTGGAACCAGATGCCCTGTGTGTAGTGCTCCATGAACACCGGCATGGTGTGCACCAGCGGGTCTTCGTCGCCAAAGAGGCCCCACACGCGCTTCGGGTCTTTCGCCTGCGAGAAGCATTTTTCCTGCATGTCGTGGTATTCCTTCACCATCGACTTCGTGACGAGGAACTCCTGCACGCCGTCCTTGCGCGGGTTCTGAAACACCTGCTTGCCGGTCATGCCGTGGGCACCCATGGTGTCGGCTATACGGAAGGCGGGATTGATGAGGATGCGGTCGAAGCCATAGAGCATTTCGGCATACATGCCACCCATCGACGTGCCTATGATGAGGTCGGGTTTCTCGCGCTCGGCCATTGCCTTTAGCATGGCGAAGCCCTCGGCGGGATGCACGGGTATGTCCTCGGCTATGATGGTGGTCTGCGGGAACATGGTGCGCAGACGTTTCACCGTGCCCGACTGTGCCGAACTGGCAAAGCCGTGCACATACATGATTTTCTTACCGGCCATCAGGTCGGGGTATTGTTTGATGTAGCTGTTTGTTTCCATTCTATTCGATTATCTTTACAGTTAGTGTCTTCATTTTCTTCAGCTTGCGCGGCAGTTTGAAGCGTTTCTTCGCCGTGCCGGTGTTGAAGGCCAGCAGATAGGATTTGTGGTCGGGGTCCATGGTCTGCACCATCAGCCATCCGTTTTTCTCCCACTGCTGCGTCACGCGCGCCAATGTGGCGGTCTGGGCGGCGGTGACGTTGGAGAAGTAGACGCACACATGGTGCTGCGGCACCAGTCGCGACGTCCAGACGGACTTCACGAGCTCGCGCTTCTCCACCGAGAACTTGGTCTGCTCAGTGCTCACAACGGCCACGGCATTGTCTACGTTGACCCACTGCGAATGAAACGACATGCGCTGCTTGCCATCGGTCTCGAACTTCTTCGCGTTGGCCAGATGGAGGGTTCGTTTCTCGCTGGTCAGCGCATCCATGCTCAGCGCCACCATACCAGTTTCTTCGGCTTTATCGTCGAGGATGGCGATGACAGCGTTGCCCGGTGTGGCCCAGATGCAGTAGGGACGATCGCCCTTGGCGTAGGCCACCCAGCCAGAGCTGTCGGTGAGCAATGTGGGACGCGCGGCCATCTGCTGCGGAACGCCCATGATGCTGCCGCCGTGTCCTTTCTTATAAGGGATGAATATCTTGCTCGCCTCCACGGTGTTAGGCACCACGATGGCGGCAGCGTTGGCCAGCCCTTCACTCCATGAGAAACAGGCGAAGCGGTCTTTCGACATGCCGCGCACCACGTTCTGACAGGGCAGGATGCGCGCTGCCGCGTGTCGCTCCTGGAACGATGTCCACGTCGAGGCCTTCAGTCCGTCGGTGGGAAACAGGTCGTGCATCAGGTAGGTCATCAGCACGCGGTGAGCGGTTACGCCCATACGTCGCGGACCAATGTCGGGGTTCAGCATGAAACTTCCGTCGGCAGTGGTGCGCTGGCGCTGCAGCAGCGACTGCAGACAGCGGCTCTCCAGCATCAGCGCATCGGCATTGCGGCAGATGGTGGCCATCGCCGTGTAGGCGGGCAGCTGGTCGAAAAGGTACATGCTCCAGTCATTGCCGTTGGGCATGGCCAGCTCTCCGTCGCACAGGGCCAGCTGCGCCAGCACGCGCTGCCACACCTCGCGCCAGTGCCATGTCAGCACTTCGCGGGCCTGCTGTGCAGTAGATGCCGGCAGGTCCTCTCCAAGGGCCAGCACGACAAGGCTCTCTGCGTGCTCCTGCATCACGGCGTTCTGGTAGCCGGTGTGGAAGTATTTATGGTTCTGCAGCGTGAAGTCGTCATAGAGGTTCTGCCCCACAAACCACTCGCGTGCCTGGCGTCCGGCCACCAGCGTGGTGTCTTTTGCGTCAGCGGCAATGGTATAGCAGTTGAAACCATATCGCCAAAGTGCCTCACGCCACTTATCGACATTGGGATGCTGAGGGCAGAAGGCTATGGCGGAGGCAAGCACGTTGCCTTCCCATCCGTTTTCCTCGGCTTTCGTGTCGCCCTCGTAGCCTGTCGGCACCGGTCGCGTCAGTTCGAAGTCAGCTTCGGCCGACAACAGCCGCTCCAATTGGTTGCGTTCGTAGCTGGTCAGTCCCCATCCCTGGTCGATGAACTCGCCAGCCAGGGCCACACTCATCGCCCACAGCGAACTCTCCCATTGGTGATGTTCGGTGTCGCTGCCCCAGTATTTCTGGTCGGTACAGGCGAAAAGCTGGTTGGACCGATGGGTGGAAAGGGCGTAGCGAAACGAGCGGATGGCCATGCGCCTGAGCTGCGGATAGCTGAGGCTGGCAGGCAGTTCGATGTCTTCCTTGCGAGCCGTTTCATACACGAAAGCCGCCACCATGGCCAGGTCGGCATTGGTGCGCACGCCGTCCTCAGTGCTGCGCCCGGCGTCTTTCGCCTTGAAATAGCCGATGCTGTCGCCACGCGCATTCACACCGCAGTCGGTATAGATGCTGCGGGCATACTGCATGAACTGCACAAGTGCATTGAGGCACTGCTGCTTCACCTCCCGGTCGTCATTGTCGGAAGCCGCCACGGCGATGCACTGCACCACCAGAACGGCCACCAATAGTATCTTCTTCATGTCTTTTGCTTTTATTCTACGGTTCCATCCCTCTGTGCCACAAGTGCCACAAAGTCTTTGTGTGCAAAGTTACGGTTTTTTTGGCAGATTAAGAGAGGAAAAGGACAAAAAAGCAGAGAACAGCCCGAAAATACGCCGTACAAGAACCCAGGAAAGCCATCTTTGTTTCGGAAAGA
>DGHX01000133.1:7232-8643 GCA_002392835.1 Prevotella sp. UBA3837 | reverse complement strand
AAAGTGGCTCGCTTTTTTCAAAAAGCGGGCCGCAAAAAAACGTCCCAGGCCCTGGGACGTTTTTGAGTCGTGCGCTTTTTCTCAATTTCTCATTTTCTTTTTTTACTTCACTGTAACTCTCTGATAATGAGCTTAGGTGTAGGAAGTGTAGTGTAAAGATTTTTTAGGTGTAGCGAGTGCAGCGTATTTATCCTCGCGCGCGCGTAAGGAACAGTTACAGACCCCACCCCCGACCCCTCCCCTGGAAGGGAGGGGAGCGGCTACCGCCTTGCTCGTCGCATGGGACTCCGCAGGCACTCCCCTCCCTTGTAGGGGAAAGGCGACGGGTAGACGACCGCAGGTCGGGAATGGGGTCGGGGGTGGGGTCAGTGACTAAGTCCATTTGTACCAAGTATTTTTTCGACCTGTACAGTTCGTATTTTTTTTAACGCCCACTTAACTCCCCAACTTGCGAAAGTTGAATATTTAATCTTTTTATCTTATCTTGAGTTACATTAGTCGGAGGGACGTATGACACGACATAAGAAATTCCAGATGTCTACGCCGACGGTGAGCGACGAGGGATAGGCTTTCGTGCCGTCGGCAAGTTTGAAGAGTGGCGTTAGGTTCTGAGAATAGTTAATGGTCAGGGGCCCCAGGCCAGCGGTCACCAACCACTGGGCCCCGGGACGAGTGGTGTACAACAGAGCGACGCCAGTCTGTAACGAGAACAGGCGGTTGCTGGTTTGCGCACCTATCTGCAGCGGGATGCGCAGCGCAGTAAAGGACAGCTCGTCGCGCTGGTGCTCCTTGTCCTTGGGCATAAAAGCCACACGGTAACCATCTTTCTCTACACTGTAACTTGGGGCGACGTCATAGAAATATCCTGCTATTTGCAAACCAGCTGTAACGCCCACGTTACCCCGGTAGAGATTTCTGGACACCTGAAAGATGGTGAACCCACAGTCAACCTTTCGTAATGCGCCACTGCGCAGTGGGAACTGTGCCTGAGGGTCACCCATCATCCCACCGTTCAGCCATGAACCGCCAAACCAGATAAACGGAGAAGGCGGGTCATAACGTACCAAGTCCTTGTCGTAGTGGTCAAAATCGGGTGCCAGCAACATAAGTACTCCACCATGGGCCCACTTCTCTTCCCGTTGCTGCTCCACGTCCTGCGCCATCCCCTGCTGGGCAGAAAGCAGAAGTACGACGATGATTATTTGCCTTATTGACATAGCTTTATCTTTTTTTATTCGGAGCAAATGTACGAACAAATGATGACATATAGGCTGGCTGTGCTGTTAAAAAAGCCTTTTTTTATTATTATTTAGTAGGTTCTACAGGATTTCGTGTGGGTAGTTACTGACCCCACCCCCAACCTCTCCCCTACAAGGGAGGGGAGCTGCTGCCGCCTTGTCCGCCGAAAGGG
>DGHX01000133.1:0-7121 GCA_002392835.1 Prevotella sp. UBA3837 | reverse complement strand
GTGGGGTCTGTAACTTATACAAAAGAACTGGAGGGAGCTTCACAGCTGCCTCCAGTATATCTGGGTTTATAGAAGAATAATCTTAACTATTCAAGTTTCGCATTTGCTCCACTTGGTGGAGTTAAAGGAGTTAAAGGAGTTAAAGGAGTTCTTCGCAAGCGAAGCGAGCAAGCTCGAGCGAAAGACGATAGACTTCACCCTTGTTTTCCCTTAGGAGAAAGAGTCGTGGAGCATCAAGACTGACGTCTTTAACTCCTTTAACTCCCTTTAACTCCTTTAACTCCCCAACTTGCGAAAGTTGAGTTAGCTAATAACTTTTGTGCTACAGCTCCACCTCCTGCACCACCTGGCCGTCGCTGAGGTTGATGATGCGCTGGGCATAGCTGGCGTCGCGCTGCGAGTGGGTGACCATGACGATGGTGGCGCCCTCCTGGTGCAGCTGGCTGAGCAGCTCCATCACCTCGCGGCCGTTCTTCGAGTCGAGGTTGCCCGTCGGCTCGTCGGCGAGGATGATTTTCGGACGGGCTACGACGGCACGGGCGATAGCCACACGCTGCTGCTGACCGCCGGAGAGCTGGCGGGGGAAGTGCTTGGCACGGTGGCTGATGTCCATGCGGCGCATGGCCTCCTCCACGCGCTGGCGGCGCTCACTGCGGGGCATGCGCATGTAGAGCAGCGGCAGCTCGATGTTCTCCTCGACGTTCAGGTCGTCGATGAGGTTGAAGCTCTGGAAGACGAAGCCGATGAGGCCCTTGCGCAGCTGGTCGCGCTGCGGCTCGGTGAGGTGGCTCACGTCCTGTCCGCCCAGCAGGTACTGGCCCTCCGTCGGAGCGTCGAGCAGTCCGAGGATGTTCAGCAGCGTCGACTTGCCGCAGCCGCTGGGGCCCATGATGGCGACAAACTCGCCTTCGCTGACTTCGATGTTCACGCCGTTGAGGGCGATGGTGCGCACCTCTTCAGTAGTAAACGTGCGCTTGAGGTTCTTGGTCTGAATCATGTTGGTTTATTGTTCTTTGAGTATTTGATAGGGTTTTATGCGAGTGGCCTTCCACACCTGATACCAGAGCGTGAGGGCGCAGAGGATGAAGATGAGGGCGATGCTCACCAGCGGAATCCACCAGGCGAAGCTGGTGCGGATGGTGTAGCTGGCCATGAGCCGATGGATGACGAGCAGGCTGACGGGCAGCGAGGCTATGGCAGCAATGCCGAAGATGATGAGATAGCGGCGCGAGAGCAGCAGGGCGATGTCGCGGAAGGTGGCGCCGTTCACCTTGCGCAGGGCAATCTCGCGGAAGCGGCGGCGCACGTCGAACATCATCAGGCCCAGCACGCCAAGGCACGTCACGGCGATGGCCAGCAGCGAGAAGGTGACGAAGATGCGGGCCGTGCGCTGGTCCTCGCGGTAGAGCTCCTGTCGCTGGTCCTCCACCCACTGGTATTTCAGCTCGCTGGTGCCGAAGAGCTCCATCTCAAGGTCCTTCAGGTCGTGGATGATGTCGGCCTCGTGTCCTTCGGCCACGTCGAGCAGGTAGTTGCGCCCCTCCATCTGTTGGGCATCAAACAGGAAGTCTTTCTCCCACGTCGAGAACAGCATGATCAGCGGGCGCACCGGCTCCGACTGGCGGCCTGTGTTGAAGTCGCGCACCACACCCACGATGCGGTAGGGCGGATTGCTGCTGCGGTCGTCGTCGCTACTATAGAAGATGCGTTCGGCAAACTGCACGAGGTCGGTCTCGCGGTTCTTGATGCCTAATGCCTTGATGGCCGCCTCGTTGGCCACGCAGGCATAGTCCATCATCGACAGACTGTCGTCGGGCAGCACGCCCTCCACCAGTTGCAGGCCGTACATGCGAGCCGCCCCGCCCGTCATATACAGCATGTCGATGCTGCTGCCGTCAGCAAGCCCAACGGGGAAGCTGCCGTTGATGAAACCGTGTTCCACGTCGATGCCTTTCAGATAGGGCAATGCCTGTAGCCGCTGCCGCACAATCTGCGTCTGGCTGTTTTTCTTCTCTGTCATGGCTTCCCATTCCCCCTGTGTCCACGACCCTCGGTTCGACGGTGGATAGATGACGGCGTTGAGCAGGCCCTTGGTGCGGAAGCCCGGGTCGGCACTCATCATCACGTGCAACTGTCGCATAAAATAGATGCTGACCATGAGCAAGGCGAGGGAGATGAAGAACTGGAGGAAGAGAAAGCCCCCCCTTCGGTCCCCGAGGGGGCTACTATAGACTTTTCTGCCGACAGAACTATTGTGGCCCCCTCGGGGGCCGAAGGGGGGGCTTTGGGGGCTTTGCATCAGCGGCAGTCCGAGGATGATGATGGCTGTCAGCGCTACGTCGAACTTCCACTGCGGCATCACATCTATATTATAATAGGTGGCGAGCAGCGGTTCGGCCAGCTCTACTATCGTCCACACGCCAATCATGGTGAGCACGGCCACGAGGAACGTCTCGGCATAGAGCTGGGCAAAGACATCCCAGCGCGAGGCACCGAACAGGCGGCGCACGTGCAGCTCGTGGCGACGGTGGGAGCGCATCACGGCGAAGAGGTTCACGAAGTTGAACAATCCCACGCCGAGCAGCAGCGCAGCCACGAAGAGCAGCATCCACAGGTGGGCAGCCGAGGCAGTGGAAACGACGCAGGCATATTCACCCCAATAGCCTTTGGAGAAATTCTTCTGGAGCTCCTGCGTATAGGGATGAAGGCCATAGCGTATGGGCCTGTCCATGAACATAGCTAACCGCTGCTCGGGCTGTCGCTTGTTGTAGTCACTGACGCTGGCCCCCTCGCGTAGGCGGACAATACCGAGGGTAAAACTGTTCTGTGGGGCGTAGAAGTCCTCGTCGCCGTAGTCGGCAATGTCGAAGCGGATGCTCGACTTGGTGCTGGGCTGGCGGAACACGCCCACGACGGTGTTCACGTCGCCGTTGCCCACGGTGATGGTCTTGCCCACGGCACTCTCGCCGGGAAACAGCCGCGCCGCCAGCTCCTCGCTGACCATGCACTGGCCTTTGGCCCGCAGCTCCAGCGTGCCTTCCACCGCTTCTAATGGATAGACCTGCGCGAAAGCACTGTCCACGCTGAGGGCTTGGGGATAGAATGTCTCGCCCTTCTCCGGCGTGACGGCATACATGGCGCGCAGGTGGATGTTCGTCCAGCACTCCACGTCGCTCTGGTTCAAGACGGGCGAGACAAACTGCGACTCGTGGTTGGGGTCGAAGGTCTCGATGGGACGCCAGTCGCCTTCCCCCTCAATCTGCACGCAGCAGAGGAAGGTGCGGTCGAGGGCAGGCATGAAGTGGTCGGTGGTCCACTCCTGGTAGATGTAGCGGCTGATGATGACGGTGCCGCTGAGCGAGATGATGAGGCCCAGCAGCGACAGCGCCGTGTAGCCCTTCATTCGGCTGATGATACGGAATGCTTGTTTCATGTTTAGTTCTCTTTCAATACTTTATAGGGCTTTATGCGAGTGGCCTTCCACACCTGATACCACAGCGTGAGGGCGCAGAGGGCGAGGATGAGGGCGATGCTCAGCAGCGGAATCCACCAGGCGAAGCTGGTGCGGATGGTGTAGCTGGCCATGAGCCGATGGATGATGAGCAGGCTGACGGGCAGCGAGGCCAAGGCGGCCACGCCGAAGATGATGAGATAGCGGCGCGAGAGCAGCAGGGCGATGTCGCGGAAGGTGGCGCCGTTCACCTTGCGCAGGGCAATCTCGCGGAAGCGGCGGCGCACGTCGAACATCATCAGGCCCAGTACGCCGAGGCACGTCACGGCGATGGCCAGCAGCGAGAAGGTGACGAAGATGCGGGCCGTGCGCTGGTCTTCCTTGTAGAGCGCCTGCCGCTGATCCTCAACCCACTGGTATTTCAGCTCGTCGGTGCCGAAAAGCTCGTGCACCATGTCGCGCAGGTAGTCGACGACCTCCTGCTCGTGGCCCTCGGCAATGTCCATCAGCAGGTACGCGCCCTCGAAGCGCACGGAGCTTCCCTCGTTCATCGACTGCTCGTAGAAATAGACCGAGGGCATGAGCGGCTCCGACTGTCGGCCGGGGTGGAAGTCCTTGACGACGCCCACGATGTCGTAGGGCGGATTTTCATACATGTCGGCGGTTCCCGAGTACCACATGCGCTGCTTGAACTGCACCTTGAAGTCGCGGAAGTCCTTGACGCCCAGCTGGCGGATGAACGTCTCGTTGACCAGGCAGTGATACTGCGCGAAGGTGTCGGTGCTGTCGTTGAACATGCGGCCCTCCTTCAGCTGGATGCCGAAGAGCTCCATCGACTTGGGGCTAATCCAGTAGGCGCACACGTTGTACCGGTCGTTGATTTCCTGTTCCGCCTTATCGCCGATGAAGCCCGGGTCGTAGCAATAGCGCTTGATGTGGGGGCAGGCGCTCAGACGCTGCTGGATGATGTCGCTCTGCTTCTCCATATTGGCAAAATGCTCGTCATACTCTTCGTCATAGAAGGACTCTTTGTTGCCACGCGGCTGTACCATCACGCTCAGCAGGCCCTTGGTGCGGAAGCCCGGGTCAGTGGTGAGCATCACGTTCAGCTGGCGCATGAAGTAGAGGCTGACATTGAGCAGGGCGAGGGAGATGAAGAACTGGAGGAAGAGAAAGCCCCCCCTTCGGCCCCCGAGGGGGCTACTATAGTTTTGTCGGCGGAAAAGTCTATTGTAGCCCCCTCGGGGGCCGAAGGGGGGGCCTTGCATTAGCGGCAGTCCGAGGATAATTCCGAGCGTCAGCGCTACGTCGAACTTCCACTGCGGCATCACCTCTATATTATAATAGGTGGCGAGCAGCGGCTCGGCCAGCTCTACTACCGTCCACACGCCAATCATTGTGAGCACGGCCACGAGGAACGTCTCGGCATAGAGCTGGGCAAAGACATCCCAGCGCGAGGCGCCGAACAGGCGGCGCACGTGCAGCTCATGACGGCGGTGGGAACGCATCACGGCGGAGAGGTTCACGAAGTTGAACAGCCCCACGCCGAGCAGCAGCACGGCCACGAAGAGCAGCATCCACAGCTGCGAGGCCGAGGTCTTCAGATGGAGGCACTTGTAGTTGTCAGGTTGATAGGCTGTCCAATTAAGGTTCGAAGACATCGCGCTGTAGGGCTGCAGGAAGAACCTGATGGGCCGCCTGCCATACATCGTCAGCTCCTGAAAGGGCTGGCGCTGGTTGTAGGCGTCGACGTCGGCTCCCTCGCGCAGCAGGACGAGGCAGACGTTGAGGGCGTTGGAAATGAGCAGCGCCTCTTTGGTGTTGAACTGCACGATGTCGAAGCGCAACGTGCTCTTGGTGGCGGGCTGGCGATAGACGGCCAGGATGGTGTGGGGCGTGTTGTTCTCGATGTTGACGGTCTTGCCCACGGCGCTCTCACCGGGAAACAGGCGCTGTGCCAGCTCCTCGCTGACCATGCACTGCCCGGGGGCGTCCAGCTGGTGCGCTCCCTCGACGATGTCCATGGGATAGATGTGGAAGAACGAGCTGTCGGCCACGGTGACGGCGGCTGGGAAGAACACCTCCTGCCCGGGCTGCGAGATGGGGAAGTCCTTGCGCAGCGCCATGGGGCAGTAGGCCTCCAACTCGCTCTGACCCTCCACGGGCGACACGTAGCTGCCCTCATTGTTCGGGTCGTAGCTCAGGGCGAAGCTCCATTTGTCCGGTGGCTCGTTCTGATAGTGCTCGGCAAGAACGTATGTACGGTTAAGGTTTGGCATGAAGTGGTCGGTGGTCCACTCCTGATAGAGATAGCGGCTGATGATGACGGTGCCGCTCAGGCTGATGACGAGGCCCAGCAGCGACAGCGCCGTGTAGCCCTTCATGCGGCTGATGATGCGGAATGCTTGTTTCATTGATGCTTTGATACAGATGTTTACATCTTTCTACCTTTCAATAATCGTGCCAAAACGCGAAAGCGCTGATACCGTGCGTGTTGCCGGAATCAGCGCTACTCTCAGCTTGTGCACTTTCGCTCACTGGTGTGCGAAAATGCACGCTCACAGCGAGATGGTGAACGTCGTGCCCTGCCCTTCCTGGCTGTCCACGCTGATGGTGCCGCCGTGCTTCAGGATGATCTGTCGGCAGAGGGCGAGGCCGATGCCCGTGCCGGTGGGCTTGGTAGTGAAGAAGGGGATGAAAGCATGGTCGATGACGTCGGGCGACATGCCGCTGCCGTTGTCCTCGACGCGGATTAGTCCGCTGTCGTTTGCCGTAACCTGAACCTCTGTGGCTCCACTCTCGTAGGCGTTCTTGACGAGGTTGATGAGCACCTGCTCCAGCTGTGTGCGGTCGGCAGTCAGCAGGCACTGGCCCTGTGTCTTCACTTGCGGGTATAGTCCCACAATGTGTTCAAAGAGTTCGCTGACAGGGAAGGTGGTCCGCTCGGGCGTTTTGATGCGCGTCAGCTGGCGGTAGCTCTCCACAAAGTCGAGCAGCGCATGGCAGCGGCGGTTGATGACGGCAAAGGCCTCGGAGGCCCCCCCTTCTGCCCCCGAGGGGGCTACTATAGACCCTGCGCCTGAAACTATTGAAGCCCCCTCGGGGGCCGTAGGGGGGGCCTTTGCTTCGGAGGCCGTAGGGGGGGCCGTAGGGGGGGCCTTGGGCTGGGCCAAGGTCTCGCTGATAGAGATGATGGGCGTCAGCGAGTTCATGATTTCGTGGGTCAGCACGCGGATGAGCTGTTGCCACGCCTCCATCTCCTGCCGCTGCATCAGCATCGATACATCCTTCAGCGCGACGACGAGGCGCCGCTGGCCATCAATTCGAAGCAGGACGGCGGAGAGGGCACAGCCATCCACCACCTCGGCATGTTCCGCAATAGACTGGAGAATGTTGTCGGGGAGGAATGAGCCAGAGACGATGCCGCTTGCCGCATGGTTCATCCAGTCGATGCGTCCGTCGGTGGAGCAGACAAAGAGGGCCGTGTCGACGTTCTCCGTCAGCTGGTGCAGGTATTGCAGCTGTCTTTCAGCATCCACCAGCCGTGTGCGCAGTTGCTCGTTCTCCTTCTCCGTTTCATGATAGGCATAGTGCAGGCGGCTCATGCGCCCATAGAGCGAGGCGCACAGCCACAGCAGCACAACCCCCAGCGCGATGGACGGCCAGAGCA
>DGHX01000027.1 GCA_002392835.1 Prevotella sp. UBA3837 | reverse complement strand
GGGGTGAAACCCCTGCACTCTGTGGGGGACATTAAAACCCCGAAGGGGTGACGGAGTACAAGCAGGGGTATCACCCCTGCATTAGGCACGGTATTCTGTGTTAGCGGTGTTCTGACAGGGGTTGCACCCCTGCCTGTACTCCGTCACCCCTTCGGGGTTTTGATGCGCTACCCATTGTGCAGGGGTTTCGCTTTGCTCCACCCCAGCCTGTATTCTGTCACCCCTTCGGGGTTTATTCACGAAACATTCATGTCCATTCACGGTCATTTACGTAGCGCCGCAGGCAAAAAAACACATTCCCGTTGCCCCGCAGGCGAAACAGTATTCATTCCCGTTGCCCCGCAGGCAAAAAACGCCCTGAAAACACTGAAAAACGCGAAAAAGCGGCCCCTGCCAACCTTTTTTTGCTCCCTGCCAACCCCCGTTTCACGGATTTTTACTATATTTGCATCATGATTATCGCGCGGGCGATGCGATGCCCGATGCTACAGAGACGAAAAACGATGGCCGTTACGCTCTTCTATATCACCAACGCGGCAGTGCTGCTCGGCTGCCTGCTCACCGGCTGGGGAATCTTCCTCCACGGCCTACAGTTCGGCAGCGACCTGCGGCTGAAGCGTTGCTATGTGGCCGCGATGTTCACCGTCCTGGCCCTGCAGCGCGCCGCCCTGCTGTCTGTTGTCCGCCCTGAGGGCATCGAGGTGTATGCCACCCAGCCCATCATTGCGCTCAGCGTCGCCTTTTTCATCCTGATGATGGGCGGCACGGCCGTCATGGGCCGCCGCTACCACCAGAACTTTGCGCTGTGGGTGCTCATGCTGTTCATCCCCGTCACCTTCCTGCTGTCCAACATCCTGATGACGCTCTCCGGCCTCTATCAGCCGCTGTTCCATTGGGACGAGCTGCTCAACTTCCGCGACAGCACCCCCGTCCTCTTCTATGGCCGCCTGCTCTTCGTCTCGTTCCTGCTGGTGTTCTGGCTGTTGGCTGTCGGCATGCTGGCGGAGGCCTGTGTCCACGACCGCCGCCTGAGGGCCGGGCGACCGATGAGCGACGATGCCGAGTGCCACAGCGGCGAGGTATGCTTCATCTTCGCCTGGGCGGTGCTCATCCTGCTGAGCCTGCTCGCGCTCTGCATCGCCAGCCTGGTGCCCCATATCATCCTGAACGTTGCCATGGCCGTCGCCTTGCTGCTCACGGCCCTGGGCTACCGCCGGCTGGTGAGCTACCTGCGGGCCAAGGGCGAGGGGCGGCTGACCCATGTGCTCATAGCGCGGCGTGTGCCCCTGCTGCTCTCCATGGAGCAGGCAGGCAACACGGCATGGGGGACGGCCATCCTGCAGAACCCCTTCTTCAATGGCAACCCCATGCTCGACGACGTGGCGCAGGCCCTCGGCGTGTCCTCGGCCGACGTCTCGGAGTATGTGCAGAGGCAGGGCATGAACTTCATGGCCTGGGTGAGCGACCAGCGCCTGCGCCGCAGTGCCGAGCTCATCGCCACCACCGACCGGAAGATAAGCGAGATAGCCACCACCTTCGGCTACAACGACCTGCCCACCTTCACCCGTGCCTTCAAGCGACAGTTCGGCATGGCCCCCAGCGAATATCGCAAGCAAGGAGAGGGTGGGGCATGAATATGACAAAAACAAGAATAAACAAGAAACATTTAAACGCTTATGAAACAGAGTAGACCCTTACACACCTCGCGGGCAGCACGGCAGCTGCCGTTCCTGGCGCACTTGCGTCGCCTACCCGTAGCCATTGCCGTGCTCCTGCTCGCCATGACCGCACAGACGGCGTGGGCAGACGACTATCCAGCGTACATCACCGATGTCATGGTGATAGGCGGCGACGGGAGTACCGTCAATTCCAAGTGGGCCACTTATCAGTCGCAGGGCTATAAGAAGGTCGATTTTGACCTCAACTCCGGTGCCGGCGGTGACTACGTCTATGTGCTCTATAAGACGGGTAGCCGCAACAGCACCGACGGGGGCTATATCACAGACCTTGTTGTTAGCACCACGGACGCATCGAGTGTCACTTACAACGGTACGACCTACACAAGGGTTGCTCATGATGGTAGTGACCACTTCAAAAAATACGGTGGAAACTTGAACAGCGGTGCAAAGTCGGGCAGCACCAACATGTGGCTCTTCTACACAAAGAAGAATTTCTCTAATAAACGTGCCGTCAACGACATTGTCGTAAATACGAGCAGCAGCAAGTCGGGCTACACCACCATTGGAAAGAATGGCGGTTCTGATGCCTACGACCTGAACGCGGGTGCCGGCGGCGACTATGTCTATATGCACTTCTCCACCACGACGAAGAAAAACCGCCCGGCCAGCGACCCGACGATGAAGACAGGGCTCGTCTATACCGGGCAGCCGCTGCAGCTGGTGAGCTACAACCCCACGTCGCAGTGTACGATGTACTACCGTGTGGGCACATCGGGCAGCTACTCCTCGACCGTCTCCAGCATAACAGCCACCAATGCTGGAACGTACACTGTCTATTACTATGCCGCCACCAACAGCTACGGCGACGACGGACCGACGATCTCGAAGACGGTCACCATCAGCAAGGCGGCCAACAGCGGCGTCACCGTGTCGTGTGCCGACGTGATGGAAGGCACCACCCCGCAGCCCGTCCTGGGCGGCACCAACCTGAGCACAGGCGCCGTTACCTATAAATACAGCACGTCGCAGAACGGCTCGTACTCGACCACCGTGCCCACCACCGCCGGCACCTACTGGGTGAAGGCCACCGTCGCCGCCGATGCCAACTGCAACGAATACACCACCCCCGCTGCCGCCAGCTTCACGATGACCCCCGACTGGGCCGTACAACATAGCGGCGACTCGGAGGCCGACGCCTACGTCATCAACACCACCACCGACCTCGACCTGCTGGCGCAGCGCGTGAATGCCGGCAATAACTACAGCGGCAAGTTCTTCCGCCTGGGTGCCAACATCACCTACGACGGCACCGAGAACAACTTCACGCCCATCGGCGTTTATGGTGCTCCCTTCGCTGGCACCTTCGACGGCAACGGGATGACCATCAGCGGATTGAACATCAACCAGCCCAGCACCAGCAACATCGGTCTCTTCGGAATGGCTGGCAGTGCTGTCATCAAGAACCTGACGCTCGCCAACAGCACCTTCTGCGGCAATATTGATGTCGGCGCCATCCTCGGCTCTGGCGGTTACACCTATCCTCACTACGCCATTGTTGAGAACTGCGTAGTAGCCAGCACCGTCACCGTCACTGCCGACAACTACGTCGGTGGCATCGTTGGTCATTATGTCACCGTTCGCGGCTGCGTCTGCGCGGCCACCGTCAGCGCCGCCACTACTGGCTCCCCCATCATTGCCGGCGGCATCATCGGCAACGGCAACCGCAGCACCGTGAGCCACTGCCTCTATACTGGCACGTCGGTCACCGCAAACACTTACAAAGGTGCCATCGCGGGCAGTAAAGGCAGCGCCTACCTCAGCAACAACTACTATACCCAGGCCACCATCAGTGGCACCGACGAAGGTGACACCGATGGTGCCCGCCGCGCCGTGGCCATCAATACCTACAGTGGCGTGACCGCCACCATGACTGGTGCCGCCACCACCTACAGCCATAGCGGTATCACCGCCTATGCCAGTAACAGGGGTCTCCTCTACAACGGCCAACTCTACGCCGGAAACGTCGAGACCGTCAACCTCGACATCACCTACGCCTCGCCCTACGAGGGCTTCAGCTTCAGCGGCTACACCGACGGCAACGGTCACACGCTGACCAACGTCAGCGGTAACACCTACAAGCTGCAGATGACTGCCGCCACCGCCACCATCACCCCCGACGGCCAGGACCTCTGGGGCGAGAGCACCGACGGCCGCGACGGCTCCACAGCCGCGAAAGCCTTCCGCATCACCACCCCCGCCGGCCTTGACCTGCTGGCCAAGAAGGTGAACGGCACCGACGGCTACACTGCCAACAACTACAGCGGCAAGTACTTCGAGCTGGGCGACGACATCGAGTACGACAAGACGGTGGAGAACAACTATACACCTATCGGCAACGAAAGCAATACCTTCAAGGGACACTTCGACGGCAAGGGACACACCGTCAGCGGCATCAACGTCAATTTGCCGAGCAACGAGTACGTCGGACTCTTTGCTCAAGCCCAGGATGCTACCATCCAGAACCTGACGCTCGCTAACAGCACCATCAGCGGCAAGAATTATGTCGGCGGCTTTGTGGGCATGAGTGAAATTCCTACGACCATCCAGAATTGTCACGCCGGCAGCGATGTCACGGTCAGTGGTAGAGACGGTGTCGGCGGCATCGTGGGTCTGTACGCCACCATTCGAGGCTGCACCTGTGCCGCCACCGTCACTGGCAATATCGTCGGTGGTATCACTGGCACTGCCAACTATAGCGTTATTGAGAACTGCCTCGTCTATGGCGGAGCCATCAACGGAACAGACGCCGGTGCCATTGCTGGCACAAGCACAACCGACGGCACCCTCACCAACAACCGCTATACTGGCGGCGTCACGCTGAACGGCAGCGAGGCAAAGCTGAACGACGGCGTGGGTTCGGGCGAACAAGACGGTGCCGCATACGTCTGCGCCATCATCCCCTACGAAGGCGTGACGCTCAGCATCCCCTCCGTCAGTGCCACGACTGAGTATCCGTACGACGGACTGAAGATATACCCCACCGGCATGACCTACAAGGGGCAGTACTACAACTATTATACTAACGCCGATGCCGGCATCTCCGGCGACGTGACCTTCACCGCCACCTACAGCGGCAGCGTGCCGGAGGACTATGCGCTCGGCGGCTTCGGCAGTACAAGTATTGCTGACAATAAAAATGTAGCGATGGAATGGGAGGCCACCGACGGCAGCGCCACCTGTACGCTAAACACTGGTAACGCTGCCATCTACTACATCGCCCCCACCTTCCGTTATGCCATCTGGGGCGACGGTGACGGCACGCAGGGTAATCCCTACATCATCACCAACGTACGTGACATGAACGAGCTGGCCAGCAGGGTGAACAGTGGAGAAGACCTCGGCGGCAAATACTTCGAGCTGGGGGCCGACATCACGTATGACGGCACGGAGAACAACTACACGCCTATAGGTACCAGCGACCATCCTTTCTGCGGCAACTTTGACGGCCAGGGCCACACCATCAGCGGCATCAGCGTCAATGCCAATGGGATGAATTACATCGGTGTTTTCGGAATCGATGACGGTACTGTGAAGAACCTGACGGTCAGCGACTGCCTGTTTGCTGGTAATGGTTCTGTCGGCGCTATTGCCGGATTGAACAGAGGTACCGTTGAGAACTGCCATGTGGCGGCCGACGTCAGCGTCACTGGTAATTTCGGAGTCGGTGGCATTGTCGGCGACAATGATGGCGTTTACCAGAGGGGCTTTGTCTTAGGCTGCACCAGTGCCGCTGCACTCAGCGCGAAAGAATCTGCACGCAACTTCGGCGGCATTGCCGGAAGTAATACTGGTACGCTGACTGACAACCTCTTTACGGGAACCATCGACAAAATGCCTAACAACTCAAGGCGCATTGGTGCCATTACCGGTTATAACGATACGGAGTATGGCGGCACGCTGACCAACAACTTCCATACCTGCAGCGGCATGGGCGGCGTAGGAAATGATGCCGATGCCACCAACACCGACAAGGCCGGCGCACAGACTGCCGTGGCCCGCAGCACCCAGCCCGACGCCAGCATCATCGGTGAAGAGAAAAAGACATACGGCGGCACGCAATACACCGGCATCACTGCTTATGAGAACGGCCTCTACTACAATGGTAAGTATTATTATTTCAGCCTCTGGGGCGGTAGCGGCACGGAGGCAGACCCGTACGTCATCTACAACACCGCTGGAATGGATAAGCTCGCCAACGACGTCAACGGTGGCAATTACTACCAGTATACCTACTTTGTGCTGGGCAACGACATTGTCTATGCCCCAGACGTGCTGACCCTCGACCTCGACGGTGACGGCGAGAACGACAGCAACTACATGCCCGTGGGTAATAGTGCTTCTTCTTTCATGGGCAACTTTGACGGCCAGGGCCACACCATCAGCGGCATCCGCGTCAATGCCAATGGGATGAATTACATCGGTGTTTTCGGATTCAATGACGGTACAGTGAAGAACCTGACGGTCAGCGACTGTCTGTTTGCTGGTGATGGTTATGTCGGCGCTATTGCCGGATACAACAGAGGTACCGTTGAGAACTGCCATGTGGTGGCCGGCGTCAGCGTCACTGGTGTTAACGAAGTCGGTGGCGTTGTAGGCAAAAATGAGGGCTCAGTCTTAGGCTGCACCAGTGCGGCTACACTCAGCGCGAAAGAGTACGCATACTACTTCGGCGGCATTGCCGGAGGTAATGTTGGTACACTGACCGACAACCTCTTTACGGGAACCATCGGCGAAATGCCTGACGACTCTTGCTGCATTGGCGCCATTACCGGTTATAACGATACGGAGCGTGGCACGCTGACCAACAACTTCCATACCTGCAGCGGCATGGTCGGCGTAGGAAATGATAACGATGCCACCAACACCGACCAGGCCGGTGCACAGTTTGCAGTGTCCCGCAGCACCCAGCCTGACGCCAGCATCATCGGTGAAGAGAAAAAGACATACGGCGGCACGGAATACACCGGTATCACCGCCTACGAGAACGGCCTCTACTACAACGGCAATTACTACTACAGGCATGAGGACGTCTTCATGACTATCGATCTGACAGGCGATGCCACTGCGTCTGCACCAATAACGCTTTGGGGACTTCTTGAAAGAACAATGTACGGCGTATATGTTGACTACGACAATTATACCATTGACCTGAACCTTGATGGTGAGGGCGACCTGCAGTTAGTACCTGATATGGATAATGGAGTCATTCGCATCTCTAAACTGACTGGTGCTGCTAATCTGACGACGAACAGTCTCTTTGAACTCATAGAAGACGGATCTTCCCCATACAATGGATTGGTTATTAAGATTGACAACAGCTACCAGACGGAGAAGGTAAGGCCTATCTTTGGCATATACGATAGTGGAAAGGACGGCATGGACGTCTACAACTCAAGCAATATTAGAGATAATGACGGAAAACAATTCGACGTCATGCTGAAGGATCGCACGTTTAAGAAAGACGGCAAGTGGCAGACCATCGTGCTGCCCTTCGACGTGGACCTGGCCGCTACCGACTGCCCACTCTACGGCGCAACTGCCCGTGCCGTAACCGAAGCCAGCATCAGCGGCTCGACGCTCAACCTCACCTTCGGAAAGACTTGGAATGGTGACCAGGATATGGAGAACATGCTCGTTGCCGGCACACCCTACCTCATCAAGTGGGACAGGGCTGCCGACTACGTGGACGACGATGCACATAACATCGTCAACCCCGTGTTCACCAATGTGAATCTGGTACGTGATGGCGGTGAATATTGGAACGATGACAATTCCGTCGCGTTCTTTGGCACCTACGATGCCATGCCTGACATCATAACAAATTGGACGGATGAAGGCTACGACGTGCTGCTCTTGGGTGCCGACAACACGCTGCACTATGCCGGCAGCGGTGCCTCGCTGGGTGCCTGCCGCGCCTACTTCCTCGTGAAGAAGACCGGCGGGAGTGGCGACATTACCGGCGACGGAGCGGTGACCATAGCCGACGTGGCCCGGATCATCGACAAGGTGAAGGGTGGCGACTCGTCTGTCGACGCCGACGTTACCGGCGACGGCCGCGTGGACATGGCCGACGTGCTGATGCTGAAGGACGTCATCATCGGCAAGCAGTCCGCA
This sequence comes from Prevotella sp. UBA3837, assembly GCA_002392835.1. Lineage (GTDB taxonomy): Bacteria > Bacteroidota > Bacteroidia > Bacteroidales > Bacteroidaceae > Prevotella. The sequence goes on along the minus strand of DGHX01000027.1, from coordinate 5,562 downwards.
CAGCTGGTGACCACCATCACCACCAACCTGGGCGACGACACGCTGACCCTCGGCGGCGTCACCACAGGCTACGTAAGGTAAGCAGCCGCGGCAGGACGCAGGCACCGAACACCCTATTTCTATAGTCTCACCTGCTTGTAGGCCACGCGCTTTCGGCGCCAGGTGTAGGTGATGTGGAGCGTGCCGTCGCGCCCCTCGATGATGGCGGGATAGGAGTACTGGGCTATGGGCGAGTCCTCGAGCGTGAGCACATGGCGCCAGGTGCGGCCGTCATCGTCGCTCACGGCCAGCGAGAGCGGTGTGCGCGGCCCTTTCTTCGTGCCGGGCAGCGTCTGGAAGTTGTTGTAGGCCAGCACATGGCGCCCGTCGCTGAGCGTCACGGCGTCGGTGCCGCTCTGGTTGTTGGGAACAGCGGTCAGCGTGACGGGTGTCCACGTCTGGCCCTGGTCGCTGCTGTAGCTGGTGGCCAGGAATCCGTTGCGCGAGCGCATGAGCACCTGCAGGCGGCCGTCCTTCAGCTGAAGGAATGAGGGCTGTATGCAGTCGATGGAAAGCTCCTCCTCATGCCTCTCGCTAAATGGAGGGGAGTATATCGTCTCGTCGATATATGTAGTGGAAAGGCTTTCAGCTGCAATCTCTGCGGGAGTTGCCTGGTGTGGATGGGGCTGCGTCTTCGTCCACTGCTTCGTCTGCAGGTCGTATATCTCTACATGGAATCGCCAGCCGTCGTTCTCCGTCGAGGAGCCGCAGAGCAGCCGTCCGTGCTCCGGCCTGCCGTCGGCACCGGGCAGCAGCAGCGGCTTGTTCTTGATGGGGCCGAGGAAGCCTTGCGGCAGCGGCTCGCCCTTGCTCCAGGTGCGCCCGCCGTCCTTCGACTTCGTCAGCCATCCCGTCCAGTCGGCCACCCGCTTGCCCACCTTGTAGAAGAGCCACAGCTCGCCCGAAGGCATCTCCGTCAGCACGGGGTTCCAGCAGGCCGTCTTCTCGCCGTCCACCATGCCGTCGGCAGCGATGACAGGGGCGGACCAGCCTCTCTCCTCTTTCCTCTTCACACTCACCCAGATGCAGCAGTCGGGGTTGCGCTCGTAGGTGCCGCCGAAGTAGGCGCACACCAGGTCGCCACGCCGCGTCTCCACGATGGTACTGGCGTGTGGCGACAGCAGGTGCACGGTGCTGTCGCGGCTGGTGTCAGCGGTGGGTGTGCCGTCGTAGAGGAACTCATCTTTTATGATACGCGCGTCGTGCGCGGGTATGGGTACATCTATGATGTGCGTGCCTGAGCCCACGGTGCGCCGCTCACCCGATGGCAGCAGCAGCGTGGCCGTGGTGTTGCAGGGCACGGTCACCTGCCAGTGCAGCTGCTGCAGCGTCTTGCGCCAGCGGCTCGACAGGAGCCCATAGGGTGTATCGTGCTCCACCACAGCCCATGATAAAGCCCCCCCTACGGCCCCCGAGGGGGCTTCTATAGTACCAAGGGCAGAGTGAAGGGCAGAAACTATAGTAGCCCCCTCGGGGGCCGAAGGGGGGGCCCCTCCCAGGTACTGAAAGCACCACGTCAGCAGGTCGCCGAGGAGCATGACGTGGTTGCCGCTGTTCATGGCGGGGTCGGCGGTGTCGCCGTTCCACAGCTCCCAGATGGTGGTGGCTCCTCGCTCCACCATGTATCCCCACGAGGGGTACGTCTTCTGCGTGGCTATGAGGTATGCCACGTCGCCGTAGCCGCAGTCGCTGAGGGTGCGCAGCAGCCACGACGTGCCAATGACGCCGCAGGGCACATGGCCTTTGTTCTGCTCCAGGATGTTCACCACCACCTGCTTGGCCACCTCGCTGCGCAGCGTGTCGGGCACGATGCCGAAGGCCAGCGGCAGCAGGTTGGCCGTGGCGGTATTGTTGCCATAGTAAGTGCTGTCGGGGTATAGCGTATGGCCAGGCCGCGGGCTGGTGCCCGGCGCGGCGTGCAGGAAGCGGCGGTTGAAGGCGTCGGACATGATCTCTGCGCGCTTCTGCCAGTACAGGGCGTCGTCGCTCAGCTGCTGATGACGGGCGAAGGTGCGGAGCAGCTGCAGACACCGAATCATATAGGCCGTGGCTATGAGCGTGCCGTCGGTCTGTCGTGCCGGGTCCTGGCTGTGTATCAGCTCGGGCTTCTCGGGCGGCATGCACCAGTCGCCGTATTTATCCTTCGTGATGAGGTCGTCGCGCATGTTCTCCTGCATCATGTGCAGTGCCCAGCGCTTCATGGCGGGGTAGCAGCGGCGCAGCGGCTCGTCGTTGCCATACTGCTCGTACAGCATCTGGCAGATGAAGGGCAGGGCGGCGGGCCAGGTGACGTCGTCGGTGTAGTAGTTCCAGAAGGCGGGCGCCACGTCGGGTATGGTGCCGTCCTCGCGCTGCGCCTCGCAGATGTCGCGCGTCCACTTCGAGTAGAGTCGCTCGTTGTCGAAGAGGTAGCTCTCGCCGAGTGCTCCCACGGTGCGGTCGCCGAGCCATGGCTGGCGCTCGTTGCGCTGCGGACAGTCGACGGGCACGCCCTTGTAGTTCGAGGCGATGCCCCATCGGGCGGCCTCCACCACGCGGTTCAGTATGGTGTCGCTGCACATGAAGGTGCCCACATGCTCCATGTCGTCGGCCACGAACCATGCCTGTACGTCGGTGGCGGGCCCGCTGACCTCTGCATAGCGGAAGCCGTGGTAGACGAAGCTGGGTTGCCAGGGCTGCGTCTCGTGGCCGTTGCAGATGTAGACGTCCTCCGAGCGGGCGTCGCGCAGGTTGTCGGTATAGAGTGAGCCGTCGGCACTGAGCCTTTCGGCATAGCGCACGCGGATGGTGTCGCCCTTGCGACCTGCCGGCATGAAGCTCACCCACCCCGCCATGTTCTGATGGAAGTCGTAAAAAGCCTCACCCCCAAAAGCCTCACCCCCGACCCCTCTCCGAGGGGAGAGGGGAGTATATAGTCCTGTCCCTTGAGTCTGCCCATGGTTCTGCGCTTGAGTGTATATACTCCCCTCTCCCATCGGAGAGGGGCCGGGGGTGAGGCTTTTGGGGGTGAGGCTTTTTGGGGTGAGGCTATTCATCACCTTTCCCCTCAGCGTGCCCTGGGGCAGGGCGGTGCGCTCGGCCTGCAGCCAGTGGGCGTCGTCATAGCCGGTGGTGAGCCAGCCGTCGAGTTCCTGACGGGCGTCATACACCTCACCGTCGTATTCGTTGTTGGCACGGATGGGACCGCTGGCGGTGACGCGCCATGTCTCGTCAGTGACGAGGCGCTGCGTGCTGCCGTCGGCATACTCCACGATGATGTTCAGCCTGCACTTCGGCAGACCGAAGGTGGTGTTCTTGTAGGGTTTGTTCTGCCGCGGGGCGAAGTACTTGCCGTTACCCACGACGATGCCCACGGCGAAGGTGTCGGCCATGAGACTGGTCACGTCGTAGGTCTGGTAGTAGATGGTCTTGCGATAGTCGGACGGCGCGGGCTTCAGCACCTCGTCGGCGCCCACCTCCTGCTGGTTGACGAAGAGGCGGTAGAGCCCCAGTCCCGCCACGTAGGCGGTGGCCCGGTGCACGGGCTTCCCCCTGAGCGTGAACACCTTGCGCAGGTAGCGCGCCGCCATCCTACTGTGCTGCACGCCGGCGGCCTCGCCGGGCATCAGGCGTTCCAGCCCTATCCAGCGTCCGCCCCAGCGGCTCTCGGTGAGGAGCCCTATGCTGAAGCGCTGCGGCGCGCTCCAGTCCGTCTCGCCGCGGTTGGTGTACACCTTCAGCCGCCACGAGAGGTGCTGGCCGCTGCGCAGGGGCAGTCCGCGATAGGGCACCCACAGCTGCTGGCGGCTCTCCACGCGGCCCGTGTTCCACACCTCGCCGCGGTCGTCGCTCACGATGAGGTGATAGGCCGTCTGCACCACGTCGTTCTGCGCAGAGGTGATGATCCACGAGAAGCGCGGCTCGGCGGTGTCCAGGCCCAGCGGCTCCCGCATGTTCTCCACGCGCAGGCGTTCCACGGCCACGGCCGGGCGTCGCTCTTTGGCTGACATGGTGTTGCAACACAGAAGGAGGAGGAGCAGCGACAGAAGCACGAAGGCACGCCGGGGCTGCTGCGAGGGTGTATGGCGGAGCGGATGGGTCATAGCACAGGTAAAAAGATGAGGGTTCAGAGATAGTCTTTCTCGGCATCGATGGCGATGAGCACGCCGTCGCCGCCTACGTATGGGCGCAGGGTGACGGTGCGCGACGCCTGTTCGCCGATGTAGGTCAGGCGGCCGGTGGCGGCGTCCATCCACCACAGGCGCTTGCGCTCGCCGCTGATGCCGTTCAGGTCGAGGTGCATCTCGCGCCCCGTACAGTTATAGACGAGCAGATAGTCCGTGCCGCAGGTGGCGGCGAGCCGCTCGTAGCGTGTGCCGTTGTCAAGCACCAGGTGCTGTGCCGGCCGCCGGTCGAAGTAGGGCAGTCGCAGTAGCAGGTCCTTCAGGTGGTGCATCTGCTGGAAGCCGGGGGCGTCGAGGGCGTCGTACCAGGGTATCCGGGCGAAGTAGGCGGGGGCCAGTCCGGGCCGGTAGAACTGCATGATGCTGTTGTGGCCGTAGGTATGGCCGCACGAGCCGGCGAAGACGCTCCAGTAGGCATAGCGGCGCACGTCGGCGGCCTGCCAACGGGGCTCGCTGCCGTCGTGCAGGCCCTGCGGGATGTCTTCGTAGATGGGTTCAGCGTCGAGGACGGGCTTCAGCGGCTGCCGTGCCCACGTGGAGTCCACGTACTGCCAGTTGTCCTCCTCGGTGCCGTCGGGTATGGGGTAGGTGGTGTCCTTCGCCGTGCGCTGGCCGTAGCGGCGGTGTCCGCTCTGGAAGGTGTGGAAGTCTATCCATGCGGCCCCGGCCCACCAGCGTGCCGAGGTGTAGCGGCCCCGTGGGTGATAGGTCATCAGGTGGTCCTTATCCTCAGCCTTGATGGCGGTGGCCATGGCCGTCCACACCTCGGGGTGTATGTCGCCCTGAATGTCGCCTCCCATCATCCACACGATGTTGGGACATTCACGATAGCGGCGCGCCAGGAAGGTGCCGTAGTCGCGGGCAAGGGCCTCGGTCATGCGCCCGTTCTTCACCTGCGAGCCCCACACGGCCACCATGCCTATGTATATGCCGTGGCGGCGGGCAGTGCCGACGATGTAGTCCATGTGCTGCCAGTAGGCCTCGGTGTCCGACGACTGCCCGTAGACGTTCCACGCCGGCAGGTCGTTCAGCACCTGCACCTGCACCACGTTGTAGCCAGCCTCGGCACAGCGCTGCAGGTAGTAGGCAGCCTCGTCGCGGTTCAGCCGCTCCGGCAGCAGCCAGCCTGTGTCGGCCAGCCAGAAGAAGGGTGTGCCGTCGCGGTGCTGCAGGAAACGACCGTCGGCCGACACGGCAAGTGGCCCGTGTTCCCACGGCTGCGGCCACGAGGCGGCAGCGGCAATGCCGGAGCACAGCACGACAAAGAGGGTGAGGAGTAGTGCTGTCTTTTTCATCATCTGCGTTTGTGTACTATATAATTCAAGTTTCGCATTTGCTCAACTTGGGGGAGTTAAAGGGA
>DGHX01000012.1 GCA_002392835.1 Prevotella sp. UBA3837 | reverse complement strand
TGCTCACCGGTGCCGGCGACAAGGCTTTTTGTTCGGGCGGCGACATGCATGTGAAGGGGCGTGGAGGATATGTCGGCGACGACGGCGTGCCACGTCTGAACGTTCTCGACGTGCAGATGCAGATAAGGCGGCTGCCTAAGCCTGTCATTGCCATGGTCAACGGATATGCCATCGGCGGTGGTCATGTGCTCCACTTGGTGTGCGACCTCACCATTGCCAGCGAGAATGCCATCTTCGGACAGACGGGACCCAAGGTGGGCTCGTTTGATGCGGGCTTCGGAAGCAGCTATCTGGCACGCATCGTGGGACAGAAAAAGGCGCGCGAGATATGGTTCCTCTGCCGACAGTACAGCGCCCGCGAGGCGGAGCAGATGGGCATGGTGAACAAGGTGGTGCCCCTGGAACAACTCGAAGACACTTGCGTGGAATGGGCGGAAACAATGATGGAACGGTCGCCTCTGGCCTTGCGAATGATAAAGGCGGGACTCAACGCCGAACTGGACGGACAGGCGGGCATCCAGCAGCTGGCTGGCGATGCCACCATGCTCTATTACTATCTCGACGAGGCGCAGGAGGGCGGACGTGCCTTCCTCGAAAAGCGAAAGCCCGACTTCGACCAGTACCCAATACTGCCTTAACCAGCATCGCCTCCCCCTTTCCCCCTTTGTCCTTGTAAACAGCGGCACCGCCGCTGTCCCTTTTCCCCTTTGTCCTTGTAAACAGCGGCACCACCGCTGTCCCTTTCCCCCTTTGTTCTGTAAACAGCGGCACTGCCGCTGTCCCTTTTCCTTCAAATCATGTCATACACCTACAGTCTTTCCCATCGCGTGCTCCACTTCCGCCAGCCGGCGGGCACGTCGCGCGGTGTCTACATAACACGCAACATCTGGCTGCTCACCCTCACCGACGACATGGGTCGTCAGGGGGTGGGAGAGTGTGCCCCGTTGCCGCAGCTGAGCTGTGACGACCTGCCCGATTATGAATTCTTGCTGAGCGATGTGTGCAGCCATTTCTGCCTTTCGGGGCATCTTGACTACGACCGTCTGCGCCCTTATCCCTCCATGCTCTTCGGACTGGAGACCGCCCTGCAGCATCTCCACGCCGAGTCGTCGGCTCTCTTCGACACGCCTTTTTCCCGTGGCGAGGAAGGCATCCCCATCAACGGACTGGTGTGGATGGGCACACACGACGAGATGCTCCGGCGCATGGAGGAGAAACTGGAGGCGGGCTTCCGTTGCGTCAAACTGAAAATAGGTGCCATTCGTTTCGATGAAGAGCTCGACCTCATACGTCGCATCCGCCAGCGTTTCAGTCGCGAACAGATAGAACTCCGTGTTGATGCCAACGGAGCCTTTACGCCCGGCGAGGCCCTTGGCAAACTGGAGCAGCTGGCCCGCTACGACATCCACTCCATAGAGCAGCCCATCCGCGCCGGACAATGGGACGCCATGGCCGCGCTGTGCCGACAGTCGCCACTGCCCATCGCCCTCGACGAGGAACTCATAGGCATCAACAGCCGGGCGCAGAAAGTGGAGCTGATGGAAGCCATACGTCCCGCGTACATTATATTAAAGCCATCGCTCCACGGCGGAATGATGGGGACAAAGGAGTGGATAGGTATTGCCCGGGAACGACAAGTGGGTTCCTGGATTACGAGCGCTTTGGAGAGCAACGTCGGCCTCAACGCCATTGCCCACCTGGCGGCCCTTCTCTATGGTCCCGCCATCACGATGCCACAAGGACTGGGCACCGGCCTGCTGTTCACAGACAACCTGCCAATGCCCTTGTCCATCCGTGGAGACCAGTTGTGGTACACCACAAAACTGTAGGTGCCCCGCGCCATTGACACCCCTCCCTTGGGGAGGGGCTGGGGGTGGGTCTTGGGGGCTTTCCTTTCTCCCTTCTCAGTTCTCAGTTGGACATCCCCCTCGGGGGCTTGGGGGGCTTACTTCATCCGGTCGTTGACGGGTTCGCCAATGCATCCGCTCGGCATCTGAATGTGGAGAAGCGAGCAGATGGTCGGTGCGATGTCAGTGATGTGCACCTCAGCAGCGGAGCTGCCATGTGGCACTTGCCAGCCCATCAGCACAAAAGGAATGTGGCAGTCGTAGGGATTCCAGTTGCCATGAGTGGTGCCGGCATCGATTTCCTTACCGGTGCCGTAGTAGCCGGGCTTCAGAATAATCTGAATGTCACCGCTGCGGTCGTGCTTATAGCCATTGATAGCCTTCTCGCGAATGATTGCGGGCACCGGTGCCGTGGCGGCCTGCTCCAGCGGGAAGCAGTATTGCACGGCGGGATGCTGCTTGAAGAAATCGACAATGGCTTGCGCAACGTCGCCCTCAGAGAGACGATTAGCGCGGATGGCGTCACGGTTCAGCACCACCTTGTTGTCCATGATGAACTTCGACAGCCTCCCCGACGCATCGTCAGCGTTCAGACCGAACGTCTGCGCCAGCGCCGCATTCAGCTCCTTGTTCACCCCGCCCGAATAGAAACCGTCGGAAGGCACACGATGTTCCTGATTCTGCAAGATGCCGTTGGCGGCACCGTGGTCCGCACTCAGAAACACCAGATACTCTCCTTTGCCTATCGTCTGGTCCAGGTAATTGAAGAAGTCGGCCAGCTGTTTGTCAAGCCCTATGAACTGCGCGTGCATCTTCTCATGGTGTGTGCCGTATTTGTGGCCCGTGATGTCGGTGCACGAGAAGCTAAGCGTCAGCATGTCCGTCATCTTGTCGCGCTGTCCCAGACGTTCGTTCTTGATGGCTGCCTTCGCCATTCTCATGGTAATCTCGTTGCCGTAGGGCTCATACTGTATGAGGTCGATGACCTTCGTGTTCTTGTCTCTCTTCGCCAGCTGTTTGATTTCTCTGCCTATCTGTTCGTTGTAGGCCGTCACCCACTTCGGCAGCTCCTGCATGTAGTAGGTGCTTGAAATGAAGCAGAGTGCTTCTTTGTCAAACCAGTACGCAGCGTCGGCCTGATGGCCTGCCGGCAGAATCGATGCACGGTCCTTGAAACTCACGCCAATCACCTTCGACTGCCAGTTCGTCGCTGTCTTCAGCTCGTCGCCGATGGTTGTGGCAAGCATGTTGCGCGGCGACATCATGCCAGCCTTCGTGTCACTGCCTACCGTCTGCACGCTGTTGTCGTCGGTGCAGTATGTCATCTTCCCGTCCAGCAGGAAGTTGTTACCGGCAATGCCGTGAATGCTCGGCACACTGCCAGTGAAGATGCTTGTGTGTCCGATGGCCGTAATCGAGGGAATGTAGTTGATTTGGCAGTCCTCATACGTAAAGCCCTCATTGAGCAGCCTGCGGAAGCCGCCATTCGTGTACTCGTCGTAGAAGCGATAAAGATAGTCCCAACGCATCTGGTCCACCACAATGCCGACAACGAGTTTCGGGCGGTCCTGTGCCATGCCGCTTGCGGCAAGAATCAGGAACAAGAAAGAGAATACAGTTTTCTTCATGAGTCTTATGGATTTAATTGTTTCTTTCCGTTGCGGATAACGATTCCCTTATAGTCATCACCCACGCGCCCTCCTGCAAGGTTGTAGGTGCCCCT
>DGHX01000006.1:4438-4735 GCA_002392835.1 Prevotella sp. UBA3837 | reverse complement strand
GGCATGACATGGATACGCTGCATGCTGACACCCAGATCATCATTGCACCCGGCTACGATTTCAAGATTGTCAACCGCCTCGTCACCAACTTCCACCAGCCTCAGTCTACGCTGCTGCTCCTCGTCAGTGCCTTCACCCGTGGACAGTGGCGCAGCATCTATGACCATGCCCTCAGCCATGGCTATCGTTTCCTCAGCTATGGCGACAGCTCGTTGCTCTCACGAGGCGAGTGAGCCATTATCACCCGATGATATAACAGGATTTCGTGTGGGAAGTTAGTGACCCCACCCCCGACCC
>DGHX01000006.1:4157-4281 GCA_002392835.1 Prevotella sp. UBA3837 | reverse complement strand
GGGTCTGTAACTTATACAAAAGCACAACCCTTGTAGTACCATACTTTTTTCTGAAATAAAATGTCACAATGTCACACGCGCTGTATATCGGCCATTAACGTTACTGACCCCACCCCCGACCCCT
>DGHX01000006.1:0-4078 GCA_002392835.1 Prevotella sp. UBA3837 | reverse complement strand
GAGCTGCTGCCGCCTTGTCCGCCGATGTGGACTCCGTAGGCACTCCCCTCCCTTCAAGGGGAGGGGTTGGGGTGGGGTCTGTAACTTATACAAAAGCACAACCCACACAAAATCTTGTAGTAGAAATAAAATGTCACAATGTCACACGCGCTGTATATCAGCCATTAACGTGTGACATTGTGACGAAATAGCGGCGTGTTCGGCTCACCCGATGTTTGTGCGGCGATAGAAATCAATGTTTTCCTTGGTGAGCAGCTCGATGGGCATGTAGTTCACCGGCGTCACCTCCTTCTTCAGCACGATGGCCTGGAAGAGGGTCTCTATGCACGAGTAGCCCTGCATGTAGGCATGCTGTGCTATGAGGAACGAGATGCTGCCCTGCCGTACGCACTCAGCGTTCTTGGGCACCATGTCGTAGCCCATGATCTGCACCTGTCGGCGGTTGGTGCGCAGCAGGAACTGCCCCACGAGGTGAGCCTTTGAGTTGAAGGTGATGCAGTGGTGCACGTGCGGGTGGTGCTGGAAGAAGTCCTCCAGAATCTCGTCAAACTCCTCGGTGGTGCCTCCCAGCGGCAGGTTCAGCTCCGTAATCTTGATGTTGGGGAAGTGGTCGCGCATGTAGTGGCGGAAGCCCGTCTCGCGGTTGTTCTGCTGCTTCGAGCCTATGTGCCCGTCCTTCAGCTGCTTCATGAGCATGATCTCCTGTTCATTCGACGCAATCAGCATGAGCATGCGTGCGGCGAAGTATCCGCTCTGGAAGGAGTCCTGACCGTAGAAGGCCAGCGGCTTGAGGTCGGGCAGATAGGAGTCGAGCAGTATGAACGGCGTCTGCTTCTCGCTGAGGCGGTCGGTGAAGTCGCGCGTCAGTTCCAGCTTGGCGGGCACCACGATGACGCCGTCGCACCCCTCTTCCAGGCATGTGTTGGTGGCACTGATGAACGAGTCGGCGTTGAAGCGCTCGTAGTAGATAATGCGCAGCGACACACGGAAGTCGCGGCGCCGGTGGGTGGCAGCCTGCACGCCCTCCTCTATCTCTTCCCAGTAGGCCTCGCTCTCATGCTGGGGAATGATGCAGGTGAACGTGTAGTCCTTGTTGTAAGCCAGCGCCGAGGCATAGACGTTGGGTTCGTAGTCCATCTCCTCAAGGGCCTTCTCCACTTTCTCTAAGGCTGCCTTCGAAACATTGGGCCGTTTGTGCAGCACACGGTCCACGGTGCCGACGGAAACGCCGGCACGCAGTGCTATATCCTTGATCCTGATTTTGTCGAATGCCATAAAAACAATCTTTTGTGGGTGCAAAGTTACAAAATAATTGTGGAATACACATGCGGAACGGCATTTTTTTTGTAATTTTGCATGCTGAAATGCGTAGATTGTTCAAAAACAGCATCCTATTGGCGTGCATGATGTCAGTATTCACCTCATGCAGTACCACGCGCTACGTGCCTGAAGACCAGACGCTGCTGAACAGCGTGAAGGTGAAGACGGAGGGCGAATACCCACTGGTGAACACGGCCACGCTGCGTAACTACGTGCGCCAGCGGCCCAACGCCAAGTGGTTTTCCATACTGAAGCTGCCGCTGCAGATATACTCCCTCTCAGGTTCCGACTCGTCGCGATGGCTGAACCGCACGCTGCGCTCCCTGGGCGAACCGCCCGTGATATACGACTCGCTGAAGACCGCGCTCTCGTGCAGTGACCTGCGTCAGCAGCTCAGCAACGAGGGATTCCTGAACGCACGGGTTACAAGCCAGGTGAGCCGTCACGGACGGAAGAGCGACGTCACCTACTGGCTGCAGCCCGGCGAGCCCTATTTCGTACATAACGTGAAGTACGACATTGCCGATCCGCACGTGGAGCGAATCCTGGCCGCCGACAGCTCGGCACGGCTGTTGCACGCAGGCATGCGCTTCGACGTGGGTACCCTCGACGCCGAGCGTAAGCGCATCACCGCACTGCTCGCCGACAGCGGCTACTATCGGTTCCACAAGGAGTTCATCACCTACCAGGCTGACACGACTGCCAACTCGCACCTGATTGACCTGACGCTCAGGCTGGGCCTCGCCAGGCGGAACAACCGTCCCGACACGCTGCACACACGCTACGCCATGCGCCACATCAGGTACGTCAGTGCCGAGCCTGACGACGAGCACATACACCTGAGGCAGCGGGTGCTCGAGGAGTGTACCCATCTGGCTGAGAACGAATACTATTCCGCATCGGGGCTCAGGAACACCTATAACCACTTCGGGCGATTGCAGGCGGTGAAGTACACCAACATACAGCTGGTGCCCGTCGACACGCTGCCGCTGCTCGACTGCAACATACAGGTGCAGACGAACAAGCCCTCTACCATCAGCTTCCAGCCCGAGGGCACCAACACTGCCGGCGACCTGGGTGCTGCCGTGTCGCTCACCTACCAGAACCGCAACCTCTTCCGGGGCAGCGAGGTGCTCAGCGTCGAGCTGCGCGGAGCCTATGAGGCCATACGCGGGCTGGAGGGCTACAGCAACCAGGACTTCACCGAGTACTCGCTGGAGACGCGCCTGCAGTTCCCCCGGTTCATCATGCCCCTGATGAGCCGGAAGCTGCTGAACCGACTGAACGCCACCAGCGAGGTGTCGCTGCGCTACGACCTGCAGGACCGGCCCGAGTTCCACCGCCGCGTGCTGGCCGCCGCCTGGCGATACAGGTGGAACCGGCCCGACAGCCATGGGCGCTACATGCTCGACCTGCTCGACCTCGACTATGTGTTCATGCCGTGGATATCCGGCACCTTCCACCGCGAGTACCTCGACAGCGAGACCACACGCAACGCCATACTGCGCTATAACTACGAAGACCTGTTCATCACCAAGCTGGGCTTTGGCTATACCTATGCCCACGGCCCCCTGTCGGTGAGGACGAACATCGAGACGTCGGGCAATGTGCTCTCGCTGGGCTCGCAGCTGTTAGGCAAGGAGAAGGACCAGCAGGGGCACTACCGGCTGTTCAACATCGCCTTCGCACAGTATGTGAAAGCCGACATCGACCTGACGCGTTCCTTCGTCATCGACAACAACAACCAGGTGGTGCTGCACCTGGGGCTGGGCATCGCCTATCCCTACGGCAACAGCAGCGTGCTGCCCTTCGAGAAGCGCTACTTCTCGGGCGGTGCCAACAGCGTGCGCGGCTGGAGCGTGCGCTCGCTGGGGCCTGGCAAGTACAAGGAGCGCGACGGGCGCATCAACTTCATCAACCAGACGGGCGACATGAAGCTCGACCTGAACGCAGAGTACCGCACACACCTGTTCTGGAAGGTGGACGGCGCGGCCTTCATCGATGCTGGTAATGTGTGGACGCTGCGCGACTATGACATTCAGCCCGGTGGGCAGTTCCGCTGGAAAGACTTCCCCAGCCAGCTCGCCGTGGGCTACGGCATGGGACTGCGCCTGAACCTGGGCTACTTCGTGCTGCGCTTCGACCTGGGCATGAAGGCCATCAACCCCGCATACGAGGAGGAAGAGGACGAGCACTACCCCATACTGCACCCCCGCTTCAGCCGCGACTATGCCTTCCACTTCGCTGTGGGAATGCCCTTCTGACCGAAGGCCTCCGAGAAGCTTCGGGAGTCTTCCTGTATTCTTCATTTTCTTCATTTCTTCAAATCGAAAATAGGGCATTTTAATGCTTAAATAATATAATATATTATATATATTATATTATTTAAAAACTATTTTTAGGTTAGTTTATTTTTCCCTTTTTTTCTGCCCTGTTTTCAACAGGGGCATTTAGAAATGAAGAAAATGAAGAAAATGAAGAATACCATATAAACACAGTTTCCCCAGCGATTTCGCCCCGAAAATCAGCTCAGGTATACCTTTCTATTTTCCTCGCGCGCGCACGCGAGGGCGCACGGGCGCACGCCTGCGCGCTGGCGCGATGCCCGCGCGGGCGCGCCCGCCAGGAGACACCCCGGGTGTAGCGCAGGTGTCGGAGGGCTGTTTTTTCCCGAAAAGCACGCCCCACGATGTCTGCCCCCCTGCCGCTGAAGCGGGATAAAAAAACGGTTCTACAAGATTTTGTGTGGGTTGTGCTT
>DGHX01000112.1 GCA_002392835.1 Prevotella sp. UBA3837 | reverse complement strand
TCATCGAAGTTCTTGGCCACGGGATCCTTCAGATAGTCGTGGATGTTGTAACCCAGACGGAAGAAGTGGTTGTAGGCATAGAGCAGGTTGCAGACGGTGCTGGGCATCTCGGTTTCACCTTTGGTGACAGCGTCGAACATCGAGTTGATGTCGTAGGGACCGTCGCCGGCGAAGGCGCGTTTCACCTTTATTTCCGGGTGGCGCTCTGAGATCTCGCGCAAGACGCCCATCGTGGTCTGTCCGCCCTCCGAATAGCCTACGATAACGAAATCGTCACCCTTTTTCACTTCCAGGTCTTCTATCAGTCGCTTGGCAGCAAGATAGGCGTCGAGCGAGGCGCGTCCGTTGGCGCGTGAGATACAGTAGGCCTGCGGCTCTTTCTCGGTGATGCCAAAGCCGTAGTAGTCGGGGGCTACGACGATGAAGTCGGTGAGGGAAGCGCCGGTGGGGAACTCAACGGCTCCGCGCGAAGGTGCCTGTGTGGTGGCGTAGATCGTGAAGTGATTGTAGAGCATAATGCCGTTGAAGGGCTTGTCTTCTTTTATCAGTGATTTGTTGACCGTGATGGTGCCGCTGAGCGTGCAGGGATTGCCGAAGGGGTCGACTGAGGGATAGTTGAACACATAGTTCATGTGGTTGGGGAAAAGCAGCACGGGGATGCTGTCGGTAATGCAGGCCCGAGGGAGGGTCGACTTGGCCATCCAGTTCTGAATCATCCCGCTATTATTGCTTACAGCCTTGGTAAGTGTACCGTTGTGGGTTCCATTGCTGAAGGCGATACTGCCCGAGCCACTTCTCATCTTGATCTGGCCTATGTCGACGAAGCCGTTGAGACTCCCGTCACCGCGTGTACGGGCTGCCGAAAAGGATGTGCCTGTATTCGGGTCTGTCAGGATGACTTGCCCATTGGCAGACACCTGCCATATGAACGGTGCATCCTTCGGACCGCCGTATATCTCGAGCGGCTCATTGAATACGTCATCAAACACAGCCAGGGCAACGTAGCCTGTGTGGTCGTCTTTGGCTTCCACTACAATCAAAGCGCGGTTGAAGGGCTTGCCGTCCTCGGTAACGTCTTTATAGTCGAATGACTCATACCACAGGCCGATGAGGCTATCTTCCATCTCCTGTTGGCTGGGGGTTGAGGGGGTGTCGTTACTGTCTTTACAGGCGCTCATGCCTAACAGGAGCACTACGGCCATCATTGTGAATAATACTTTTTTCATGTTGCTTTAAGTTATATTATTTGTTTTGCGGATTCCTGGGCGGCGATGACCTTATCGCACCAGGCGTCGAACGCAGGATCTTCTTCCTGGAGCTCGGGGTGGGCGAGGAGATAGGCCACACAGCGGCGCACCCCCTCGTCGAAACGGGTGACACACTGGAAGCCGGGAACGGCACGCTTCAGCTTCGAACAGTCGAAGATGACGGTGACCGACTTGTCGCCTAAGAGATTGCCCGTGAAGTCGTAGTCCTTGGGTGCGACGGCAGCGAGGAAGTCGGAGGCCACATGGTAGAGGTGCGGGGTGACGCCGAGGGCATTGGCCACGCACTGGTAGACCTGATTCCAAGAGAGCTGTTCGTCGCTCATGATCTGGAAGGGCTCGCCGATGGCTTTGGGATTGCCTAAGAGGCCGATGAAGCCTCGGGCAAAGTCCTCGTTCCACGTGAGCGTCCATAAGGATGAACCGTCGCCATTGACGATGACGGGCTTGCCCTCCATCATGCGCTTGAGCACCTGCCAGCTGCCCTTGGGACCATGCACGCTGACGGGCACGCCACGCTCACAATAGGTGTGGCTGGGACGGACGATGGTGACGGGGAAGCCGTTTTCGCGGTATTCCTTCATGAGCAGCTCCTCGCAGGCAATCTTGTTGCGCGAGTACTCCCAGTAGGGGTTGGCGAGGGTGGTGCCCTCGGTGATGACATGATTGGCGGCGGGCTTGTTGTAGGCCGAGGCCGAGCTGATGTAGACATACTGGCGGGTGCGGCCCTTGAAGAGGCGGATATCGCGCTCTACCTGAGAGGGCAGGAAGCCGATGAACTCACAGACGGCGTCGAACATCTCGCCGCCCACCTGGCGCAGCACCTCCTGCTCGTCGTTGATGTCGACAATGACTTGTTTCACACTGGCGGGTACTTCGCTCTTGCGATTGCCGCGATTGAGCAGCCACAGGTCGTGGCCGCTTGCTGCCAACTGGCGGGTGATGGCACTCGAGATGGTGCCTGTGCCACCGATTAATAGAATCTTCATATTAATATTTGTCAAGTCCTTTTTTAAGGAAGTCGATGTAGGCGTTGATGTCTTCATCGTAGGCACGGCTGCCAGTGAGCGGATGGCCGTCGTTGTCGAGGATGACATAGAACGGCTGGGCATTGGCACCGAACTTGGAACTCTGGAGCCAGCTCCACTTCGCCCCGACGGTGCGCAGCGTCTTGGTATTGCCGTTGGCATCGGTCACCTCATAGGGCTCGCTGAGCGGCGTCTTGTCGTCGACATAGAGCGAGATGAGCACGAAGTCGTTGGTGAGCATATCGGCCACAGTGGGATCAGTCCATACGGCAGCCTCCATCTTACGGCAGTTCACGCAACCGAAGCCGGTGAAGTCGATGAGTACAGGCTTGCCCAGCGACTTGGCAGCGGCCATGCCCGATTCGTAGTCGGTGTATTTGGCCTCTACCACCTTATTATTAAGGTTGAAGTCCTGCGTGTTCATCGGAGGGGCGAAGGCGCTGACGGCCTTGCACGGAGCCCCCCAGAGTCCGGGAACCATATAGAGGGCGAAGGCCAGCGACACCAGTCCGCCCATGATGCAGACCACCGGCATCGGCTTATGGAGCTCGCCGCCCACCTCGTCGCTCTGGAATTTGAGCCAGCCACAGAGGTAGGCACCCAGGAGAGCGAAGATGACAATCCACAGCGAGAGGAACACCTCACGGTCGAGCAGATGCCAGCCATAGGCGAGATCGGCCACGGAGAAGAACTTCAGGGCGAAGGCCAGTTCGATGAAACCCAGCACAATCTTCAGCGTGTTCATCCACGACCCCGACTTCGGCGCCTGTTTCAGCCAGGCAGGGAAGAGGGCGAAGAGCGTGAAGGGCAGGGCCAGCGCCAGGGAGAATCCGAACATGCCGAGGGCAGGTGCCAGCCAGTTGCCGCTGGTGGTGGTCTCTACGAGCAGCAGGCCGATGATGGGGGCTGTGCATGAGAACGACACGAGTACCAGCGTGAACGCCATGAGGAAGATGGAGAGCAGCCCGCTGGTCGTTGTGGCCTTGGTGTCGACGCTGTTAGCCCAGCTGTCGGGCAGTTTGATTTCGAACCA
>DGHX01000079.1 GCA_002392835.1 Prevotella sp. UBA3837 | reverse complement strand
CCATCTGGTTGCGGTCGTCGAACCAGAAGCCCAGCTCGCGGATGGCCTTGGGCGAGATGGGCACCAGCCGCTCTTTGCGCCCCTTGCCCTCCACGCGGATGAAGCCTTCGTCGAGAAACAGGTTGGAGAGCTTCAGCAGCGTGAGCTCGGAAACGCGCAGCCCGCACGAGAACAGCACCTCAATGATGGCGCGGTTGCGGTGGCCTTCCCACTTGGACAGGTCGATGGCCTGCTCTAAGCGGTCCACCTCTTCCACGCTGAGCACTTCGGGCAGATGGTCACCAAACTGCGGACTCTCGAGCAGTTCCGACGGGTCGTCTTCGCGCCACCCGTCGAGCAGCTGGAAGCGGTAGAACAACCTGACGCCACTGAGCACGCGACAGGCCGAGCGCGCGCCGATGCCAATGTCGTGGAGCGAGGCGGCAAAGGCCTGCAGGTCCTCGAGGCGTGCCTCCGTGGGCTCGATGCCGGCCGACTTCAGGTAGACGAGCAGCTTCTCCACGTCGCGCATATAGGCGTCGACGGTGTTCTCGGTGAAGTTGCGCTCCAGGCGGAGGTATCTTCTGAAGGCGGGGACGATGGATTTCACAGGAGGCATAAGGCGGTTAATGGGTCTATAAGGCAGTGCAAATATACGAAGATTTGGAATAAGGGCAAAGAAAACGCCATATTTTCTTTGCTATTTCGGTGGCATAAAGGACGAAAAACGGAAGAAAAGCCAAAAGAAATCTAGATTATTTACGCAGGGAACGGCAGAATGGGGAGAGCGGAACTGCGGAGATGAGGGATGAAAAGGGTTGCTTTGACAAAGCCACATGCTCAACCTTGGGGGAGACAGGGAGGGCTTTGTCAAAGCGGCAGGATCGACCTTGGGGATGAAGGGACGAGCGGCTTGGCGGCAAAGAAAGGGGAAGGGGTCAGGGGACCGATATCTTTGCCACGAATCCGCCGCGGGGGGCGAGCCTCAACTCGGTGGGCAGGGTGGCGGGATGGGTGATCTGCCAGGGGGCGCCGTCGCAGAACAGGGTGATGGATGACGACGGCTGGGCGAACGGCAACTGCAGATGGCTGACGGTGAGCTCATCGTCGGTGCCGTTGATGCCTGCCACATACCAGGTGGTGCCGCTGCGCCGGGCCATCACCACATAGGTGCCGGGGTAGCCGTCGAGAAGGCGCGTGTCGTCCCAGGCGGCGGGCAACTGCGACAGGAAATCGCCCACCTCGCGGGGCTGCGCCAGCAGACTCTCGGGGCGGTCGGCCAGATGCTGCAGGCCTGACTCAAAGAGCACCGTGAGCGCCAGCTCGTGTCCGTGAGTGGTGATGTGGGGATGCTGCGAGTCGCTGAAGGCGCAGGGCGTGTAGTCCATCGGCCCGATGACGTTGCGCGTGAAGGGCAGCGTGGCGTTGTGGGCGGCAGCCTTCTGGGTGAACGTCGGCACATTGTTGTACCATTCGGCACCATAGACGCCTTCGGTGGAGAGCAGATTGGGATAGGTGCGCTGCCAGCCGCGCGGCACGGTGGCGCCGTGGAAGTTGACCAAGAGATGGTGGCGAGCGGCGCTTTCCAGCAAGTCGAGGCAGTAGTCCATGTTCATCTGGTTGTCGCCCGAGAAGAAGTCGATCTTCACGCCTGCCACACCCATGCGCTCGCACCAGGCGAACTCGCGCTCGCGGTCCTCGGGCTTGTTCAGCCGGAACTTCGGTGTCGGTGCGCCGTCCACCCATCCTACCGACGAGTTATACCAGATGAGGGGCCTGACCCCCCGGCTTCTGGCATAGGCCAGCGCGTCGTCGATGGTCTTGCCATCCTTCATGGTGTCCCACTCGGCATCGATGAGCATGTAGGGCAGATGGAGCGTGGCGGCGAGGTCCACATACTGACTGATGATGCCGTAGTCGTTGCTGCCGTGGTTGTAGGCCCAGTAAATCCACGAGACGACGCCCGGCTTAATCCACGACGTATCGCCGTAAGCGCTGGGCTCGGCCACGTCGGTGACGAGCGTAGACTCCACGATCTGCGAGAGCGTTCCTACGATGACCACGCGCCAGGGTGTGTGCCACGAGCCCGTGAGCGCCACCTTGTTGTCGTCGGGACACACGCGGAAGTGCTCCAGACTGCGGTCGTTGCGCAGGCACGACGCGCTCTGCCGCCGCTCAATGTTGCTCTCGGTGATGAGGGCAAAGAGGCCGTCGGCAGGCTCCAGCAGTGCAGGGTAGCCCCATCGGCAGTTCCATCCGTCGGCCGACACGTTGGGCGGACCATAGGAGGGCACCGGTTTCTGGCACGCTGTGGTGGAGAGCGGGAAGAAGCCTTCGTAGGAATCGGCCCACTGCTGCATCCAGCGGCGGGTGCCTTCACCGATGAGATAGGTGGTATGCTCGGTCGGCATCGGGGCATTGTTCAGACCTGTCAGCTCATAGCGGAAGGCAAGTCCGTCGTTGTAGAGCCTCACCACGAGCCTCACTGTCGGACTGAGCTGCGCCTGGTATTCGCGGGCCTCATTGTGGCAGTGCGAGCGCTTGCCCGACAGCATGTCGTAGCTTGCGGTCACCGTGCGCGTGAAACTGAACTTCTGGCGCTGGCCCATCTTCGCGTCGCCAATGCCCATCTCAGGCAATGTCACCACGGGCTTTCCGTGACTCGTCAGCACAAGTGATGCGTCGCTCACTTTCAGACGCAGGCTTCCGTCGGGCGACTTGATGGCTCCGTTGGCAGCCACGAGGCCGGCCATCAGCAGCATCCATGACAATAGGGTTTTCTTCATTATTCGTTCTTTTTTCATATTTGCAATGATGAGGGGCTGCGGGAACTTCTGCCCTAAAGGGTGGATTCAGCTCTACAAAAAAACAGCCATGGCGCAAAGGTACGAAAAAGTGTCCTTTGCGCCATGGCTATTTGTAACAGAAGGTTTGGGTTTTGTAACATGCTGCCGAAACGCTGTTATAGCAGCTGGCGGATGGCCTCCTCCATGTCGGCTGCGGTGGCGGTGGGCTCAAAGCGCTGCACCACGCGGCCCTTGCGGTCGACGAGGAACTTGGTGAAGTTCCACTTGATGTCGGGGTTCTGGTCGTAGGCGGGGTCTTTCTTTCGGAAGTTGTCGTCGAGCAGACGGCCGAGCCTGTGGTCGAGATTGAAGCCCGCAAAGCCACGCTGCGACTTCAGAAACGCGAAGAGGGGCGAGGCATCGGGACCGTTGACGTCGACCTTGTCGAACTGCGGGAACTGAATGTTGAAGTTGGCGGTGCAGAACTGGTGAATCTCGGCGATGGTGCCAGGTGCCTGCTCGCCAAACTGGTTGCAGGGGAAGTCGAGAATCTCAAAGCCCTGAGCACGGTATTTCTCGTAGAGCGCCTCCAGTTCTTCATACTGAGGGGTGAAACCACAGCGCGTGGCGGTGTTCACAATGAGCAGCACCTTTCCCTTGTACTGCTTCATCGACACACTGTTTCCGTCGGCATCGGTCACAGCGAATCCATACACATTTTTCTTTGTCGGTGCCGCAAGGGCGAGCAACAGGGCCATCGTGGCCAGAATCATTCTTCTCATAGCTTTTTGGGGGGAATATTAGTATATTTCTAGAGAGTTCTGGAGTTGCAAGAGCGCAGGAGTTGCAGGAGTTCAGGAGTTACAGGAGTTCTCTGCAAGCAGAGCGACCAAGGTCGAGCGACAGACGACACTGTAAAGCGCCAGTATTATTTGGGGACTCTCACTTATCACTTGTCACTTGTCACTTATCACTTAAATGTCAAGTGATTATTTCAGGTGGGCTTTTATCCACTCCATGTGTCCGCGCTCTGTTTCCTCGCTGGTCCAGTGCTCGTTGATGGGCGTGATGAGGCTCTCTTTTGGGCAGCCGAGCACGTTCCATACGGCATAGCTGGTGGTGGGCGGGCAGGTGTCGTCGTTGTAGCCCCACGTCATGCGCACGGGGCATTTGATGTGGCGTGCAAAGCAGGTCACGTCGTAGTAGGCCATGGTCTGCAGCTTCTCTGGTGTCATCATGCCTGGGGTTCGGTGGAAGTGTGGATAGCCACCGGTGCGCCCTTTCTCGCTGTAGGCCCCCATGTCGGCCAGTGCCGGGTGGTTAGCGCAGCAGAGCGTGACGCGGGAGTCGAGGGCCGCCGTCACCAAGGCCAGGGCGCCGCCCTGCGAGCCGCCCTGCACGGCCATGTTCCTGCCGTCCCACTCGGGCAGCGAGCAGAGCAGGTCGATCCACTTCACCATGCCCAGGTAGACGCGGCGCATGTAGTAGTTGTCGCGGTTGTCGAGGCCGTTTTCCAGGTAGCCGTTGCCGCGGCCGTTCAGCGCATTGCTGATTTCCTTGAACTGCTCGTCGCTCATGCGCGGGTCAAGACCGTGGATTTCCACTTCCAGACGGATGAAGCCGTTCTCGGCATAATAGCGGTGGCGCAGCGGCTCCTTGATGGTCTTCACGCCCGCTCCCGGCGGACACATCACGGCGGGACAACTGCCCGGCTTCGCATTCTTGGGGATGAACAGGTAGCCATACATGCACTGTCCATGGCTGTTCAGCTGCAGGCGCACCAGATAGCAGTCCATCTGGTCGGTGCAGTATTCGGGCGCCAGCTCCTTGGAATAGTGCAGGCCGTAGGCCTTGCTCTCGTCGAGACCGCGCTGCCAGAAGGCGGTGAAGTCGGCGGGTTCCTTGGTCCAGGGCATAATCTTGTCGGCCGAGAAGCCCACCTTCACATGGTGCTTGTACTCCTTTCCGTCCACCGTAGCCGTGAGACGCAGGTCGCGGAAACCGGGCGTGCGCCGCGTGCCCATGTCGATGGTGGCGCGGCCGTTCTTCAGTCGGACCGTGCCTTTCTGGTCGTCGGCCAGCATGTCGTTGCCGATGGTGTAGCTTACCGTTGCGTCCACTGGCACGCCATAACGGAACAGCTGCACCTCCACACTTGCCTTCTCGCCGCACGCATAGAGCCAGTCGGCATGGTCGGGGACGGCTGTCCACAGGTAGTCGCTACGGTAGGGATAGTTCTCGGCACTGGCCGGCAGCAGGCAGAAAAGCAGGGCCAGCAGGGGGAGGATTCGTCGGATATTCATCATATAAAGATCGTTTTCAAGCAGATGTCTGGTCCGAAAAAGGGCAGATGGAACGCATTGAAACCACCTGCCCAAATAATAAATTACTATAGTTTCCCACCCCTGATTTTACGGCGAAATCGAG
>DGHX01000148.1 GCA_002392835.1 Prevotella sp. UBA3837 | reverse complement strand
TGTACGGCAACATGTTCACCAACACGGTGAAGGAATTCCTGCCCTGAGCTGACTCCCCTCCCCCACCGGGCTTCCCTCCCCGGGGCCTTCCCCGCCGACTACTACACCTATAAATGAACCGTTCATATATGACAAATTCGGAGAAAATGCTTTTGCACGCCCTGGCTGGCTGCTGGCTGCACACGGTTCGTTGCACAGCGGCGGTGCTGTGTGCGGCATGCTGCCTCACTGCCTGCCATGACGACAACGGCGACGAGGCCGGCGTTGAGACGGCAAGGAAAAGCAAGCACAGCGTGACGTTCATCAATTCAGAGAACGGAGCGGGCGACAACGGCTATAACGACATTATACTGAATGCAGAGATGACTTTCGCCTTCCTGTCACCAGAGGTAAAGTCCAACTTTCCCGTGATGTCCAACTTCGATGGAGCCGAGCAATGTTACAGATTTGCAACCAGGCTCTTCGATGACGGCGACTCCATACTCGTCGTGCTCAACAGCTCAGACTATAAAGAGCTGGCGCGCAGCGACGACTCGCTCAGTGCCTATAACGAAAGTTGGGACATACGGGCTGCCGACCTTCGCGTGCTGCTGTTCGAGGACAACGACCGCGACCTGCCCCAGCTGGTACACTTCTTCTACATACAGCGCTACGGTGCCTGCTATGTGGCCGGGCGGCTGATGGGCAAGATGCCCGCCCTGGTGGTGGCAGCCATGAAGGGCGATAGGCCTATAGACGATGCCGTGCAGGGCTTCATAGACGGATACAGCGTGGAGAATCCCGACGGGCCCATCGTGGAGTACATCGCCAACGATGCCTCGGGCTATGCCAATCCGGAAAGAGCCGCACAGATATGCGACAGCGTGGTGAAGAGCTTCCCGGAAGACATGATGAGACTGGCGAACTTGGAACCCGATGCCGGACTGTGCATCCTGCCATTGGCCGGCGGGTCAAACGTGGGCATGTATGGCTATGCACACAGCCTGCGCGTTGCTTCGTGGGACGTGAACATCATAGGCATGGACAAGAACTACAACAACAATTCAGAGTCTATACCCTTCTCCATCGAGATACCCCTGTACGACATACTGATGGACTACCTGGTATCGTGGGAGAACAATGAGACATGGCCAAAATACAAGACCTATGGGCTGGACAGCGAATACCCGATGAAGATTGCGCTGCCGGATGACTCATATCCTCACATGCTCTCACTGCTGTGCCCGGAAGGCCACGGGGACTCGCCAAAAGATGACAAGGAATTCCTTGCAAAACTGGACGGTTTCATAAAGGAGGCCGCCGAGAAAGAGAGGGCGTACATGGAAATGAGGAAATGAGAAATGGAGAAATGGAGGAATGAGATATGAAGAGTAGGCTGTTATTATGGCTCTTGTGGATAGGGTGCTTCTTCGCTCCCCTGCTGAGTTCATGCCATGACGATGCTGCCGACGGAGGCGGCAGGAAGAAGAAGATGGTGGTGAACTACAAGGTGGCGGTCATCATGCCCGGCTTGCAGATGAACAGGTGGCAGCTCACGGCTCAATGGGCGCTTGATTTGATCAGGGAAGCGCAAGTGTCGTCCTACGGACCCGACACCATCGTCAACCTGGACTTGGAATGGTATGACGAAGACGACGAGGGCGGCCTGCCAGCATTTATAAGCCGCGTGGATGCCGACCCGCAGTTCAAGGCCATCATCGGCCCGCTGCGCACCGACAATGCCTTCACCGCTGCCACCATCTGCGAGAAGCACCACAAGCCGCTGCTGCTGCCCATGTGCACCTCCACTGAAGTGCAGCGCATCTTTGCCGAGTCGCCAAATGTGTTTAACCTCACCCAGAGCGACATAGGACAGGTAGAGGTGATGGTGTCGATGGCACTGGCCAAGCGTGCACCATCCATCAGCCTGCTCGTGCACTGCGGCGACGTCACCACGGCCGAGAGCAAGCGCAGCTACGGAGCCACCTTCCGCGACTGGGTGGGATTCATGGCCAGCGAAGCCGGACTGAAGGTCGACACCGTCATCACCTACGACGACGATGCCTCGCTGGAAAAGGCTATTGATGGCATAGCCGATTACTATGCTGACTGGAATGACGGTGAACACACGGATATAGCCACCCTACTCTTCGTGCCGGAAAGGCCCGAGGAGCTGCTGGCATACGATAGATACCGGGCAGAACTTACCAGCATATCAGGGAGAGGGGCATACTATCCTCACACGCTCTGCAGCAACACGGTTGTCAGCGACATCGTGGCAAACGGAATCACCAGCACTGACTATGAGGGTATTGACATCGCACCGGCTGCTACTTCGGGATTCGTTGCAGCCTACCAGGTCATCAATGGTCCTTCGTCAGCACCCATCGGTGGCGAAGCACAACTCTTCGACGCACTCTACATGGTGGCATACGCACTGACCTACAACCCCGACGACGTCAGTAAAGCAATCGTTGACATTACCGACTGTGAAGAAGACTACTACCAGAATTGGCTACCCCAAAGTGCTTCGTTAAGTTTCATACTTCTCGAAAAAGAAATATTGCCCCCGGTCGGCGGAGCTTTGGGGAGATGGAAGTTCGACAGCCGCTACCATGCCTCGCTGCTGAACACCACATACAGGCACTGGCGGCTGGCAGCGCACGAGTTCAACACGCTGCAGTACATCACACTGGGCAAGAGCGAGCGGACGGTGAACAACGAGCAGCTGTGGACGATGAATGCCAAGGTGACCGACGACTTCAGCACCGACCAGGCGGACAGGAACTATGGTAAAAAGGAAGGCAACTATGCCGTCATCGTGGCTGCCTCGACCGGCTGGCACAACTACCGCCACCAGGCCGATGCGCTGAACATGTACCAGATGCTGAAGCAACACGGCTACGACGACGACCACATCCTGCTCATCATGGAAGGCGACATCGTCAACGACGAGCACAACCTGCATCCGGGCGAAG
>DGHX01000173.1:3237-6529 GCA_002392835.1 Prevotella sp. UBA3837 | reverse complement strand
TGAGTATCTCGTCCTTCAGCAGGCGTGTGATGTTCCTCTCCAGCTGCTGCAGGCGCGGGTAGTCGTCGGTGAACATGCCGGCCAGCTCCACGTCGACGGTCATGATGTCGTTGCCGTCGCGCGTCTCTAAGGTGATGAGGTAGTCGGTGGAGAGCTCCTTGAACTTCAGCAGGATCTTCTCTATCTGTATGGGGAAGATGTTCACGCCCTTCAGGATCATCATGTCGTCGCTGCGGCCCTGCAGGCGTGCCAGGCGGCGGTGATGACGGCCGCAGGGGCACTCGCCGGGCAGCAGGCGCGTGAGGTCGCGGGTGCGGTAGCGCAGCAGCGGCATGGCCTCGCGGTTGATGGTGGTGAGCACCAGCTCGCCCAGCTGGCCGTCGGGCACGGGCTCAAGGGTCACGGGGTCGATGATCTCTACAATGAAGTAGTCCTCCCAGATGTGCAGGCCGTTCTGCTCGGGGCACTCGAAGGCCACGCCGGGGCCCATCATCTCGCTGATGCCGTAGCTGTTGTATGCCTTCACGCCGAGGTTCTCCTCTATGCGGCGGCGCTGCTCCTCGCTGTGGGGCTCGGCGCCTATGCAGAGCACGCGCAGCTTGGTGTCGCGGCGCGGGTCGCAGCCCTCCTGCTGCATCACCTCGAAGATGCGCGAGGCATACGAGGGGATGGCATGCAGCACGGTGGTGCCGAAGTCGCGGATGAACTTAATCTGGCGCGTGGTGTTGCCGGCGGCGGCAGGCACGGTGAGCATGCCCACCTTCTCGGCGCCGTACTGGAAGCCCAGGCCGGCGGTGAACATGCCGTAGCCGGCGGAGTTCTGGAACACATCCTCGGGCCGCGAGCCCACCATCCACAGACAGCGTGCCACGGCGTTGGCCCACTCGTCGAGGTCCTTCTGCGTGTGCAGCACCACGGTGGGGTTGCCGGTGGTGCCGCTGCTCGAGTGCAGGCGTGTGCACTCCTTCAGGGGCACGCAGCTCAGGCCGAAGGGGTAGTTCTCGCGCAGGTCCTCCTTCGTGGTGAAGGGCAGGCGGCGCACGTCGTCAAGCGTCTGTATGTCGTCGGGCGTGATGCCCAGTTCCTGGAAGCGCTTGCGGTAGAACTCAGCGTTCATGCAGTGGCTGACGGTCTGCTTCAGCCGCTCCAACTGCAGCGCCTCTATCTGCTGGCGGCTCATCGTCTCCAGCTCGGGGTTGAAATAGGGTGAATACGTTTCGGTCATTCTATTTTAGCTTTTAATGGCATTTTGCGCTACAAAAGTAGGCATTTTCTTGCAAACGGCCAAGCATTTGGCTTATTTTTTTCACTCCCCCGCCATAGGATATTCGCTGACGCCCTTGGCGTGGCGCTCCATCAGCCGGCGCATGCTGGCACGTATGGCATAGCGGTTCTTCTGCTCCATGCCGGTGAGCAGCGAGTCGGGAACGTCGATGGGCATGATGCGGTAGTTATGGCGACGGCCGTTGTCAGTCGGGCGGCTCACCCAGTAGAGCGTGTAGCCACAGTCGCTGAGCCAGGTGCGCCCCTGCGTGACGGCCGGCTCATGCCAGCCGCCCGTGCTGCGTGCCACCTGCTCCAGCGTGTCGCGCTTCGTCAGTTCCAGGCGCACCATGTAGCCGCCATAGGTGTTGGGCTTCGACTGGTTGCTGATGACGTTGCCCATGGACCAGGCCACCAGGTGCAGGCTGTCGGCGCTCAGCTCTAAGGGCTGCGCCACGTGCGGATGTCCGCCAATGACATGGTCCACACCGCGGTCGATGAGCCACTGCGCCAGCTGGCGCTGCTCGGCCGAAGGCAGCTGCTGGTACTCTATGCCCCAGTGGGGCAGCGCGATGATGGCGTCGGGGTGCATGGCCTTGGCACGCTCTATGTCGGCACTAATCTCCGTCGTGTCGATGAGGTTCACCACGTTGGGAGCCTCAAGGGGCAGGCCGTTGGTGCCATAAGTGAAGTTAAGCAGCACCACACGCAGCCCGTTGCGCTCCAGCAGGAAGGGATAGGTGCTGTCGCGCACCTCTTTATTAATATAGGTGCCCAGGTGGGGTACGCCCAGCGAGTCCATCATCATGATGGTGCGCTCCAGCCCTTTGCGCCGGCTGTCCAGACAGTGGTTGTTGGCCGTGAGCAGCACGTCGAAGCCGGCATCGATGCAGGCCTGCAGGTACTCGTCAGGGGCACGGAACTGCGGGTAGCCGGTGTAGGGGCGCCCGCCCAGCGTCACCTCGAAGTTGCCGATGGCCACGTCGGCCCGCTCTATCTCGGCCCGCACCATGGCGAAGCACTCGCTGTAGTCATACGAGCCGTCAGGGCGCAGCGCAGCCTTGATCTGCGGCCCGTGCTGCATCAGGTCGCCGGCGAAGAGCAGGCTCAGCGTCTGCTCGCGCTCCTCGGTCTTTACTGGAGGTTTGTAGTCAACTTGCTTCTTCTCGGCACGGCATGAGGCCGTCGCCGTCAACAGCAGTACCGTCATCAGGACGCCCACTGTCATTTTCCAGGTTCTCATCATATCGCTTTGTGTGGGTCTGTGGGTTGTTGTCACCTGCAAAGGTAGGCATTTTCAGCGAACTAAACAAGAAAAGGCAGATAAATATTTGCCATTTGAGATTATTTTAGTAATTTTGCAGCTTGATTGATTCTTAGCACAAACAGGGGAAACCCTTAAACACACTTATGACACTATATCCGAAACTGATTATGGACGCGCTCGCCACCGTGACGTATGCGGGCACGAAGAAAAACCTGGTGGAGAGCGGCATGGTGGCCGACACGCCCAGCATCAACGGCATGCGGGTGCGCGTGGTGCTGCTATTCCCCCGCGATACCGACCCCTTCCTGAAGTCGACGGTGAAAGCCGCCGAGGCCGCCATACACTACCACGTGTCGAAAGACGTGGAGGTGGAGATCGTCACCGAGTATAAGTCGAAACCACGCCCCAAGGACGAGGACCTGCTGCCCGGCGTGAAGCACATCGTGGCAGTGAGCAGCGGCAAGGGCGGCGTAGGCAAGAGCACCGTAGCCGTGAACCTGGCCATAGCACTGACCAGGCTGGGCTACAGCGTGGGACTGCTCGACTGCGACATCTTCGGGCCCTCAGTACCCAAGATGCTGGGAACGGAAGAGGCCAAGGTCTACTCGGTGCACAAGGACGGCCGCGACCTGATAGAGCCCGTGGAGAAATGGGGGGTGAAGATGCTGTCGATAGGCTTCTTCGTGGCACCCACCACAGCCACGCTGTGGCGCGGCGGCATGGCCTGCAGCGCCCTGAAGCAGCTCATTGCCGATGCCGACT
>DGHX01000173.1:0-3194 GCA_002392835.1 Prevotella sp. UBA3837 | reverse complement strand
GCCGATGCCGACTGGGGCGAGCTCGACTACCTCATACTCGACACGCCGCCGGGCACCAGCGACATACACCTGTCGCTGCTGCAGATGCTGAAGCTCACAGGAGCCATCATCGTCAGCACACCGCAGCAGGTGGCACTGGCCGACGCAAGGAAGGGCATAGACATGTATCAGCACGAGAAGGTGCAGGTGCCCATACTCGGACTGGTGGAGAACATGGCGTGGTTCACCCCCGCCGAGCTGCCACAGAACCGCTACTACATCTTCGGCCGCGAAGGCTGCAAGCAGCTGGCCGAGGAGATGAACGTACCGCTGCTGGCACAGCTGCCACTGGTGCAGAGCATCTGCGACAACGGCGACCAGGGCACACCCGTAGCCGCCAACCCCGACTCCGTCTCCGGCCTGGCCTTCATCAACCTGGCACAGGCCGTTGTCACCGTGGTCAACCGCCTGAAGAGCGGCAGCTGTTGATAAGGTCAACATATTCTTCAGCCCCTACTTTTTGCATTATTTTGCCCCAAAACCAAATATATTTTGGTAACTCTTACCTTTGCATCGATGCAAAGGTAAGAGTTACAGAAGCCCCAAAAGCGGTTAAATAACGTTAAATCGGGCTCGGTGTTAAAAATAGACAACGACTTTGATTAAAATAGACCACGATTGATACTTTTTTTTTCGTATATTCGCACTCGAAAATGAATAATAACAAAAAGCAATTGCGAAAATGAGACAATTCAGAATCTTTTTGTCCGTGCTTCCTGCCCTGCTGCTGAGCTGGGCAAGCACCACGGCTTACGCCCACCTTGTCGAGGCAGAGAATGCTCAGGGCGTGACCATCTATTACAATTACAAGAATGCCACGGAGTTGGAAGTTACCTATCGAGGAAGCTCTTCTTATAGCCAATACAACGAGTATAGTGGCGAGGTTGTCATCCCTGAGTCTGTAACCTATAACGGCACTACCTACCCCGTCACGGGCATTGGCCTTTCTGCCTTTGCAGAGAGCGACGTTTCCAGCGTCACCATTCCCAGCACGGTGACGGAAATCGTCAATGGGGCCTTTCAGAATTGTGCAAAGCTGACCAGCGTTGACATTCCCAACTCTGTGACTACGCTTAAGAGCGGAGCTTTTTTCAATTGCAGCCAGCTGGAGTCCGTCACCATTGGCTCCGGCGTGACGACCATCAGCCAATATGCGTTTGCCTACTGCCCTAAGCTGAAAGAGATTACCATTCCCAACACCGTGACGACTATAGAAAACGATGCGTTCTATCAATGCACTGGATTGGTGAGTGTCGTTATTGGCAGCGGTGTGACAACTATCGGCACTAGTGCTTTTTACGTTTGTAACAATCTGACGAGCGTGACCATCCTTCGGCAGCAACCTCCCAGCCTCGAAGGTTATACTGACTTCACCTTCAGCAACCGCGCTAATGCCACGCTCTATGTGCCCTACGGCTGCAAGAGTAACTACCAGAGCGCGAACTATTGGGGAGAGTTTAAGCAGATTAAAGAGTTGCCACAGCCCCAGCTCCCCACGCCCACCATCACCTACGCCGACGGAAAGCTGACCTTTGCTGACGAGGTGGAGGGTGTGACATTCCAGTACGGGGTTTTCCAAGAATATGTGCAAACAACATCGTCGACGGAGCCAATAGCTTTCCCCTTTAACCCTGTATATATAGTTCGGGCGTTGGCAATGAAAGAAGGGTGGCGCAACTCTGGCATAGCCGAAATCACCGTTGATCTGTCAGACTTGAAAGGCGATGCCAACGGCGACGGCATCATCAGTATTGCCGACATCACCATCATCCTGGAGAAAATTCTGAATCAGTGAGACGAAAAAAATTATCAACGAATATGAAGAAACTAAGATTATTACTGGCCACGCTGCTGGCCATAGCGCTTGCGCCGAGGGCGTGGGCGGCTGACGTAGATTTCACTGCAACGACAGTTGAAGGTGTGACAATGAATTTCAAAGTCCTCAGCGAGGCTGACAAGACCTGTCAGGTAGCCACTGGCGCAATATCAACCGAGTACACAGGTGCCGTCACCATCCCCGCAACGGTTAACGGATATACTGTTACAAAGATTGGTGCCGGTGCTTTTATGGACTCGAAAGCGTCAAGCATCACGCTGCCTAACAGTATTGTGGCCTTAGGGTCTTTATCGTTCCATAGTTGTATAAACTTACAGTCGATTGCGGTGCCTGCTGGCGTCACGCTCATCCCCGACGAATTCGCCTACGGGTGTCAGAGTCTCACCTCAGTGACTATTCCTGAAGGGGTCACCAAGATAGACGACTCGGCATTTTATGGCTGCACGGCGCTTACCGACATTGACATTCCCGCCGGCGTCACCACGATAGGCACCTCGGCTTTTTATGGCTGCACGGCGCTTGCGGGGATTGACTTTCCAAACGTCGAGACTATAGGAGTGGAAGCCTTTAGGGGCTGCACGTCGCTTGCCGACGTTGTCCTTCCGGCCAGTATAACGGCTATCGGCAACCATGCGTTTTATCATACCAACAGTCTGCAGCGCGTAGAGGTGAAGAGGTCCGTGCCAATCAGCATCAACGAGGAATGTTTTGAAAATTCTTCATATGCCTATCCGCCTTTGCTGGTGGTGCCTTACGGCTTCAAGAACGACTACAGGGAAGCTACTGGTTGGAAGCGCTTCACGACCATCGACGACGGCAGCACTTTCAAGGCTACTGTGGATGGTGTGGAGATGACGTTCAGGATGATTGGCGAGACTGCATGCCAGGTGGGCGACGGCGAGAACCTGGCCATCAGCACCACGTACAGCGGTGCGGTAAGGATTCCAGAAAGCGTGAATGGCATTCCTGTGACAAAAGTAGCCAACTTTGCCTTCTCAGGCTGCGCCATCACTGAGCTGACGCTGCCGAACACACTGACCGAATTGGGCGAAAACAGCGTGCAGCGATGTCAGAACCTGGCAAAGGTGTATGCCCTCTGGACTACACCCCCGGAGATTCCCTCTTTGGCTTTCTCGGCAACCTACGATTATGCCACGCTTTATGTGCCCTACGAGTCGCTGGCCAGCTACCAAGCTGCCAATGGCTGGAAATTATTCCACAACATCGCGCCCTTCAGCTCCGACCCGACCATCATCATCGACGTCAGTGCTGGCGGGAGCCTCTATACGTTCTATAAGGTTATCAGCGAGTCGGACAA
>DGHX01000190.1 GCA_002392835.1 Prevotella sp. UBA3837 | reverse complement strand
TGGGCGGAGTGCCCCACGTTGCCGCGGCCCGTCGCATTCACGAAGTGATAGCCGTGGGCATTGAACTGCTTGAGGAACTCCTTGTCGGGCGTAAAGCCTACATTCTCGATGGTCACGTCGTTGCCCGTGATCTTCGTCGGGTCGGTGAAGTGTATCTTCAGTTCCTCTCCCTGCTCGTCGTAGCGCTTGCGGAAGCCGAGCTTCAGGTAGAAGGTGCCGAGGCCCTCGATGTGCAGGCGGTGATTGTCCGTCAGTTGCTCGACGATGAGCCGCTGCAGGAGCGAGAGCGCAGAGTCCATGATCTCGGGGCGTATCAGGTTGTGCTCCAGTTGCTTCAGCAGGTATTCCTTGCCTACGGTGGCGCTGGTCTCGTGGCGCACCTGATAGGTGTCGTTGCCGTCGGCATCCTTCAGCGGGTTGCGGTGTACGCTGAACTTAATGTTGTATCCCATAGTCGTTCTGTTTCGTTACTTGAGCGCAAAATTACGAATTATTTTCCGAACGGCAAAGAAATTCGTCAAAAAGCGTCGCCCGCCCCCCGAGTTCGTCACCCGCTGATACCTGTTCGTCAAAAAGACCGCTTCGGGAGTCTGACAATTCAGCGGATTTCACTAACTTTGAATCGCCAAAAGAACGAAAAAATATGAAGAAAAGGATGTTGTTCATGATGCTGGCGCTGCTCGTCGTGTCGCTGGCAAAGGCTGAGGAGATTACCAGGCAGCAGGCGCTGCAGAGGGCACAGCAGTTCATGCAAGAGCGGATGAAAGCCAGACCCGGGTCGCGAGGCGCCAAGGTGGAACTGAGTGATGTGAAGCAGGTAAGCGGTCTCTACGTCGTCAACGCGTCGGACAACGAGGGCTACGTCATCGTCAGCAACGACGACCAGACGGTGCCCATCCTGGGCTTCAGCGACAGCGGCCACGCAGACCCCGACAACATGCCCTCTAACATGCGGGCCTGGCTGCAGGGCTATGCCGATCAGATAGCCTGGCTGAAAGCGCAGCAAGGCAGCCAGGCCGGGCAGACGGCAGGGACAAGAGGCCCGGCAACCGCCGCAACCGCCCTGAGCCGCTCGCACAGCACCGCCGCCATCGCCCCGCTGCTGACGACGCGCTGGGATCAGAAGGAACCTTACAACGACCTGCTGCACAACTATAGTAGGGGGAAGTGCGTGACGGGCTGCGTGGCCACGGCGATGGCCCAGGTGATGAATTATCACAAGTGGCCCAAGGCCTCGACGGCGGAGATACCATCGTATGGCACGAGTTCAACGACCCTTCCTGCTCTGCCCGTCACCACCTTCGACTGGGGCAACATGCTCAACGAGTATCTCTACCATTATAATCCGTCAACGGGTGAGATGGAGCCCTTGCCTGCCCCCACAGAGGCTCAGCGCACAGCCGTAGCCACGCTGATGAAGTATTGCGGATATGCGGTAAAGATGCAATACTCCTCCGAGGCGTCGGGAGCACAGTCTGCTGATGTAGCCCCCGCGCTGAAAAACTATTTCAATTACAACCCGGAGACCACCCAGTTTGTTAAGCGCGACAACTACAGCGCATCCCGCTGGGCTGACATCATCTATCATGAACTGGCCAATGGGCGCCCCGTCATTTATTCCGGTCAGACGCTAAGCGACGGTCACGAATTCGTATGCGATGGCTACCGATACGAAAGCGGCACCGACTTCTTCCACATCAACTGGGGATGGGGCGGCGTAAGCGACGACTATTTCGTGTTGTCGGCGCTCAATCCTGCCGAGCAGGGTGTTGGCGGCAGCAACTCAACTGGCGGATGGCGTTTCAATCAGGGTGCCACCATCGGCATCCAGAAGCCTACGGAGCATGGCACCACCGCCGACCTTACGCCAACCGACATCTGGCTGGAGGTGAACAGCATCACGCCCAGCCGCAATCCCGGTGCCTGCTACGAGCCGATGACCTTTACCCTAAGCGTCACCAATACCGCTGCCGAGGATTTCGACGGCGACATCTATCTGTCCTTAGAATATACATATAGTCAAACATTATATCCAGGCTTCTGTTCCCTCAAGGCTGGCGAGACGGGCAATGTCGTGATCACCTGCACCCCTGACCGGATAGGAACGGTATCCGTATCGCCTATGTACAGTCCTGCGGATCTGATTTATGGTGCCAGAATCTCCCGTTTCACTATTGAAAAAGGAGCGTTTGATACAGATCGATTTGTACCGATATATGGTTACGACTGTGATGAAGGAAATGTCGCCAGCCAGTTCATCATTCCGGCATCCGACCTAAAGGATATGGCCCACGGAACCCTTAACAGCATGACCTTCTATGCTTACACCATGTCGCCTGTCAGTTGGGGTGCTGCACAGTTCGATGTTTATCTCAAGGAGGTGGAGAAGACAGTTTTTGCCGCCCAAAGACTTGACCCGTGGGATGACATGCAGAAGGTCTACTCGGGTCGGCTGTTTGTAGACAGCGAAGGCAAGATGGTCATCACCTTCCCGGAGCCCTTCTCCTACCAGGGTGGCAACCTGCTCGTAGGCTTCAGGCAGACCAAAGCCGGCACTTCTAATGACGTCCTATGGATAGGCACCCTCTTCGAGGATGACTGGACACAGGTATCCCTGGGCGGCAGTGGAGAAACGGCAAGATATTACCGCTACTTCCTGCCCAAGACCACCTTCAACAATACTTCTGCAACCGGAGGGCGCATCGCCGGCGATGCCAACGGCGACGGAAAGGTGGATGTCGCGGATATCGTGGAGATCGTCAATTATCTCAATAAACATCCATCGGCCAGGTTCAACGAGAAAAATGCTGATGCCAATGGTGTTGGCGGCGTCACCACAGATGACATCAATGCCGTCGTAGGGATTATCATGGGTAAATAACTCTTAATTAATAATGACATAAAATGAAACATCTACATTCTTCTATCATCACGGCCGTGCTGACGGCTATGGTGCTTATGCCTGTAGAGATGCAGGCACAGTCGGTGGAGATCAACGAGACGAACTTCCCCGACCCCGTGTTCCGCGAGTATCTGCTCTATTACCAGAATGACGGCAACGGCTACCTCAAGGAGTCGGTCAAGGACAAGGAAGAACTCGACCTGTCGTATATGGACATCAAGGACCTGACGGGCATCGAGTATTTCAGCGGCATCGACGAACTCGACTGCTCGCACTGCCTGCTGACGAAACTCGACCTCTCGAAGAACACCCGTATCAGCGACCTCTGGGTGAACAGCAACCAACTGACGTCGCTCAACCTGGCTGGCACGAACGTCAGAAGGCTCTGGATTCAGTATAACCAACTGCGCGGCGAGGCAATGGACGCACTGATCAACTCCATGCCCACCGCAGGGCAGGGCGATGGCCGAATCTACGTCATGGGCTTCTACGACGACCATGAAGAAGGCAACCTGTGTACGACGGCACAGTACAAGGCCCTGACACAGAAGGGATGGACGGTCTATATGGACGACCACGGCGATCACATCGAGTACGGAGAGTGGACGGCCCAGCACGGCGAGCCCACCGCCATCGACAGTATCAGCACTGAGGATGCCGGGGATGCCACGGTCTACGACCTTCAGGGCCGGCAACTGAAAGGCCAGCCATCGAAAGGCATCAGCATCATCCGCCAGAAGAGCGGAGAGGCAAGGAAGGTTATTAAATTAAAATAATACTTTTTTCTAATATCAATACTTAGACGGGAGCCGGCAGTGATGCCCGCTCCCGTCGTTCTTTACTGATACACTATCGGGCGCTGGACGAGAGCTATAGCCTAGACGAGAGCGACAGCTTCATCTTCGTCATATCCTTTATAGTTTTAAGTTTGTCTTGCAAATGCGGCACACCCTTTATGGATGTGCCGCATCACTAATATCCGTTCCGTTTCCTGTACAGATTACTTCTTCGTCTCTTCCGTCTTAGAGGGCTCATCAGCCTTCTTAGCGGCGGGCTTGTAGCGCTTGTTCAAGCCGTTGATCACATCCTGGGTGATGTCAAACTTCTTGTCGGCCAGCAGGATGTTGTCGCCCTGTTTTGTCAGAATCAGGCTGAACTGCTTCTCCTTATTGTAATCCTTCAGGAAACTCTGCAGCGAGTCGCGCAGAGTCTCGTTGAACTTGGCCGTCTCGTTGGCCAGCTCGTTCTCCAGACGAGCCTGCAGCTCCTGCAGGTCGCGCTGCTGGCGCTCAATGGCAGCCTGCTGAGAGGCGGCCTGTTCAC
>DGHX01000004.1:41267-68397 GCA_002392835.1 Prevotella sp. UBA3837 | reverse complement strand
TTCAAAAACAAAAGAAAACAAAAGAAAACCGGGGAAAACAGGCGAAAGTGAGCGACGGAAATATGTTGCACTACTTGCACCTTGCTTGGTGAAGGGTATTTGGTGGAGGGCTTTTGGTGGAGGGTGAAGGATGGAGGGTGGAGGGTGGAGGGAGAATAGTTGACGAACTTGGGGGGGCAGAAGAGAAATCAAAACAAGTTGTTTTGCGGAAAATGCGGGCCGCAGATTTTCACGAGAGGCCCGCAGAGAAATGTCCCAGGGCCTGGGACATTCATGAGCGGCCCGCATTTTTTCATGAGCGGCCCGCATTTTTTTATGAGCGGCCCGCAGAGAAATGTCCCAGGGCCTGGGATTTTTATGAGCGGCCCGCAGAGAGAAAAATGATCATGCCAGAAATCAAGGGCTCGTCACTATTCTCCTTCCACCCTCCACCCTCCACCAAATACCCTCCACCCTTCTCCCTCCACCTTCCACCCTCCACCAAAAAACCACTCGCCCTCCACCCTACCCTGGTGCAAGTAGTGCAAGGTTTTTCAGATTACGCTCTAACGGCGAAAACTATGAAAACAAAACGCCCCGTGTGCACATGCACACGGGGCATTTATGGGTTAAAGACCTACGCTGGAGAAATGAGGCAGCCCTACTGCATCATCCGGCGGATGTGCTGCTCCAGAATATGGAAGGCAGGAGCGACCATGGCACCATGGTCGTGGCCGTCGAGCTCATAGAGGTAGGTATGCTGGTGGCCTACGAGCCGCATCATGCGGGCCAGGTACTGGTTCTCGTCGTAACGGCCATAGAGTTCCTGTTCACGGTCGCCACAGATGAGCAGCAGCGGCGGGCAGTCAGGACGCACCCAGTAGAGCGGTGCATACTGGTCGATGGTGGGCTGCAGCGGACCGATGCCTTGCATCTTGCGCACATTGTAATGGGTGATGGCCTGGCCGCTGAAGGGAGCACAGAGCCACACGGAGTCGGCATCAACCTGATAGCGGGCAAGCCACGCCTTGTTCAGGCAGAGCATCATGGACAGATAGCCACCGGCGGAATGGCCCGTGACGACAACCCGCCGCACATCGCCGCCATACTCGGCAGCATGGCGGAACACCCAGGCCACGGCCTCGGCGGCATCGTCGATGGTCTTGTCGACAGTGACGCTGGGCAGCAGACGATAGTTCGCGGCGATGACGACGTAGCCTTTCTGCTGCAACTGCTGGGGTATATGCTTCTGGCCGCCTTCCAGTCCGCCGCCATGGAACCACACCACAACGGGACAGTCGTGAGCGGCTTCGGGATAGTAGACATCCAGCTTCAGGCGCTCGCGGGCATAGGCGTCGTCCTTCTGAGTATAGCTGACATCGGTTATCAGCTTATACTGCTGCGCATTAGCCTGGCAGAAGCAAAGTAAAGTAAGAAGTAAAAGGACGGTCTTCTTCATGATGATTCCAGCTTGACCGTTACAGTCCTTTCGCCCAGGTTTCCATCTCTGCTTTTGACACGCCGTTGAGCAGCTTGCCGTCCTTCCAGTTCAAGTCGGGATAGGCTTTCTTCAGGTCACCTACCGACTTGCTGATGTCGCTGCCGCCAGAGGTGGCAAAGGGTATGAGGGTCTTGCCCTTCAGGTCGTTGGCCTCGATGAACGTGTTGACAATGGTTGGTGCGGTGTACCACCAGATGGGGAATCCGATGAAGACGCGGTCATAGTCGGCCAGGTTGTCCACCTTGCCCTTGACGGCAGGACGTGATGTAGAATCGGCCATCTCCACTGATGATCGTGACTGCTTGTCGCGCCAGTCGAGGTCGGCCTCGGTATATGGCACTTCGGGCTGTATCTCGTAGAGGTCGCCACCCGTTGCCTCTGCCAGCTGCTGTGCCGCAGCCTTGGTTGTTCCTGTGGCCGAGAAGTAGGCCACTAATGTTTTCTTCGTCACCTGGTTTTCGGTCTGTTGCACGGGTTTCTGCTTTTGCTGTGCACAGGCTGCCATGAGGAGTGCAGCCATGGTGCAGATGATTAAACTGATTCGTTTCATAATAATAAAGGTAATTTATTGATTAGTATTTGTAAACGGCACGATAGCTTCGTAGTAGCGGGCCTTCTGTTGCAGCGGCAGCGGATAGGCGCGCGAACTGCTGGGCATGCGCAGGAGTTGCATGGTGCGCCCCTGCCAGGAGAAGGTCACGCTGCCGCCGACGGGAGGCGCTGTGACGCCGAAATGGGCGCTGAGCACGTCGCACGACTTCTGTCCTGTGGCAACGACGGCAGCACACTGTGGCAGCTGTGAGAGCAGCGCATCAAGGTCGGTAGGCTGCACTATCTCCAGGTCCTTGTCGCTGGCAGTGTTGCGTGTGCGCACCACGGCGGTGGCGGTGTCGTAGAGGGCGATGCCTCGTGCGCGCAGGAAGGCTTCGATGTCGCTCTGGCGGAAACGCCTGGCAGGGAGGTCGACGAAGTGGTCCTTGTCGGCAAAGAACACCAGTCCGAAGATGCGCCACATGTCGTTCTGGAAGTTGGGATAGAAGAAGTCCATGCACCAGCGGCTGCGCGATGGCGGGAAGCTGCCCAACATGAGTACACGGGCGCCGGAAGGCAGGAAAGGTTGCAGGGGATGTAGTTCCATGGAGTTAAAAGCCGCCTGGGGCGGGGGGTATTAAAACAAGCAACGAATTAAACCGAATCACGCACAAATATCATATTTATTCGTGGCATTCGATTTAATTCGTTGCCAGGTAGACTAAGTTCAAGCTACCCTATTACTTGAAGGGCAGATACCAGTTCTTGCTGTCGAGCAGCCGCTGTTCCAGTGCCTGGTCGGCGGGCTGGTTTCGGTTGGCGATCTTACGTGCGAGCCACTGGCTGCCGTAGTTGGCTCCGTAGAGGGCATCGGTGTTCTTGTGGCGTGCCAAGCGGCAGAGGTCGCCGAAGCGGTTGCCCTCGAAGGCGGTCTCCAGGGCCAGCTCGTCGCAGATAAGGTCTTCCACTGCGTTGATGGTGTCCTGCAGCGTGTTGCCCACGGTGATGCCATAGAGTTTCTGCAGCTCCTGCATCTTCAGCCCTGCCATGCGGTCCAGCCGATAGGGCGACTTACCGCTGTTGTAGGTAGATCCGCCGGCAGCAGTACTGTGCGGATAGTCGCTGGCAGCCTTGCCGGCACCGTGAACATGGATGCCATAGGCTTCAGCAGCAAGGAACTTGGTGCGGTTCTCGGTAGAGAGCAGCGGATAGGTGGTCTGCAGCTTGCGACGTGTGTCGTCGGTGATGTACGTCATGTAGTAACTGCCATCGGCATAGGACATCAGCATGTTCTCGCTCACACCGTCTTTGAGGATGGCGAAGGCTGCATCGGGCATGCCCAGACGGTTGAAGGCCTCAGCCAGGCGCAGCCATATGGTGCTGGTGCGATAGAGCACGATATTGGCATTGTTGAACTTCGTCATCCACTGTAGCGTGGAGTCCTCCTCCACCTCCTGGTGCATGACGCTGCGCAGGCGCATGTCGCCGGCCTTTGCGATGCCTATGCTGTCGAACATATTGGTCTGGTTGGCATGGGTGACAGGATAGTAGAACTCCGTAGAGTCGGAGAGCATGTTATAGGCATCCGAGGGCAGCAGCTGCACCTCGTCGATGTATGGTGCTCCGCTGCGCACGCCTGACTCCGGCGTGGCATAGTAGTCGAAACCGAAGGCGAGGGGCACCTGTGTGGTGGGGCCGTTCTGGGCCGTGGTGGCCATGGGGATGTAGCTGATGATGTCGTTCTGGGCGTTGCGCGAGAATAGGACGTCAGCCCACTGGTTGGCCCCGGAGCGATAGTCCTGATAGACGGCGGGACTGCTGAAGTTGCTCTGGTCAGGCAGGTCGTCGTCGAGCATCATACCGCCAGAGCCACCCATTCCAAGTCGTCCGCCGCCACTAGCGGTGAGGCTGTTCTTCGACATCATGGGGGCCACGTATGGCGCTGCCACTTGGTCGGCCACTTTCGTCAGGTAGGTGACGTAGTGGCGGGCGGCAGCGTCGTAGTCCTCCACCTCGAGATACATGTCGCCCAGCACCACATCGACGGGGATGAAGCACAAGCGCGGGAAAAAGTTCTTTTGAGCGCTCTCCCAGTTGGGAGCTCCAATGCCGATGGGAGTAGTATTGGTAGTGGTCAGCGTGGGCACTGAGAATCCGGTGTAGCGCTCCAGCTCGGGAGCGAGCTGTGCCACCATCTCGCTGAGGGTGAGCTCGGGATAGCCCCGGTCTATCTGCGAGATCTGCGTCAGCGGCTCGGTGAAGAAGGGTACGCGCTCGTAGTTGCGCCCCAGCTGCAGGTAGGCCCAGGCACGGATGGCCATGATGGCGGCATACTCGCGGATGACGACGTTGGTGGAGCCGTTGTAGAGGGCGGTGTCGGCATGAGCGATGTAGTAGTTGCAGTTGTTGATGACACGATAGTAGACGTATGCCGAGTCGTACTTGTTGGCCGTGGTAGCCGAGAAGTTGGCCAGTTGGCGCAGGTTGTTGTCGGTGTAGAAGGTGGTCTTCACCAGGTCGCCACGCATCTCACCCTGGAACACATACTGGTCGGCCAGCTGCTGCATGGCCTCCATCACGCCGAAGGCGTAGAACACGGAGTCGGTCTTCTGGGTGATGGTAGGCTCGACGTTCTGGCGCGAGCTCTCCACGTCGAGCAAGTCGGAGCAGGAGGTGAGCGCTACGCTAAATGATAAATGACAAATGATAAATGATAAACCTATCAGCTGTCTTCTGCCTATTTTGGTAATCATATCTATGAATTCCTGTTTTGTGATTAGTGTTTAGTGCTGAGTGATATGAAACTTTCGGAAAGTCTCTCAACTCTCAACTCTCATCTCTCAACTGTTAGAGGTTAATCTTCAGTCCAGCCATGAAGGCGCGGCTCTGAGCCAGGTTGCCAAAGTCGATGCCCTGATAGTACACGCCGCTGCCTGCTGCGAACTCCGGGTCGCTGCCCAGGTACTTGGTAAGGGTGAAGAGGTTCTGGGCCTCAGCCCATACGGTGAGTCCCTGCAGCCAGTCCCACGTTTCGGGAATGGGCACGCGATAGCTGAGGCTGACGGTCTTCAGGCGCAGGTAGCTGCCGTCCTCAATCCAGCGGTCGCTGAAGCGGTTGTTGCCCATGGGGTCGCCATAGTAGGCACGCGGCAACTCGGCCTGCTGGCCCTCATAACGCCAGCGGCCCACCTCGGCCACCTGTTGGTTGTAGAAGTTGGAGCCGGCGTTGAGGATGCTGCGCTGATAGTTGTACACATCGTTGCCCAGCGAGTAGTTGAAGCCCACGTTGAGCGTGAGGTTCTTCCAGCTGACGTTGGCGAAGATGTTGCCATAGATGTCGGGATTGGGGTCGCCGATGACCACCTTGTCGGCATCGTCGATGACGCCGTCGCCGTTCTGGTCGGTGAAGTGCACGTCGCCGGCCACGAAGTTGTGGGGGTTGCCGGCATTGTCCTCCATGTAGAGATAGCCGCCCTTGCCGGCAGCTGCTGCCTCGGCGTCGCTGCTGAAGACGCCCTCGGTCTTGTAGCCGTAGAACTGGGCCACGGGTGCGCCTTCAGAGGTGATGATGTTGTTGTCGCCATAGAGCGAGGTGGTGTAGCTGCCGTCGGGGAGCTTGGTCACCCTATTCTTGTAGTGACCCACGCTGGCGCCCACCTCCATGCTCCAGTCCTTGGCGACGACGGGCTTGAAGGTGACGGTGGTCTCGAAGCCCTGGTTCTCCAGCGAACCGCCGTTGCTCCAGTAGCGGTTGATACCGCCGATGGGGTTAGAGAAGGCTTTCAGCGTGAGCAGGTCGTCGGTCTTGTGGATGAAGTAGTCGAAACGCACACCCAGGCGGTTGTTCAGCAGATAGCTCTGCAAGCCCAGGTTCAGCTTCTTCGTCGACTCCCACTTAATCTTGTCGTTACCCACATTGGTGAGCTGCGTACCGACGGCGCTGCTGTTAAAGCGCACGGTGGTGTAGCTGGTGTGGGCGGCATAGTTGGAGATACCGTCGTTTCCGCTCATGTCGAAACCGGCGTTCAGACGCAGGTAGTTGATGCCGACGTTCTTCGGGAACCAGCTCTCGTTGGTGAGCACCCAGCCCAGCTGCAGGCTGGGGAAGAGGGCCCACTGCGTGCCGAAGAGGCCCAGGGCTCCGTCGGCATTCTCGCCGAAGCGGCTGTTGGCCTCGCCCAGCAGCGAGATGGTGGCAAAGAGGCGGTTCATGTAGTTGTAGTCGATGTTGCCGTACCACTGCAGCTGCTTCCACTCGTCGTTGGCACCCGTGAAGGTGCGGAAGCCGGCATTGCCCAGCGAGGGGTTCTTGTCGTTGGTCTCACCGGTGTGCTGCGTGGCCACGTCGTTGCTGTCGTAGCTGAACACGTTGTAGCGGGCACCGGCAAAGGCAGCCACGCTGTGACGGCCGAACTGGCGGGACCAGTCGAGCTGCAGCTTGCCCACGAAGTTGTTCTCCTTGGCGAAGAGCGACTCGGTCTTGCCATAGACGCGGCCCAGGCCACTGACGTTGAACGAGGGGACGCCGGTGAAGGGGCGATAGTAGCGCTGGGCAATACGGTCGAGGGTATAGCTGAACATGGCAGTGAGCTTCAGGTCGTTGGAGATAGACCACTGGGGCTCCACACGCACGTTGAAGTAGGTGTTCTCAGCCTTGTTCTTGTTGTCGCCCTGTCCGTTCTCAAGCACGGCGAGAGGGTTGGCCAGCGAATAGGCGTTGCTCAGCTGCGAGTAGATGTCATCATAGCTGGAGAGCAGCGACGAGAAGCCGCCCTTGCCGCCATTGAGCAGCTTATTGTACTGATAGGGAGCCACCAGCGGCGACTTAATCAGTGCCAAGGCAATGGGCGAGACGACGGTGGCGGCACCGAAATCCTCGGGCATGCCGTTGTCGAAGACCTTGTTACTGGTACGGGCGATGGAGATGTCGAACTTCGTATCGAGGTTCCAGAGAATGGAGATGTCGGTATTGAAGCGCACATTCATGCGGTTGAAGCCGTTCTTGCGCGCAGCATACTGTGCATCGACATAGCCCACGGAGAGGTTGTACATACCCACGTCATCGCCACCCTGCACATTGATGCTGTAGTTCTGTGTGAGAGCCGTGCGGTAGACCTCGTCGGTCCAGTCGGTGTTGTTGTGGTACGTGTGGTAGTAGTAGCCATTGGGGTCGTCATTAAGGAAACGGAAGTTGATGTTGCGGTCGGCAACATTGGCAATGGTGCCCAGCAACTCCGTGGCGTATGACCGGTACTGTGCGGCATCCATCAGCGTGGGCAGCTGCGGAGCCAGCGTGATGCCTGCCGAAACGTTGGCATCGATGCGGGTAGCCATGCTGTGGCCACGCTTCGTGTCGATGAGAATGACGCCGTTGGCACCACGGGCACCGTAGAGGGCGGTGGCATTCTTCAGGATAGTCACCTTCTCAATGTCGTCGGGGGCGATGTTGGCCAGCATGTTCATGTTCTGACCGTCGTGCAGCGAGTAGCGGTCGCGCTGCATGTCCTGCTCAATACCGTCGACGACGACGAGCGGCTGAGCATCGGTGGTAATGCTGTTCAGACCGCGGATGAACATGACGGCACCGCCGTCGAGGGCGCCGGAGCGCATCACGGAGTGCATGTCGGCACCGAGGCGGTCAGCCACCTCGTTGTCGGCAGTGAGGCCGAAGCGGCCGAGGATCACCTGGCCCTTCGCGGTGTACTCCGTTCCTTTGCCGTACATGGGCTGGAACTTGTCCTTCAGCATGCGGATGGCAAGGCGCTGCGTGCTGTCGCCGGCGATGATGGCCACCTGCTGGGGCAGGTATTCGGGTGCGTGGACATAGAGCGCCGTAGCAAACTCTGGCACGCGGATGCTGAAGGCACCGCCCTCGTCGGTCATGGCAGTATAGCGCACGTGACCCAGGGCCTGCAGCTGAATGCCGGAGAGCGGCTGGCCGGTGGCCTGGTCGGTGACGATGCCCCGCAGCGTGACAACGGGATAGTTGGCCTGCTGCGTGGGACGCTTGGGCTGTTTGATGGCCACTTCTTCTTCCTCTTCTTCAAACTCGTCCTCACTCTGAGCCAGAGTGGGCAGCGTGAAGAAGCCGAGTGCCAGGGTGCAGACAAGGAGTCTCCGACTCACTGTCTGCCAGGGATTAAATATGGTGCTCTTCATCTTCATTTGTTTTTAGCTTCATATTCATCGAGTTCTACGGGACGCAACAGAATGGCGGCAATGCGCACGTCGCGGGTGTAGGTGGCGAGCTGCGTACTGTTGAACACGCTGATGGGTGATGTTACTCTGATAGTTGGTGCATAGCCGCTGCCGAGGCCGTTGTAGCCCACGGGGAAGGTGAACTGACCAATGAATACGGTGTCGGCCTTCTCGGGGTCGTTGGTGAATGCCGTGGTAGCACTCACGGATGCCGGCACGTTGGGCAGCTCGCCCCCGGTGCGCAGACTGTCGGCGTATGCCTTGGTGAAGTTATAGGTGGCCACGGCACCCTTCTCGTTGCAGTAGCTCAGCTGGAAGTTGAGCCAGTTGGGACGCGGGTCGTTGGCCACTTGGCGCCAGGCCGTGGGCAGGAACACCACATAAAAGTTATAGGTGGTGGACATCACATTAGGCAGGCTGATGAAGAAGTCGGGCTTCGCACGGTCGCCACCAGGCGAGATCCACATGTAGCGGTAGTTGGTGACGTTGCTCTCCGGGCCGAAGATGCGCTCGGCTATAGA
This sequence comes from Prevotella sp. UBA3837, assembly GCA_002392835.1. Classification (GTDB taxonomy): domain Bacteria; phylum Bacteroidota; class Bacteroidia; order Bacteroidales; family Bacteroidaceae; genus Prevotella. The sequence continues at coordinate 59,667 of DGHX01000004.1, read as the reverse complement.
GTCGGGCAGCGACTGCTGGCGGTCGGCCTTGGCCGAGTTGGGGAAGAGACCTACCAGGTTCTGTCGTGGGTCCACGACAATCTCATGGCAGAAGGACTCCCAAGGGAAGAAGGCAAGGCTGTCCACCAGACGGGCGTAGCCGTTGCTCATCTCCACCGGCTCGCCAACAGCATACTTGGTGAGGATGTCGTGAGGATTGGAGAACTTGTTGCGCGTGGTGGAACGGATGGTGTCGGTGTAGAGCCCCTTGTCAACGATCCACCTGTTGTAGATGTCGTTGTTGTTGTAGATAAGGTTGCGCACGATGGCACGCCGTGTGAGCGAATCGCTCATGTAAGCGGCATCCACAGTGATGCTCTTCGTGTTTGTGGCACTGGCACTGGCGTAGTTCTCCACATCGGGCACCACCGTCGTTCCCAAGAAGCGGTAGCAGGGTTTCACGCGGTTGTACATGTCCATGAAAGCCTTGTCGGTGGGCATGATGAAAGTGTAGGAGCTGTCCTCGTTTTCCATCAGCGCGTTGAGCTGGTTGGTGAGCGAGTTCATCGTCACCATCACGGAGTCGATGTAGGTCTGGGCACCGTTCACCATGGGGCCTTTCACGCTGGCCGTCTGGTCGAGATACGTCTGCTCATAGCGCATGAACTGGCTGCGCAGCGAGTCGATGCCCTCGGCAGTGGAGAGATACTCATAGAGGTTGGGATAGAACTGCGCTGCGCCTCCGAGCAGGTGCATCAGTCCGTTACTGCTGGGCAGATTGGCCTGACTGATGGCAATGTTGTCGTAGGTGTAGCTGCCATTACCTGCGAAGACGAATGACTTCCGGTTGAGCGTATGCACCCGCTCATCGACCAGGCCGGTGGCGGCGTGGGTATATTCGGCCACGTGGCTCTTGACGAACTGCTGTAGCAGGTCGGCACTGGCCATGTTCTGATAGTCGGCCATGGAGAACGAGCCATTGACGGGAGCCCAGACGGTGAGGGCACGCGGACTGTTCAGCTCGTCGATGTAGCCTGCCTGCCGCAGCAGGGCGGCGAAGTCGCTGAGCTGGCTGTTCTGCGAGATGTTCTCCCAGAGCGTCAGGCTGCTCGAAGGCAACGCATCGACAGGCGTCTCGTTATAGTCGCTGTAGTCGGAGCAGGCTGTCAGCGCAAGGGCTGCAGCGATGCCATAGCATGTCCGACGGACGATGGTTTTATTGATCATGATCATCATATTCTATTTTCAATTTACAGTCTTCAATCTATTAGAACCAGTCTTCAGAGTAGGTGTCGTTGTCAACCACGTCGACGGGCACGAACTCGATGTAGTCGAACTGCCACTTGCGGGCCAGGTTGCCGTCGTTGGCAATGACGTTCTTGATGCGGAACCAGTGCTCCTCGCTCTGCTTCAGCTGCATGCGCCCCATGATCTTGCGCAGGCTGTTGTTGCCGGTGGAGGTGTAGCGCATGTTGCGCTCATTGTCGATGATGCCGGGCGTGGTGTTCAGGTCGCCGCGCTCAGCGTGGTCGGCGTAGGAGTAGATGCCTCGCATGTAGCCACGGTTGCGCATGGCGGCGTCGGTGGCCACGCCATAGTCGTCCTCCTGGGTGAACTGTGTCCAGCCGATACGTGGGTCGGTGATGGGCAGACGGACGTCGAGCGGGATGTCGAGGGCCATCATCGACTGCTGCGACGACGAGGTGCCCATGTAGAACTGCATCATGCCGCCATGTCCCATGGGCGTATAGAAGATGCGGAACTCATAGGTGTTCGTGGGCAGCGGCGGCAGCTTGATGGCCAGGTCGTAGTCGCCCCAGCCCTGGAAGGTGTCAGCCTGCCAGGCGTTGTAGGCACCCTTGACATTGTAGCGGAAGCGGTTCTCCGAGGTGTAGCTGACGACGTTGTCGAAATAGTTGAGCGGGAAGGCGATACGATCGCCGCTGCCTCCGCCGTTGAGTGCCTTCACTTCAGCATTGGTGGAAGAGCGGAAGCCGTTGTTGATCATCTCCACGAGGAAGGTGGTGCTGTCGAAGCGCATGCGCTCGTGGAGCACGCCCTTAGGCACGAGGTCGTCGTAGACGAGCATGCCCTGCAGGGAGTGGATGTAGCCGTTGTAGGTCATGATGTTCCAGTTCTCGCTGCCACGTGCATGGTCGCTGGTGCGGTTGATCTTCACACCCTCGCGCACCACGGGGTGCATGTCCTCACCACCCATGGTGCCGAGCTCGTCGGTAAGGGTATTGAAGGCGATGTAGCGGTTGATGTAGAGCGTGTAGCGTGCCGTCATGGGCTGTGGCTGCCATATCTTCAGGATGGTGTTGGGCAGCATCGTCTCGTAGTAGTCGTAGGGCACTGCGCCGTTGGTGTAATTCCACGTCTGCGCCTTCTGCCACTTGCTGTTGCGCTCGTATACCAGCTCGTCCTCGGGCATGCCGGCATAGAGGATGTGATAGGCCACGAACATGTTCAGCGCATTGTTGCGGTTGGTGTAGTCAGTGCCGGTGCTCACGGTCTTTTCGTAGGTCTGCGTGTCGTAGTTCCACAGGCCCTTCTCGGCCAGCTGGTCATACCAGGCGTCGGCACCGCCATAAACCTGATTGGCATAGGCGATGAGGCCGTTGATGTCGTTGATGCCGTTGAGGCGCATGATAGAGTCGGGCTCAGCAAAGATGGTATACATCACCTTGCACTCATCGGGATGGTAGAGCGCATTGGTGGTGTTGCCGCTGCTGTTGACATCCATATAGTCGGTGATGGTGTACACCTCGTCTTTCTTCGACTTCCTGATGGAGTCGGCCAGTCCGGTCATCTTCAGTGCTTCGTTGAAGATGCTGAATTCTGAGAGTCGGTCGAGTTCCTCGGGCAGCAGTCGGGTGTTGCGGGGAATGACCTGGTCGATGACGTGCACAACGCCGTTGGTCACCACCGAGTCGGGCTCGATGATGGTAGCCACCTTGTTCAGAACGACACGCCCCGTGGAGCCGTCGCTGCTGATGGGTATGCGGAGCATGGTGCTGATGGAGCCGGTGCCGCCGCCCATGTCGATAGTGGTGAGTGCCTCGCTGGAGTGCAGGTGATACTTGGCAATGTCGTTGCAGAGGCTGTCGTTGTCGATGAGTGCCTCCAGGGAATTGCCGGTCAGGCCGTTGTGGGGGATGGAAGCTTCCTCGTCGTTGTAGAGCTGGTCTATGTAGGCCATGACGGCGTCGTTGGTGGGTATGAAGCACGTGAACTCGCCGTAGGCCGAGAGGTTGCGGTCCAGCCTGGCCTTGCTGAGGATATTGTCGAATGCCGAGAGTTCCGGCTTGCGCTTGATGTAGTCGGCAGCCGTCTCGCCGGTGGCGGTGAAGAGGTCGGACTCATCGGGCTCGGGATTACAGCCGGTGAACGTCGTCATCGCCACTCCTACGATGGTAAAGGCAAACAGCCTGCCACCCGTATGGTTAAGAAATTTCTTCATTGTCGTATTCCTCCTTTACATTAATAGTTCTTTTCAAATTCTTTGGTATCCTTGTAGGCGGGATTCTGCCTGAGCAGCGGACAGACGATGAGGTCGGCGTTGGGCACAGGCATGTAGAGGTAGGCCTCGTTCTGCATCTTCGCCTGCACGCCGCTGGCCTCGTTGCCGCGGTTGCGCGTCATCAGTGTGAGCATCTCCTTCGCATTGGCGGGGAGCGCCTCACCGGCATCAACCATTTCTGCCATTGTGCGGGTGTAGTCTACGCCCGTCATGTGGCGGTAGTTGTAGCGCATGAGGTCGTACCAGCGGCGTCCCTCGAAGCAGAACTCACGCAGGCGCTCCTGCATGATGAGGCGCTCGAACTGGGTCTTGTCGAAGGCACTGAACGTGGCCCACTTCAGCGAGTCGGCTTGGTTCTCCTGATGCAGGGCTCGTGCATTCACGGCCTGCACCATGTTGAAGGCCTTCTGCAGCTGGGCTGTCTGTTCCTCGTCGCTCCAGCCTGTGGTGTCCACCTGCTGCACCAGTGCCTCGGCCTTCATGAGCATGACGTCGCTGAGGCGATAGACATTATAGTTACTGTTCAGCCCGCCGTAGCTGTAGCTGTCGCGGGTCTTGATGGCCGTCTTTGCAGTGACGGGCGTCTGGGCTATCATCTTGCGCACATCGTAGCCCTCCTCACCCGTGCTGGGGATGTAGCAGGAGAAATAGTAGCGCATGTCGCTGCTGCTGAACAGCGCAATGTCGCTCAGGCTGGTAGTGGCATTGTAGATGGAATGGGGCGATGCGCCAAACATGGGGGCAGCCTTGAACCATCCCTCGCCGGCGGCACCAGTAGCACTCTCATACTTATAATAATAGTAGCAGACGGAGGTATTGCTTCTCGACTGTATCTCGAAGATGCTCTCCTCGGCGTTCTGTTCGAAGTAGATATCGTCGTACATGTCAGCAGCATCGGCCAGGGGATAGACTTTCTCAACCACTTCGTTGCGCCCTCGGGTATGCTGTGCCCGCTTCGACTCGATGACCTTGTCGCAGTAGCTGATGCACTGCTGGTAGTCGCTGTTGCTGTGCATGACGCTTGCCCTCCAGAGGTAGAGGTCGGCCAGCAGTGCGTTGATGCCGTCGTCGGTGAGCCATCCCACGCGTCGCCATTCGCTCACGGTGTAGCCCCGGGCGGCGATGGCCGTCTGGGCAGCCTCCTCCAGGTCGGCAATGCAGCGGTCGATGACGTAAGCGGGATTCGACTGCGGCACCTGCATGTTCTGGCTGTTGTTCATGTATGCCTTGGTGATGTAGGGCACGTCACGGAAGTTGCGTACCAGATAGAAGTAGCACAGTGCACGCAGGGCGAGCATCTGTGAGCGGTCTACCTGGTAGTCGCCGAGCGTATAGTTGGGATCCTCCTGCATCACGGCCTCAGCGCGGTCAAGCACGATGTTGCAGCGATTGATGACTGTGTAGAGGGAAGCCCAGTCAGCATACTGGTTGGTAGTTTGCATGTTGACGGCGGCAATCTCGTCGAGGGCGGTAGTAGTGGCACTGAGCTTGGCCGACGGGGTACGTCGGACCTCATCGCCGCGGAAGTCGCCCCACACGATGAGCCGGTCGAGCACGGTGTTCGACGCCATGGCAGCGTAGGCACCGTTGACCATCGACGCCACGTCCTCCTTCGTCTTCCAGAAGTCCTCGTCGACGGTCTTGTCGTCGGGCAGGATGATGGTGTCCACGCAGCTGGCCATCAGGCAGGCAGCAGCCCCGACACACATTATTTTATATATATTGGTAATCATAATTGCTAATTCCTCGTTTCTAATTATACTAATTGTCAAGTTAGAATCCCACATTGAGAGTCAGCGTGAACTGCTTGGAACGCGGTGTCCTGGAGTTATCGATGGCGGGTCTGTAGCCGCTGGCCGACACCTCGGGGTCGATGCCGCTGTACTTGGTCCAGACATGGACATTGTTCAGCGAGGCATAGGCCTGCAGATTGTTCAGGCCCCACTTCTTGATGACCTTGTTGTCGAAGCGGTAGCCCACCTGCAGGTTCTGGAAGCGCACGAAGCCTCCGTTCTCCACGTAGCGGTCGCTATTCTGGTAGTTCCAGCCATAGTTGCCGTCGATGTAGAGTGCCCGCGGCATGGGGGTGACGTCGCCGTCCTTGCGCCAGCGGTAGTTCACGGTGGCACTCTGGTTGTTGGTGCCCGACATCTGCTCGAGGCTCATGCGGGCGGCGTTGACGACCTTGTTGCCGAAGCGGTAGGTGAAGCGTCCCTTCAGGAACCAGCGTCCGTAGTTGAGGGTGAGGTTGAAACCACCGTTCACCTTCGGCAGTGAGTTGCCCAGGTAGACCACGTCGAGGGCGTTGATCTGTCCGTCGTGGTTGATGTCCTCGTACTTGGCATCGCCGCCCTGGAAGTTGGACTCATAAGTAGAACCGTAGGCGTACTTCATGTGCTGGGGTTCGCCGGTGTTGGTCATGATGACCTTACCGTCGGCTCCCACGGCCACGGGTGCCGTCTTGCCGCTGGCCAAGAACTCATTGATCCAGTTCTCGTAGGCCACGGCGTCGAAGCCCTGCTCCTTGGCGTAGTTCTGCAGATACTGGTAGCTGTACTGATAGACGCCCTGATAGCGGAAGCCGTAGATGGAGTAGAGCGGGTTGTTCAGCTGCACGCGGATGGGATAGGAGCCACGTGCGGAGGGGTCCCATGTGGTACCGTTGATCGACTGCAGCACGCTCTCGTCCATCTCCTTCAGCATGTTGCTGTTCTGGGCAATGTTGAAGCCGAAGTCGGCTGAGAACTTGCCAATCTTGATGAACTTCCTGGCGTTGATGTTCATTTCCCAACCGTCGTTGGTCATACGGCCAACGTTGGCGTAGGCCATCGATGCATAGCCGGTGAACGACGGAATCTTCACTCCGCCCATCAGCATGTCGGTAGTGTTCTTATGATAGAAGTCGAAATCCACCTCGATGCGGTTGTCCCACAGTCCGAGGTTGAAGCCGAGGTTGTAGCTGGTGGTCTTCTCCCAGCGCAGGTCGTCGAGCTTCAGTCCGTCGAGGGTGGCCACGTTAGCCAGGTTGGTATTTCCCTTTCCGTAGCTGCCTGCCGACACCTGGTAGGTATTATAGAAGAGGTAGTCGCTGTTGGGAGCCTTACCGTTGACGCCCCACGAGGCACGCAGACCGAGCATGGAGAGGAAGCTCTTGCTCCACTGCATGAAGGGCTCGTCGCTGACGTTGTAGCGCAACGACACGCCGGGGAAGAGTGCCCACTTGTTCTTCGGCCCGAACTTCGAGTCGCCGTCGGCGCGGATGGAAAATCCCACGCTGTAGCGTCCGTCGAGGTAGGAGAGGTGTCCGTTGTAAAGCGCCGACTGCGACTTTGACCTTCCGTTTCCGCTGCTGGGGGTTTCCGGCGATGCATCGACGGTGCTGCTGGTGATGCCGTTAGGCAGGTGGTTCATGCCCACCGTCTGGTTGTTGCTGGTCTGCGAGCTCATCTCGTAGCGTGCAAGCATGGTGGCCGACCAGTCGCGGTTCTTGAAGTAGGGTGTGAACACCAGCTCGGCGCGCCCGCTAATACGGAAGCGATTGTTCTCGTAGTTGCTGGTGTAGTTGTAGTTAGAGGCTGTCCACTGCGCGTTGGACAGCGCAGCAGGATAGTACTTGGGCCTGCTCTGCGCGAAGATGTCGAAATCGACACGCCCGTTGAAGGTCAGTCGGCTCTTTTCGGCCTCCGTGCCCAGAATCTCGTACTTGATGGTGAAGTCGGGGTTCAGGCGGTAGGTGCGGTCTTTTTGCCATGCCAAGTTGCCTATGGCCACGGGGTTGCCTAGGTTGTATATGCCTTTGAGGTCATAGCTGGAGTACATCGACGACTTGATGTCGGTATTGCGGTTCGGTGCCGTTTGGTTCATCAGGAAGTACTCGTCGGTGTCGTTGCCCTGTCCGTCCTGCCGGTAGATGGCCATGTTAGGCGCCTGGTTCTGGGCGATGCCGAGCAGGCCGGAGTAGTTCTGCAGGTTGTCGGTGTAGGTGAGTGCGAAGTTGGTGCTGAAGCGTATGCGGTCCGACACGTTATAGTCGAGGGCCATGCGCGTGGTGAACTGCTGCAGCTTCTGCTTGATGATGGTACCCGTCTGGTGCTTGTAGCCTGCCGAGATGCGGAAGGTAGCCCTCTGTCCGCCACCGGTGAGGTTGACGTTGAAGTCCTGCATGGCACCAAACTGCGTGACGGCTTTCACCCAGTCGGTATTGTTGTTCCAGTTCTCCCAGTCGGCATAGCTGGGGTCGTAGTTCAGCTCGGCCATGCCTGTGGTGCGGTCGCTCTGCTGCGTGGGGTTGTAGAACTCCTCCTTCAGCATCATGGTGTAATCATCGCCATTGAGCAGCTTGTAGCCCTCGGGCTGCCAGGTGCCGGTGAACTTATAGGAGAAGTTCACGCGTGGTTTTCCGCGTGCACCGCGCTTGGTGGTGATGAGTATGACGCCGTTGGCACCCTTCGAACCCCAGACGGCCGTTGCGGCAGCGTCCTTCAGCACGGTGATGCTGGCGATATCCTCCACGTTCACCGAGAGCAGCGAGGAGTAGGCCTCCTCGTCGGCGTTGGCAACGTCGAAGTCCTCGGGAGTATCAAAGATCTTGTCGTCGACGACAATGAGGGGGTTGGCATCTCCGGTAAGGGTGGTGACGCCGCGCAGTCGCATCTGCGTGCCTGCACCGAGGTTACCCGAGTTGCTCACGATGTCGAGACCGGCAATCTCGCCCTGCAGGGCTTCGTCGGCCGATGTGAAGGCGAGGCCTTCCACCTGCTCCATGGACATGGTCTGCTGCGATACGGAGATTTCCTTCTTCTGCAGCATCAGTCCGCCCGACTGTCCGCGCCGTCCCATGACCTTCACTTCCTTCAGCTGGGTGTTGGCGGGGTCGAGCCTCACCTTGAACGATGTCTGGCTGCCTATGGTAATCACTTTTTCCTTGTCGCCCACGTATGAGAACTTCAGTTTGTTCTTCGTGCTCTTCACGGTGAGCGAGAAGTTACCGTTGAAGTCGGTCTGCGTAGCCGAGACGATACGGTTGTTGGCATCAATCTCCACCACGTTACCCATCATCACGGGGCCTTCGTTGTCGCTCAACGTACCCGATATGCGCACGCCCTGGGCCACGGCCATCTGTGTGGCGAAGCCCAGTAGGGCGGTGAATATGACTTTCTTTACATTCATTGTATGATGGTCTTTAGAGTTCGCTATAATAGATTATTGGTCGAAGCGCTTTGAGGCATCGTTGTAGAGGGGCTCCGAGATTTGGTGCACGGCGCAGAACGACGATGTCTCGATGGCTGTTGCCGCTGTCTTGGTGTTGTTGAACCAGTAGTCGCGGGCCATCTTGTTCACCAGGCGCCGGCTGTCAGCAGCATCGATGGTGACTGTATGTCCGGCTACGTCGGTCACGCTCAGGCGTCCCTCTCCACCGCTGACGGTCATCTCCTTAGCCACGCCCGTGGCATTCGACGAGAGCGATTGGAAGCGTCCGCCCTCGACGGTGTTATCGGCATAGACGGAGTTGGTGGCGAAGTGATAGCGTATGAAGTCGCGTATCTGCCTGATCATTTCCTTGGCACGGGCCTGGTCGGCCTTGTCCTGAGGAGTGTCCTCGTAGTCGGGGTCGCCCTCCTGGCGGTTCTCGTTGTATTCTTGCACCTTCAGCTCGTAGGCTTCGTAGAGCTTCACGATGTCGCTCCACTTAGGCAGTCCATCGGCGAAGGCCTTCTGCATGGCAGTGTTGTCGGGAGCGAAGAGGGTGTAGTTGTAGGTGTTGAACATCTTCACGTTGTAGTCCAGACAGGCATCTTCGTGCACGGTGGCTCCGAGTTTGTAGTTGCGTGTGAAGATGATGTAGGCATCCTGGTCGGAGAATCCGAGCTTGTTGCCGTTGGCGTCCACTTTCTCGTCGGGCGAGATGCCGGCCCACATCAGCAGGTCGGTGGCCTGGAAGCCGGTACATGCGTCGAGGAATTCTCTGAACACCGTGTCGCCCTCGATGACGGTCTCGTTGAGCACGGCATAGACGCTCTTATGGGGGGCCTGGATGAGGCGGTCTACGCGGTAGGCGTGTCCGTTCTTCTCATTATATATATTCTGGATGCGTGGTGCGGGCATGAGGGTCGGATTCTCGATCTGCGAACCCGACATGACGCGTCCGTCCTCCACGTTGCCGTCGACATAGACGGTGCCACCGTGCTTGGTCTTGTAGTAGTGGTTCTGACCGATGGTCTCGCCGGCGTTGAGCACCAGTGTGTGGTAGTTCAGTATGTCGTCGAGCTGCGACTGCAGGGTGGTAATGTCGTCGACGTTTCTGGGCGACGAGGTGTCCACCTCTCCGGTCTCGGGGTCGTAGTAGTATCGTGTGGCCTTCACGTATGGCTGTCGTGTGGCTAGCGAATCGTAGTAGATGTGCAGCACGTCGGGGCGTGACTTGCCGTCGGGGCCCACGTGTCCGAGCGTTGCTGGGTCAATGATGTACTGGCTGAATGCCTTGTCATCGGGGATGAAGAAGGCGTAGTTGGCGCTCATGGCTTTCAGGTAGAAGTAGAAGTCAGCATACTTCACCGGGTAGCTGGGGTTCAACTGGTTGCGGATGTAGGGGTCCTGTATGAGCCAGTTCATGATGCGCATGTCGGGATACTCCGAAGCGGGTGCCATGACGGAGCGGTACTCGTCGGGCACGATCATCTCGTTGATGACGTACACCACACCGTTGTTGGCGATGGTGATGTCGTACTTGCCGTCGCTCTTCTTGTCGATGAGTGCCAGCTTCAGGCCCATGTTCTCCGAGGCGTCGTTGGTGACATTCGAGAACTTCGAGGGCACGGTGGTCGAGAAGTTGGGCTTCATCAGGTTCTTGGTGAAGGCGGCGAGCACCTCGGGCTTCTTGGCGTGCAGCGAGTCGAGGTTCACCATCAGGTTCTGCTCGGTGTTCTCCAGGCTGCCGTAGATCTCTATGAGGTGCGACCCTGCTCCTCCGGGCAGGAAATACTGCTTCACGGCCTCGTCGTCGGGCACGAAGAAGGCGCCGATGTCCTTGATGCTGGCATCGACGTTACCCTCTGCCGATCCGGGGAAATACTGGTTCCATCCCGGGTCGTAGGAGAGTATCTTCGTCGTCGACACATCTACGCCGTTGGGGTCACGCGTCAGCTCTGCTCCGCCCTGAGAGCGTGTGCTCAGGTAGCGCATCTGGTAGATGGTGTCTATCTGCTGCCGCCCGTTGGCCACGGCCCAGTCGTTGTAGTTCAGCGTGGTGCGCTCGTCCCTCACCGGCACGGCAAAGTGGTCGAGTATGCGGCTGTAGTAGCGTGTGGAGGGATGGCGGCGCAGCACCTGTGCCATGTTGCCCGGGGGCACAAGCACGTCCTCCATCTGGTGCACGTATCCGTTCTGGCAGGTGATGTCACCCTTCACCACGCGGTTGTTGAAGATGTAGGCGGTGCCCTCGGTGAAGGGTGTTCCGGTGAGGATGGCGAAGTCGCTCTCGTCGCCCAGCGTGGTGATGTCGTTGTTCAGCATGTACTCACGCGTGAGGTGCACCATCATGGGGGTGGTGTTGTCGCTCACCAGATAGATGCCCTTGTCGTAGTACTTTGTCCAGTAGGGGTTTCCCTGTGGCATCTGGCTGCTCGACACCAGGTGCTGGATGCTGTCGATGACGCTCACGTTGGTGGCGTGCTTCACGGCCGCTCCCTGTTCAGGTTCGGCGGTGCCGTTGCTCACGTTGGGCAGCAGGCCGAGCAGCAGTGCATTGTCGAGCATCGACGAATAGAGGAGCAGTTTCTTCTGAGCCTCAGTGAGTTGCTCGTAGCTGCTCACACCCCAGTCGTTGTTCTTGAAGAACCTGTCGAAAGCTTCGTCGTTGGCGGGGAACACCGTCTTCGAACCTGTGCGGTTGAGCACCTCGTCGTAGCCGAGGTCGTCCACCAACCGCAGGTAGGTGGTGAAGGTGCCCGTCAGCCGCGACGGGTCAGGATTCTTCAGTTCCGCATAGATGCTTCCGCCGAGCCACGAGGGCTTGCTGTCGGCATCCACCTCCTCATACTTTTCTATGCAGGAGGTCATCAGTCCCGCTAAAACGAGAGTGACACAGAAAAAGAATTTCTTCATAAATAGTGTTATTAGCTAATATTTGTTTTGTTTGTATCTACAGTAGATTCGTTTTCAAGTTGCAAAATTAAGTAAAAATATGCAAACGACCAAATAAACTTGCAGCAAATATTGACCTTTAGCTTGAATAAATGTATTTTTATATGCCTCCTGACTAAATTCTGTATGTGCAAGCCTTCAAGGAAAAGACGACAGTGCAATAAAAAACAGACGGCCATGACCGTCTGCTGATAGTAGGTTACCGCTGCACTGGGAGCACCGACTCCATGCCACTGCTGGTATATGACTATTTCAGTGCCAACACCTTTTCTACCGCTATGTTCAGCGCTGCAGCTATCTGGTGGTCGTCCATGCCGTTCTGTGCCATTGACTGAACGGCGTTCCGGATGATAGCCTCCTGCTGCGATAGTTGCGCATCTTTCTGCGAGAGCTGCGCATCTTTCTGCGAGAGCTGCGCATCTTTCTGCGAGAGTTGTTCATCTTTCTGCGAGAGTTGTTCATCTTTCTGCGAGAGCTGCGCATTTTTCTGCGAGAGTTGTTCCTCCTGCTGTGCAAGCATTACTTTCTGTTCCGCTATTTTCTTGGCATTCAGCAGAATTTCCGTGTCTCGCTTTTCAATGACGGAATAGTACTCGTCTTCCACATTCATGTCCATGCGCGTATCGGCATCGCTGGCGGCAATGAGCAGACGGTGGATGATATCCTTCATTTCATTGTCGTTCTGGTACGGAGCGTCATCGAAGTCAAGGAAATGCTGGTTCAGCTTCGAGTGGTACGACTGGTCGAACACACTGAGCAGCCTGTACAGCCTGTTGTTCACCTTCCCTTTCAGCCTGGGTATCTGCACAATAATGCTGTGGTGGGTCAGGCTGTCGACGAATGGGTCGGGCAGGCCCTTTGTCACTGGCCGCCCATCGTAGTCGCAGGCATTGGGGTGCACATAGATGACAGGCTCCTCGATGTCGCCCACCTTGTGCCCCAGTATGTAGATAGCCACCATGGGTATGGCATATCCCTCTTTGCTCGTGGGATTGATATTGTCCTTTCTTTCGTACTGTACGCCCAGGTACTGGCGGAAGCGGAGCGTCTCGGTCTCTAACCATGTCTTCTGCACCTCAATGAGCACCAACTGCACGGTGCCGTCGTCCTTGCGCACCTTGGCACCGAAGTCGATGCGAAACATCGACAGTGTGTCGCGTTGGCTGTTGGAATATTCGTGCGGTCTGACTTCCACTTCAATGATTTCCTGCTTCAGCAGGGCCGACAAAATGGTTCGCGCCACGCGCATGTCTTCCATAAGGAATTTAAACACCGAATCGTAGATGGGGTTGGCAATAGTGACCATAGCTTTATGATGTTTGATGACAATGATGCTGCAAAATTACATATTTTTTTTGTAACATGCAAATAATCAAAGTTAAAAAAGATAGGGGGAGCAACCGCCCTGGCCACTCCCCCACTCTGTCAGTGATGCAGCTTAAATGAGGTGCTTACTTCACCACGACCTTCTTGCCGTTGATGATGTAGAGACCTGCGGGCAGCTGGCTGTCGCTGTTCACCTTCATGCCACTGATGGTGTAGACGCCCTGGTTGGCCACCTTCACTGTGGTGTAGCTGCGTATGCCGCTGTCGATAGGACCGTCGGCGGGCGAAGCATACTTCTTCATGGTCAGGTTGTCGAACCAGCAGCGACGGCCGTCGTTGTTGTAGTTAGAACCCAGCTGGAAGGTGGTCACCTTGGTGTCGGAGAGCGGCGTGCCGGCATCGTCGATGGTGGTGCGGAAGGGCACCCATGCGCCGGTGAAGCTGCCGCGGTTGGTGTTCAGGATGCCCTGCACAGCCTGGTACTTGTAGTCAACGAGCAGGTCGATGGTCGACTTGTTGGCATCGGTATAGATGCTGACGTTGTTCACGTTCGAAAGGTTGTTCACGGTGCGGCCCGTGGTGAGCTCCATGCCAGTGTTGTCGGCATTGTTGAAGTCGTTGTAGGTGGTGATGTTGTTGTAGAGCTCATACTGGAATCCGGCCACGCGCTCCCCAGCCTCATTGAGCAGGTTCACGTAGAGCGACTTTCCAGAGAGCTTTGCGAACCACACGTTGAACGACACGCGCAGGATCTGCTGGTCGGTAGGCAGCAGGTCCTCGGCGATGGCCACCGTTGCTGCAGCGTTACCCACGCGGAGCACGTCGAGGCATTCCTCGCCATAGCCCAGAGCGAACTGTGTGCCCGAGTTGTTCGTCTCGCTAAAGATGGTACCGAAGTCCATCACGGCGTTCACGCCCTTGGCGATGTAGTTGCCGGTCTCCTCGTCGGTGGTCACGCCCTGCGAGAAGTCGATGGTGATGAAGGGCTCTATGCGTCCGCTCTCCTTGAACACCTCAGTAGCCTCGGCCAGTGCGGCGATAGCCTCGTTCACACGTGCCTCGTCGGCCTCGCGACGCTCGTCGTTGGTGTTCTTCCGCACGTCGTCGAGCACAGCCTTGGCGTCGTCAATAACCTTCTGGAAAGTAGCCTTGTCGCCCTCGCCGTTCAGGGGGTCGTTCAGCACGTCCTCAGCAGCCGTGATGGCATTGGCCAGGTCAGTGATAATCTGGTTGGCAGCGATGACGTAGTTGTTGGCATTCTGATAGCCGCGCACCAGCTGGTATTCCAGGCGCACGCCCTCTTCGTTGTACATCTCCACACCCTGGTACTGTGCCCAGTCGTTCAGTTCGTCGGTGGTAGCCAGGCCGGCATCACCGCCGTCGGCGGTCACCCAGCCCTTGGCCATGACAGCGTTGTAGTATGGATCCCAGGTGGCCAGCGCGTTCTTCAGCGAGTCCTGTCCCCAGGGATACTCAGGAGCGCCCACCTTGTCCACCACATTCTGGCGGCCGCTGACAGCAGCATTGTACTGTGCGATGAAAGCACTCCAGGCCTTGTTGTAGTAGTAAGGCTCAAGGATATCGCCAAAGGCACGGGCCTCGAAGTTGGTGATGCGGAACGAAGCGCCGCTGGTGGCAGTGTTGTTCCAGAAGAATCCTGCCTCCATGGGTTCACCCTCCTTGAGCTCGCCCACGGTGTAGAAACGCACGTAGTCAGGGCCCACGATGGTGCCGCAGCTCACGGTGTCGCTGCCCACGAAGGCCTTCACCTCGTTCTCCAGGCTATAGGTCAGTTTGTAGTCCTTGTCGCAGTATGCATTGAACATGTCGGCAGCAATGAAGTACTTGCCTGCGGGCAGTGCGCTGTTAGCCAGGGCCACCGAGCCGGGGCCGGTGGTGTATGTGCCCTGAATCTGCTTCAGCAGGTAGGGCAGACCGCTCTTGCCGTTAGGACCGGCCACGATAGTGTTGCCGTTGCGGTACGAGCCGTGCTGCCAGTCGCTGCCGCGGAACACGAAGCCGCCTATCTGCTGGCCGTTGCTGATGCTGCCACGGTTGTAGTTGCCCATATCCTCCAGGTCCTCCACATAGTTGAAGAAGCTGTTGATGCCGATGTTCGTCGAGGTGACATCGAGGAAGGGCTTCACGCCGTCTTCTTCGAAGGCCATCATCATGTTAGCGGCGTTGTCGGGGTCCTCGAACTCCTCGGTAGCCATCATCTCCTGAATGGTGGCCATGATCTCCTGCAAGTTGGCCTTGGCGTCCTGAGCCTCGTCGGTGTTGAAGTTAGGATCTTCCATAAGCTTGCTCACGAAGTCCAGACGGCGCTGGGCGATACGGACGTCGTAGACCTGAATGGCCTCGTGGATGGCGATGTTCGTAATCTGGTAGTCGGAAGAGAGGTTCTCGATGTGCATTACCAGCTGCTGTCCCTGCTCCACGGTGCAGAACCACACCAGGCTCGTCCACTCCTCAGCGGGAACGAAAGAGGCCGAGGCCACGTTCACCACGGGAGCCTCGTCGGTGGAAGCCTTCTTCTCGAAGCTGCCGTCGTTGTTCAGAAAGAAGTCGATGGCGTTGGTGCCTGCCGACTGTCCTCCGGTGATGATGGAGGTGTTGCCGGCTGCGGTGAACTGCACGTCGATGGAGACGATGTAGCTGCCGGGGTCCAGGCTCCACTTGTTGCACAGCGGTGAACCCGAGCCAAGGCTCTGCAAGGCATTCTCGCCGTTGGGGCCTACACCCTCGGCAATGTCCCACACATCGGCACTGGGCGCCGACGCTGCATCGGCACCGAACCAACCGTCGCGGCCTTGAGCGAAATTACCATTCTGGACCTTGTTCTCGCCCAGAATCTTGAACCGCTGCGTGCTGTTGTAGGCATACTCACCCACGTTGTAGGCAAACGAGCTGCCCACCATTGCAAGCGCAAAAGCGGCTACCATGAGTAGTCTTTTCTTCATAAACGTTTTGTTATTTAAGTAGTTAATAAATGAGTTGTTTGATCGTTGTATAGAAGGAAAACAGTTTTCGGGTGCAAAGTTAATGTTTTTCTTGATATAAAACAAGAAAACAGCGGAAAAATATTGGCAGAAAAACTGCGTTTTTTGATTTGCGCCCCCTGCAGTGCAATCGTTTTATCTCATACGGCGGACAAAAGAGATGGGTCGCGCGCGTATATGTTTATAAATAATGTGTATCTTTGCAGAAGCAAAACTAAAACCCACCGAACAATGAGAAACCTAATCCTAAGCATCCTGTTACTGATGAGTGCAACGACCCTTAATGCCGCCCGCGCGCCGAAGATGAGCGTGCAGCGCGTTGACCCCACCTGCTGGTATGCAGGCATGAAGAACCCCATGCTGCAGCTGATGATGAGCGGCCCGGGCATCGCCGCCGTCACCGACGTCAGCACCAGCTACCCCGGCGTCAGCGTCGACAGTGTGGTGCGCCTCGACTCGCCCAACTACCTCCTAGTGTACCTGAACCTGCGTGGCGCCCAGCCCGGCACCATGCAGCTGACGCTGAAGCCCGCCAAAGGGAAGACGCTGACGGTGAGCTACGAGCTGCGCCGTCGCGAGAAGAAGGGCGAGGAGCGCCGCGGCTTTGACATCAGCGACGTGCTCTACCTGCTCATGCCCGACCGCTTTGCACAGGGCCAGGACCACTCAGTGCCCGTCAGCGGCATGAACGCCTACCGCGAGGACCGACAGCAGCCATCGCTGCGACACGGAGGCGACATGGAGGGCATACGCCAGCACCTGGACTACTTCACCGACCTGGGCGTCACGGCGCTGTGGTTCACTCCCGTCTTAGAGAACAACTCGCCCGACACCGATAACGGATTCTCCACCTACCACGGCTACGCCACCACCGACTACTACCGCGTGGACCCGCGCTTCGGCACCAACGACGACTACCGACGGCTGGTAGACGACTGCCACGCACGCGGCCTGAAGGTGGTCATGGACATGATCTTCAACCACTGCGGCTTCGAGCATCCCTGGGTGAAGGACATGCCCAGCCACGACTGGCTCAATCTGAGTGAAGAGTTAAGAGTGAAGAGTGAAGAATTTGCTGCCGCACTTCCACTCGGTACTGAAAAAACGACGGCAGCAAATTCATCACTCTTCACGCTTCACTCTTCACTCCTCCAGATTACCAGCTACAAGCTCACCCCAGTCCTCGACCCCTATGCCGCCGACGTAGACCTGAGCGAGACCACCGAGGGATGGTTCGTGCCCTCCATGCCCGACCTGAACCAGCGCAACCCGCACCTGATGCGATACCTCATTCAGAACTCGAAGTGGTGGATAGAGACCATCGGCATCGACGGCATACGCATGGACACCTATCCCTACGCCTTCCGCGAGCCGATGGCAGAGTGGATGAAGGAACTGGAGGAGGAATACCCCAACTTCAACACCGTGGGCGAGACATGGGTCACCGAGCCCGCCTACACCGCCGCCTGGCAGAAAGACTCGAAGCTGGCCACACAGAACAGCTACCTGAAGACAGTGATGGACTTCTCGTTCTTCGACAAGCTCGCCCAGGCCAAGAACGAGGAGACCGACGGCTGGTGGCAGGGGCTGAACCGGCTGTACAACAGCTTCGTCTACGACTACCTGTACCCCAACCCCTCGTCGGTGCTCGCCTTCATTGAGAACCACGACACCGACCGCTTCCTGGCTGGCGGGCGCGACTCGCTGATGCTGAAGCAGGCCCTGGCCCTGCTGCTCACCGTGCGCCGCATACCGCAGCTCTACTACGGCACGGAGATCATGATGAACGGCACGAAGGAGGTCACCGACGGCAACGTGCGCAAGGACTTCCCCGGCGGATTCCCCGGCGACACGCACAACGCCTTCACCCGCGAGGGGCGCACCAAGCAGGAGCAGCAGATGTTCGGATGGCTGCAGCGGCTGCTGCACTGGCGGCAGGGCAACCGCGTCATCAGCGAAGGCACGATGAAACAGTTCATACCCTATAACGGCATCTATGTCATAGCCCGACAGCTGGATGACCATGCCCTGGACCAGCCCGACCACTTCGTACGCCACACCGTGCTCACCGTGCTCAACGGCACCTCGAAGCCCGCCACGCTCGCCGTAGAACGCTATGCCGAGGTCATCGGCAGCACCGCACGAGCCAAGGACATACTGACCGGACGTTACTACGACCTGACGAAGGACCTTCAGCTGAAGCCCCGCCAGAGTCTCGTGCTTGAGTTCTGACAAGCTAATAACTCGGGCTCAGACGGAGTTGCCGCTCGGCATGGGCTTGTTAGGATTTGCCGCTCGGCACCCCGAAGGGTGCCGAGCGGCAAATCCTAACAAGCGTGGGATATGATAAAATGAAGATGCTGACCCCACCCCCGCCCCCTCCCCTACAAGGGAGGGGAGCGGCTGCCGCCTTGCCCGCCACTTGGAA
>DGHX01000004.1:33188-41194 GCA_002392835.1 Prevotella sp. UBA3837 | reverse complement strand
CCTTGTAGGGGAGGGGTCGGGGGTGGGGTCAGTAATCAGCCACTTGGAATTCTTTCGGAATCGTTACAACCGCACAGTACGAAAAATGTTGCACTACTTGCACCTACGCTGACCTTTGTTGAGATTTATCTTGCACCAAAGTGGTAAGTGGAAAGTGGAAAGAGGAAAGAGGAAAGAGGAGAGTGGAGAGAGGAGAGTGGAGAGTGGAGAGTGGATACCTCAAAAAAACAGCCGAGCGGGAAATGTAAAAATATGCAACAAAAACTGTATATATATACATTTTCTACGCTGCGGCCCCGGCGTTCCAAAAAGGAGGCCACTTTTGAAAAAAACTGATATGGGATTTTTTTAAAAGTGGGCCGCACAGAAAAAAAAGCGGGCCGCGCGTGAAAATGTATAAATATGCATTTCTGCCCAAAGGCCGCTTCAGCAGCAAACAGGTGCAAGAGGTGCAAGTAGTGCAAGAGGTGCAAGTAGTGCAACATAAAAAGGTAATGACAATGCGCCGAGCCTGAATCAAAAAATATCACATTTCGAAGTTCAGCGGACAGTAATAATTGTTCTTCGTGGCCTCGATGGTCATGGTGTAGGTGTGCTGTGCGGAGGTTGCGGGGGTTGCAGGCAACACATCGTCAGCGATGTCGTCGCCGGAGCAGGATGCCATTCCTGCCGTGAGGGCTGCGGCCATGACCAGCCAGCCCTTGGTGCCAAGTATATTCTTCATGCTGTTGTTAACCTTATTCCCAATCTTGTTCTTCTGCAGTGCCGTAGCTGCTGCGCGTTGCATTTGTCTGCATCAGTGGTGCCTGATGCTGCAGGATGACGATACTCATCACGGGCCGTTCATACCTGCGTCTTTCTGAAGTCTGTTTCATTTATTTTAGTAGATAATGATTCAAAAGTCGCTTACTTTCTTTTCTTTATTTTTAACGGGCGCAAACGAACAACAAAAAACGAATAATTATTTCTTTTTTTTTATTAGTGGGGGTGATTTTTTGAGTTATGTAAACTGCCGCAGTAATAAAAAAACGAAAAAACGGGAACGTTTTGTGCCGTTCTCCGCTTTTTTGATTACTTTTGCACCAAACTTACTACACACCCCCATGCAGATAGACCCCATAGCACACTTTCGCTCGCCGTTGGACAGCAAGTTCGGCATTCCCCGGCAGAGCGGCCTTGTAGAGGAGCTGACCGGACAGATAGTGTTCACCCCACCCTACCGCCACGCCGAGGCCGTGCGTGGCCTGGAGCGCTTCGACTTCGCATGGCTCATCTGGGAGTTCTCGGCCAACGGCGACGGCTCGCTCACGGTGCGCCCGCCACGCTTAGGCGGCAACCAGCGCATGGGGGTCTTCGCCACGCGCTCGCCCTTCCGTCCCAACCGTCTGGGGCTGAGCTGCGTGCGCATAGAGTGCATAGAGCAGCACCCCCGTCTGGGACCCGTCATCCACGTCAGAGGGGCCGACCTGATGGACGGCACCCCCATCTACGACGTCAAGCCCTACGTGACCTTTGCCGACAGCCACCCCGATGCCCGCAGCGGTTTCGTCGACGACAGCCAGTGGAGGGAGCTGCAGGTGGTCATGCCCGCCGAGCTGGCCGCACCCTTCACCCCCGGTCAGTGGGCCGCCCTGCGCCGCCTGTTGGCCTTAGACCCTCGCCCCCGCTACCACGACGACAGCAGCCGCACCTACGGCATGCCCTTCGCCGGGCACGATGTCCGCTTCAGCGTCAGCGGCAACGTGCTCACCGTGACCGAGATAACGGCAGCGGGTGAGCACGACTGAGAAAAAGGCACAGACAGAGAGCGTCATGGTTTCAGGCAGACTTTCTCCACACGGCGTGTGCCGTCGGCAAGCGTGGTGCGGCGCACGACGAGGCCACGGGCGGTGGCAGCATCAAGGCGACGGCCGCTGACATCGAAGTACTCCACACGCCCGGCAGGCTGCTGGGCCAAGGCGGGCGACACGCCGTCGGCACTATTCACGTCGTACCACACCAGCTGCGAGCTGTTCACCACGTCGCCCACACGATAGAACACCTGCACGCCGATGCGTTGGGTGATGGGGGTGGTATAGAGGTAGGTATGGCTCATGCCCGACACGCGGATGTAGTAACCGTCGGTATAGTTGTAGGGAATGTCAGTCTCACCGGCGGGCGACTGCAATATCTTATCGTCCATGTAGACATTGTAGTACATATTCTCCTGGTTGATGTAGTTGCCCTGGGTGTCGGTGGCAGGCATGTTGATGGCGAAGAGGCCGAAGCCATACTCATCGATGATGCCCGAGCAGCTGACCACCTCGGGGTCGGCAGGCGTGGCGGCCACCTCCTGGTAAGGAGTGAAGGCAGCTTTGCCAAAGTCATAGTGCTTGTCGGCCAGCTTCTCGGCCGAGGCGTTGACCAGGAACAGCTGGTCGGTGGCGAAGGTGCCGTCGGCAGCGTTGTAGTTGAAGACAATGGCCTCGTCGTCGGTCAGTTTGATGTTGTTCACGGGGAAGTCGCCAAAGCCGGGGATATTAATGATCTCGATACTGCCCTCGGCGGCCTTCATGTACACATAGAAGCCGAGCGACTCGTCGGCGCCGAGGAACTGTCCGTTGGGACAGAGTATGCGGTCGCCGTCGATGGTGCCGTGAATCCAGCTGTCCTTGGCCCCGGTGGGATTGGCGATGTAGACTTCGCTGCCGCTGAAAGCCACGTCGATGGTCTTGGTCAGCGGTGCGCCGTCGCTCTCGTATGACACCATGTAGGTACGGTGCTCGGCATCAGCCGGCGGCAGGATGACACTCTGGCCGACAGGACGGATGCTGATGTCGTACTCCACATAGCTGGTGGTGCGCCCGGCGGCATTGGTGATGGAGAGGTAGCCGCCGTCGGTCTGCGTCAGCACGCCGTCGGCATAGCTGAACACCAGGTCGTTTTGCGTGGCGTCGAAGCGCAGGCTCTGGCCCGACTGCACCATGCGGTTCAGGTAGTAGGTGACGTTCTTCTCGGTGGTGAACACCTGCGGCAGGTGGAACACCACCTGCGTGCCGTCGGCACTGAGCTCGCCCTCCATCCATACGCCCACGCGATAGTGGCTGATGGGGTCTTGCACGTAGAACTTGTTGCCCTGCCTGACGACATGGGCGATGGCGCCGGTCTGGTCGAAGCGTGTAATCTGCTGTGTGGTGTAGTCGGGCACCATGCCCTTCGAGCAGTACTCCATGTTCGGCAGCATCTGGCCATCGGGCTCAGTTCCACCGGCGGTCTGGGCGGTGGCAGCCAGGCTCACCAGGGCTGCCACCATAAAGGTCATTATTCGTTTCATTGATATCTTTGTAATCCGTGAAATCTGTGTAATCTGTGGTTTTATTTACGATTCACTATCCGTGAAATCTGTGTAATCTGTGGTTCAATTCATGATTCACAATCCGTGAAATCTGCGTAATCTGTGGTTCAGTGAATGACGTACTTCCTGCCGTCCCTGATGTAGAGTCCGTGGCTGGGCATGGCCGTGCGGCCCTGCAGGTCATAGACGTGGTGGGGGTTGGAGGGTGACAGGTGACGGGTGGAGGGTGAGTGTATGGCATCCTCTACGGGCAGCTGGCGCTTGCTGATGCTGAGGTGTCCGTCGCGCTTGGTCATGCGCCACACGTTAAAGTTCTCACTGCCGTCGTTGCGCGCCGGGAAGCGTATGTACTGCGGGTTGCTCTTGCCGATGGCAGTGGTGTGCCAGCTCATCAGGTAGAGGTCGTACTCGCCGTCGGCCAGCTGGTCGGTGACGCTGCGGTAGTAGGGCACCGTCATGGGCTGCCACCCGCTGAGCGAAGGCACGGGTTCCTCGCCCCAGGCCGTGTAGTAGAAGGGCTGTATGGGTGCGTGGCCGGTCTTCACATCCTCGATGCAGAGGCCCACCAGGCCGCTGAAGTCGAGGTAGTGGTAGTTGAGCAGCGTGGGCAGCTGCAGCACGATGCTGTCACCCTCAACGCTGATGGTCTCCTCGCCGTCCATGCACCAGTAGCTCTGGTAGGGCCGCTTCTGGCCGTCGGGAGGCAAGATGCCGGTGATGGCCGTCTGCGACAGCACGTCGCGGCTGAAGTCGTAGCCCGTCATGCCGTAAGCCTGCTGATAGGCGGTGATGGGAGTGAGGTTGTAGAAGTCGAAGTAGCCGTTGGCATCGCCGTTCCAACCCCAGTTCACATGCAGGTAGCCGTCGGCGGCACGGCAGCCATCGACGACGAAAGCATGGGCACCGTAGTTGGCATCGGTCGACATGTAGAGCACTGGGCGGCCGTCGGCCAGCTCGGCGTAGATGTCGGCCAGCCACTGCGCGTCGTTGGCAAAGGCACGGAAATGGCACTGCAGGGCCAGCGAGTCGTAGTCGAGGTTGTGCACCATGCCGCGTGCGGCATTGGGCGACGTGGCCCCGCTGCCTTGGCGGGCATAGGCCATGCCCGAGGCCAGTCCGCAGTCGTACATCAGCGTGGCCACGGCATCGGTGGTCTCGTCTTTCTTAGCCGACGAGGAGTAGGTGTCGAGCATGTGCGCCCAGTCATAGACGCCCTGTATGCGTTTCTTCTGCCGGGCCGTACTGCCGTTCAGGGTGTAGTAGCCCATGCCGCTGCCCTGGGCGGGATGGCGGTGGTAGCGCATCACCTGCGCCATGGCCGTTGCCACACATCCGGTCTGCGAGCGCGTGCCCGCCCAGCTGTCGGCCACGGGGCACTTGTCGTTGTAGGGAGCATCCTGCGCCCAGCGGCTGCTGACGAGCGGTGCCACGTCGGTGGCCTGCTGCGCAGCCTGCATGGTAGTGAACACATTGTCGGCCTGCTTCTGCTGCATGGTGGCGGTGATGGTCTGCAGCCACCACTGCACGGCCGGGGGCAGCGTGTCGGACAGCAGCGGACGGTCGGTCCACCCCAGCACGGGGGCGAAGATGGCATCGCGGCTGACAAAGACGGCCCCACGCGAGGAGGCGGCATAGACCGCCACCATGCTCGTGGCCGAGAGGCGCTGCAACGACGGCGGCGCAGCGGCGGTGCTGCGGGCAGCGGTGCCAAACAGGTGGGCAGCGGCGATGGACTGCATCTCGCGCTCGCTGCGTGGCTGGGCCCACAGCCCGACGGTGGCCGCACAAGCCAAGGCGACCAAAGTTAATCGGTGTTTCATCATAGCTATAAATCGGTGTAAACTCAGTAATCTGTGGTTCTGTCAAAATGCTCTTAGCGCCAGCGCTTCACGGTGGTGCCGTCGGCCCGGCGCTCAATGACGAGTCCGCGGTGCCGCTCGCCCACCCGCTGTCCGCCGAGGGTGTAGGCGGCGGGCCGTCCGGTGGTGGTCTGGTGCCAGAGGGTGCCCACACCATTAACAGTGCCGACGGTGGCGGCGGCGCTGTTCTCAACGGCGCACCGCAGGTTGTCGGCAGCATCGTAGTTGGACACGACGGCCACAGCGCGCAGGTCGGCCACCTTCCAGTCGGCAGCCATGGGGAACTCAAAGCTGCGGGTGAAGGTGTCGCCGTCCCACTCTATGACGTCGCCCCAGGAGCTGTTGTAGGCCCGTATGACATGCTGGTGACGGTAGCCGCTGACCACGCCCTCGTGGCTCTGCTGGCTGCGGGCCGCGATGTCATCCTCCGTCAGGTAGACGGTGAGGCGCGTCGAGGCGGCGAGCTGGTCGTCGCGCAGTCCGCGCACGGTGACGACGGCCTTGCCATCACGCACCACGGCGCTGACGCCCACGGCCACATGGGCCTGCTGCTGCAGGGCACCGTCGAGCAGCTGTGAGAACTGGCGGGCGTCGGTGGTGAAGTAGATGGCCTGCGTGTTGCCACTGGCAATGTTCGACGTGAAGAAGGGCTGGCGGTCTATCATCCATGCAGGGGCGTAGGTCTGTCCGTCCTCGTTGAACATCCAGGTGTAGTCCACGTCGCAGGGCTGCGTCAGCCAGTCGGTGTTGAACGCCGAGTGGTGGCACACCACATGCACGCGGTCGGCGAAGAGGCTGTTGCTCTGCAGGGCCTCGTGCATCAACTCTGCGCCACCGGGACAGTTGGGACAGCTCTCGGTGGTGAACTCCTCGAGCAGCACATGGCGCTGCAAGGCCACGGTGGCCTGGGCGCTGTTGTTCTGCGGCTGCTGGTCGGTGCCGTTGTCAAGACGGCTGACAGTGGCGGTGGCAGCACCGGCAATGGCTGCAGTCGAAGCGAAGGTGAAGCTGACACGCTGCTGGCGTCCGCTGGCCACGGCCTGCGCCACGTAGGTGGTGACAGCCTCAGCCCCCTCAGCCTGCACGGTGACGTCGAAACCGCTGACGTCGCGTGTGCCCATGTTGGTCACCGTGGCCTGCAGCTGATAGTCGGTGAAGCCGGCGGAGAGGTCGGGCGAGAGGGTGACATCGCTCAGCACCAGGTCGTACTGCGTGAGCTGCGTGCCGCTGACCACGGCCTCAAGGCTGACGGCGCCCTCGGCGCTGACGTCCTGCCACTCGGCCTCATCGTTCTGACGGAAGAAGGCGGTGTGCTGCGGCGTGGTGCCCACGAGCGACACGGCGTTGGCCACCGACGTATGATGATAGGTATAGCCTACATAGAGTCCCTCGCACTGCTGCGGTATGGTGTATGCCGTGGCCAGTGCCACCTCGTTCCATCCCTGCTGCACACGGGTCTGGCGGCGGTTCACCGTGCCCTCGGCCAGGTTCTGGCCGTCGAGCGACGTGCGCACCCACACCGACAGTTCGTCGATGTTCAGGCGCGTGGCCAGTCCCACACGGACGGCAGTGATGCTGCTGCCGCCCAGTGCCGACAGCATGGAGGCAGGCAGGAAGATGGCGGCCGAGGTGTGGCCGTTGCCCATGGCTCCACGCTGCGACTTGTCGGCCACCTCGCCGTTGCAGTAGCCCAGGTGGAAAGTCTCAGCGGCATCGCCGTCGGCAACGTCGTTCAGTCCTGCGGGACCGCCCACCACGGTGAGCGTGCCGTTGACGAAGGTGACGTCGTCGCCCTCCACCGAGCCGCGCTCTACCACGATGGGGTACTGGCCGGCCGGCGAGGTCTTGGTGGCGGCACAGCTCAGGCGGGGCAGGCCCTTCACGCGCTGGCCGATGATTTCATAATAGTATTCGTCGACGTCCTCGCCGTAGGAGCGGGTGATGTCGCGAGCGCGGATGACAGTTCCCACCTCGGTCACGTTGTCGCTGCGGAAGAGGGTGCTCCAGCCTTCAGCCTGCTCGTAGGCCTGTCGGCTTCCGGCGGGCAGGAAGAGCTTCACGAATCCTGGGTCAACATCGAGGAAGGTGTCAGTCCCCACGGCTGCCGGCGTGGCGGAGGCCACATGCAACTCGCGCATGATGGGCACACAGGCGAAGGCCCGGTCGGCGAGCGTGGTCACCGAGGCAGGCAGGGTGACGACGCGCACGTACTTGCAGCCCTCGAAGGCCGAGGCATGGATGGCGGTCACGCCGTCGGCGATGGTGACGGAGTCCTCGGCCGTGGGCAGCACGGCGATGACCTCGCGGCGGTCGGCGGTGTACACCACCCCACCCTCAGCACGATAGCTGGCCCCCTCGCCGCCGGCAGGCAGCTGCAGGGTGTTCAGGTTGCTGCATCCGGCCAGGGCGGCGTCGCCATAGTGGCGCATGGCGTCGGGCAGCAGCAGCGTGCGCAGGCGACTGCAGCCATAGAAGGCGCGGGCGGGCAGGCTGTCGGAGGGCAGACGGGCACCGCTGAGGTCGATGGCGGTGAGCGACGTGCGGCTACGCAGCTGACTGATGTCGTCGCTGCTGAGCGGGCCGCGCACGGCCACAGCCTCTATGCTGACACTGGTTCCCAGCTGCTGTTCCACAGCCTGCAGCAGCGAGCCCAGCGTGCCCGGCTCGCTGACGCTGATGTCGTGCGTCATGCCCTTGGCCTTGGCAGGGGGCGCTATGCCCAGGATCATCTCTTGTCCCTTGGAGAAATGGTAGACGCGGGGGTTGAGGATGCTCACGTCGTAATAGCCGTCGAAGCGTCCGTGCCAGCCCCA
>DGHX01000004.1:28893-33087 GCA_002392835.1 Prevotella sp. UBA3837 | reverse complement strand
GCATGTCCGCCCTGGTCGTCGGCATCGGCACCGGCATAATAGACGGGGCCCACGGTGCTCAGCGCCTGGAAAATCATGTCAGCCCACTGCTGCTCGGTGTAGTTCTCCGACATGCCGAAGACATCGCTGCGCGAGCAGAGCGTGGCGGTGCTGATGCCGAAGTAGTTCTGCAGCCCCTGTTCGGCGTCGTCGCTGATGGCTCCGCTGAAGTCGAGGCCATACTGCATGACGGCCATCATGCCCATGGCATGCGACAGCTGGGCCACGGCGTCGGCCTCGGCCTGGCTGTAGTTGCCCACGGTGTAGGTGTTGCGCATGTTGGCCCAGTCAAAGCGGCACTGGGCAAAGTCCATCGTGTAGTCGGTGCCGGTGGCCGAGCCATAAGGCACGCGCAGCGTGGTGGTGCCCTGTCCTGTGGTGGGCCACTGGTGGTAGTTCAGAATCTGAGCCGTGGCCGTGGCCACGCATCCCACCACGCAGTGGCGGGGGTAGAGCTCGGCATCGGGCAGCAGCGGACAGGCGTTGTTGAAGGGTTCCTCCTGTCCCCACTCGGTGCTGAGCAGGGGGCGCACGTATGGCTGAAAGCGGCTGGCATCGGGGCGCACCACGCGTGCCTGCTGCTGATGGGCCACATAGTAGCGGGCGGCCTCGTCCATGGCAGAGAGCCACCAGGTGTAGCCCTCGGGCTGACAGTCGGCATCGTAGCTCTTGTCAGAAAAGGCGACGACGGCGGGCAGCAGGTCGTCGGCAGTGACGATGGCGAAGCCGCCCTCGGCATAGCCCATGACGGTGAGCAGTCCCTGCTGCTGCATCGTCTGCACCGGCGTGCGCCGCGGTGCCCTGCCCTGCTCGGAGCGATGGGCGTTCAGGGCCTCGGCGGCGGCCTGAGCCATCTGGGCCTGCGTACGGGGCAGGGCTTGTGCTGTCTGATGGCCGCAAAGGAGCAATACTGCTATATATAATAATGTGTATGCTTTCATCGTTGTCGTTTTAGTAATTACCGTACCACGACCTTCCTTCCGTCCCGGACCTGCAGGGTGGAGGATGAGTGGTGACGGGTGAGTGGTGAGTGGCGACGGCCCATGAGGTCGTAGGAGTGATGAGTGATGGGTGATGAGTGATGAACGTTCACTTCCTCGATGCCGTCGGCGTAGGCCCCGTCGCAGATGAGGACATCGTCGATGAGCATGCGCCGTCCTGGCTCGCCCTGGCCAATGAACTTCAGCACCACATACTTCTGCTGCTTCAGCGGAGTGAGGTCGACGGTGAACTTCTGCCAGTCGGCGGCCTGTGCGGCCGTCACTGATGTCAGCACCGTCTGTTCGCCGCTGGGCTGCCAGGCTTCCACGCGCAGCACGCCGCTTTCAATCTTGGTGTAGAACGACAGCTGCGGCTGCCTGACACCGACGAAGGTGAGACGCTGCGTGCAGTAGGCACTGACGTCACCATGGGCGTAGGGCACGTAGAGCAGCGAGCCGGCATCGGTGCCGACGGCATCCTCGGTGGTGGGGTTCCACGAGCGCACGCCGCTCTGCTCGGTCCAGATGCTGGTCTTCAGCGCACCCATGGCGAAGGTCTCGCGGTAGGGCAGCGTCAGCGGACAGCCCGTGGCCATCTTCGCCACGCCGTCAGTGCTGCTGCCTGCCACATTGCGGGCCACGACAATCCATTTCACCAGGTCGAAGTCGTCAGTGTCCTGATAGCCGGCCTCGAAGGTGCGTTCCTTGCCCTGATAGAGCAGGTCGGCACGGCGCCCGGTGGCCATGTCGGTGGCATAGACCTCGTAGCTGACGTCATCCGGACTGACGTAGTAACCCCGCTGTCCGTAGATGTCAGCAGCATCCCATTCCACGCGCACCCTGTTGCCGTGGTCTTCTATGCGGCGTATGTGCGGAGCCTGTGGCAGGTCGATGCCCACATAGAGCGAGTCATAGCGGGCCGACTCGCCCCGTCCGGCCTCGTTGTAGGGCACGAGCGTGTAGTTGTGATAGCCATTCGCAGGCTGGTCGTCAACGATGGTGTACTGGGTGTTGACGGCGGGGTGGTCGAGGGTGGCAATGAGCTCCTCGTCGCGCAGCAGCTCCACCTTGGTGAGGCCGCCCAGCGGCTGGGCGCCGATGTTGTATTCGGGCGTGAGGAACTCGATGGTGGCCTTCAGCTCGCCCTTCTCACCAGCGAAAAGCCCTGTGAACTGGGGGGCTGCGGGAGCGTCGGGCGACGTTGCCTGCCTCACCTCGATGTCGTCGAGATAGAGGGCGACGCCCTGGTGGGGCGTGGCATGGAAGCCGATGCACATCTGGGTGTCGTTGAAGACGCGGAACTCGCAGCGGAAGGTGACGTAGTCGGTGTTAGTGATGGTGCGCTCGGCCATCAGCGGTATGGTCATGTGTCTGATGTCAGCGTCATCGCCCATGCGTACCTCGAAAGCCTCGGGGGTGTCGGCGTTGCCGACCTTCATCCTGAAGGTGAGGGCGTAGAGGTTGGCACCCTTGAACTGCAGCGGCGGGGTGATGAGCCAGTCGTCGGTGGCGCCGTCGGTCTGCACCCACATCTCCTCATAGCTCTGTCCCGCCCCCCAGAAGGTCATGTCGGTGTGCAGCTTCCAGGTGAGCTCGCCCCAACGGTCCTCGTCATGGTTCACGTTGACCACGGTGAAGTACTCCAGGTGGTTGCCCTCGCCGAAGTGCTCGGTGAAGGGCACGCCGAAGCCCTCGCCGGCGATGACCTTGTTCGAGAGTGCACGCTGGCTGAGCGTGCCCTCGTTGCTGGCCACGACGGCATAGCTGTACTCCTGCAGGGTGCTGACCTGATGCTGCTCGGTAAACGTCGTCGTGCCGAGGTCGTGCGCCACCAGCGTCTCCTCTCCGCTGACGATGCGGTATACATCGTAAGTCAGCAGGCCCAGGTATCCGCCGTTGACGCATGCCGTGGGTGCCTGCCAGGTGAGGGTGGCCGTTCCGTCGGCGCTCATGGTGAGCGTCACGCCGGTGGGCGGCAGCGGTGCGTCAGGACCTATCCACTGCTGCAGCGTGGCCGACTGTCCCTCGCCGGCACTGTTCGACAGGCGCACGGTGAACGTCACCATGCCGCCCTGCTGCAGGGTCAGCGGCAGCGTGACCTGCGCCCCGGGTTGGGTGGTGCCCTTCAGCTGGGCGGCAGCACCGTCGGCGGTGCCGTATTCCACGGTATAGTACAGCTCGCCTTCCAGCGTCTTGTGGTCAAAGGTCAGGGTGGGAGCCGTGAACTGGAAGGTGCCGCTGAGGGCATTGCCCTCGAAGGTGGCCTTCAGCCCAGTGGCCTTGGCGGGAGCACCTGCTGCCGAAGGCTCGCCGAGGATGATCATGCCGTCGACATAGTCATAGCCCGGGGGCAGCTGTCCGCAGTCGGTAGCGGTGAGCGTGGCCAGGTCAATGGCAAAGATAGTGTAGTTGGCGTTCCATGATGTCTCTGCGGCCAGGTAGAAGAGTCCCGTCACGGGGTCTATCTCGCCCGTCTTGTTGCCATATCCCCAGGTCATGTCTACCTGTCCGAGGTCCGTCTCCTGTCCGTTGGCGGTGTTGATGCGCACCACATGGCGGTCGCTGTCAATGCCGTACAGCTCGTCGATGCTGTTCACGCCCAGCGCCACGAAGTCGCGGGTGGGAGTGTAGATGGTGGTGCGCTGGCGGTGGGCATAGTCGATGGTGCCCAGCGTGCCGTCGGTGAAGAGGGCGTAGGTGGTGCCGTTGGCCCCGTTGGCCGTCTCCTTCAGCGCCAGCTTCTTGTCGACATCCTGCTGCGTGTAGCTCCAGTCGCGCATGTCGATGTCGTAGAGCGTGTAGCGGTCGGGGGTGAAGAATCCCTGCGTGTAGGTCATGCCATAAATATGGCCGTTCTGGTAGCCTGTGCCCTGTGTGAAATAGAACTCGGGTGCCGTCTTCCTGACCGTCACCTGCGAGGGGTCGCCGGCCGTGAAGCTGTAGATGCCGTTGCTTTCACGGTTGGGATTGCTGGGGAAGCTGAAAAATATCTCTGTGTCGCCCTGTGCTTTCAGCGAAGAAGGCATCAGCACGAGCGACACAGCGAATAGGGTCAGTATGTTTTTCATCAGTTCTGATTATCGCACCATTTTCTTTCCGCCTACGATGTAGACGCCCTTCTGCCGTGCATTGGCCTTGCGTCCTGTCAGGTCGTAGGAGTGATGAGTGATGAGTG
>DGHX01000004.1:2960-28786 GCA_002392835.1 Prevotella sp. UBA3837 | reverse complement strand
TGGCCACGCTGACGGCGGCTCCGTCGGCGGGTGTGTCGATGTAGCAGGCATTGGCGGGCACGGCGGCAGCGCCGGCCTTGAAGGCGATGATGCCCTTGGCGGCATCGGGGGCGAGCAGGCTCTTGCCCTGTGCGTCGTCCATGGGCAGGCAGGTGCCCTTGAGCAGGTTGCCGGCGATGGGTGCCACCTCTTCATTGACAGGCAGCAGCACGTTGCTCACGGCAGCAGCACTCTTAGAGCGCAGGATGACGGCGGTATTGGCGGGCACGCGGCCGCTGATGGGCACCAGGTGTGCACGTCCGTCGTTGACGGCATCGACATAGCAGGCCTCAACGCCCTCGCCCAGCTGGTAGGCGAAGTCGGTGTAGGTGGTGGTGTAGTAGTAGCCGTCCTGGTCGAGCAGCTGCTTGCTCATGGGTGCCAGCAGCGGGTTCTGCTCGTCGACGGGCAGCACGGTCCACAGCAGTTCGTCCTGGTTGATGTTGGCCAGCTCGCCGTTCTCGCCGAACATGGCCTCGCGCGACAGGCCCTGCACGTAGAGCTGGCCCTGCTCGTTCTCACCGATGTAGTACTCGTAGTCGAGTTCCAGGGGAGCCAGCACGCGCTCGATATAGGCCACGCCATCGGCGTCGAGCTCCTTAGCGGCCTCCTCAACGACGAGGCGCTTGAAGGCTCCGAAGAAGTCGTAGTTATAGCCGTAGCGCTCGCCGGTGTCGGGGTCGCTCATGTTGTTGATCTGCTCCTGCGTGTCCTTGACCTTGCTGATGTCCAAGGGAGCGTGGAAGTGGAGCAGGAAGCCATGCTCAACGTTCTGAGCGGGCTTCAGGTAGATGTTATAGTCGAAGTACGACTTCCAGCGCTTCATGTAGCGTGCCACTGCTGCGCGGAAGGTGTCGAGGCTCTCCATGTCGGCGGGATAGAAGGCTCCGCTCATGGCCACCGAGAGGTACCAGGCCGGGCCGTTCTCGTAGAAGTTCTTCACGGCGTCGGACTGTGCAAAGTCGTCGAGGGCTGCGTTGACGTAAGTCTCTAATTTGCGCAGGTAGCCGCCCAGGCTGATGCCCTGGCTGGCCAGGTCGTAGGTGGTGTAGCTGCCGCTCTTCCACGATGCCGTTGCCATGAGGAACATCAGGTCGGCCACGGTGAGGTTGTCGCCCAGCTGTGCCATATCGTCGGCGAAGCTGTAGATGCCGTTGGTGTCGTAGTAGAAGATGGTGCCGGGCATGGTGCTGGCCGTGCTCTCCGTCTGGCTGAGGCTGAGGGCATGCTTGCCGTCGAGGCTGAGCACATCACCATAGCCGTTGTTCACAAAGCGGAAGTAGCCGCTCTCAATGGTGGGAAACACAGGGTCTTCGGCCCATTCGTCGTCCCCGTCCTGGGCCACTGCCACCGTGGGCATGCCCAGCATGCCCACAGCGGCCAGCGACAAAAGATATTTCTTCATTGTCATTATTATAGTTTTATTTGTTCTTTAATAGTCTTCCTCCTCCTCGTCGTCCCAGACGCTGCGGCGGCGACGCCGGCTGAGGCCCTTGAATCCACGGTCGGTCACTCCGTCGCCGTCCTCGTCGAGGCCCGTCTCTTCCTCCGTCAACAGGGGCAGCGAGGCGTTCTTCAGCAGGTCGGCCGTCTCGATGTCGCTGACGAGCGCCATCGGAGTCAAATACTTGTTCTTCATAGTCTTCTTGCTTATTAATTAATGTGACAGGTTACTTGTTCACATACTTGCGGCCGTTCCTCACCACGATGCCCCTATAGGCGGCGTTCACCTGCTGTCCGCGCAGGTTGAAGGCCGTGCCCTCATGGCGCTGGGCTTGTGTGGCGGTGATGGCGGTGGCGGTGTTGTCGAAGATGGCGATGAACTCACGTGTCGGAACGGCCTCGCCTTCGTCATAGACGAGGTATGCCTTGCCGGCGCCGATGGTGTAGCCCTCGGAACCCTTGACGAAGCCGATGGTGCCCTCGCTGTTCTTGCCGAAGACATAGGTGGTGCCGTAAGGTGCGTCGTAGCTGAATTCCGACACCTCGGTGCCGTAGATGGAAGCACTCAGCAGGTTCTGCTCCGGTGCCTCGGCATCGGCCACGATGTCGGCGGTGTAGGTGCCCTCAGCGCCCTGCAGCAGCACACCAGTGTAGGCGGGAATCTCGGTCACCTCGGCCAGTTGGGCCATGCCGTCCTCCACATTGGTGACGACGTAGACGGTCAGCCCCTCGCAGTTGGCAAAGCTCAGGGCCTTGTCAGAGCAGAACGAAGCCCATCCGTCCTCGCCGATGGTCACATCGACGGTGGTCACCGGCTTGTAGGCCTGGGTGCTGACGGCATATTCGGTGGTGTTCGACACGTTCTCCTTCACATAGTAGGTGATGACGTCAGGATACTGGGCGATGTTGAGCACCACCTTCAGGTTGACCGTGGCGGTCTGGCCGGGCTCCAGGTCCTGGCCCATCTTGGCGGTGGTGAAGACCTGCGTCGGGTCGGCATTGTTGAAGAGCGAGATGAGCACCTCGTCGTCGGTCAGGGTGACATTGCCGGTGTTCCTCACCGTCACGTCGGCCTCGATGGTGAAGTTGCCGTCGGCATCGGTGTCGGTGTAGGTCTTAAACTGGAAGCCCGATAACTCACTGCGTGTATTGGTCTTGTTCACCACGTTATCAATGGCCATGGTGCGCTTCTCCACGTTGGGGTCGTCGGCAGGCGTGATGGTCTGCTGGGTCTCGTACATGGTCTCAGTAATATTCTCGCGGAAATTTGCTGTCACTTGATAGTTTTCCTGTCGGTTCAGCGTAACACTGACCACGACGACGGTTTCTTCCTCAGGTTGCAAATCGGTACTGATGGCCACGGGGGCACCCACTTCGCTGAAACCAAAGCCGGCGGCATTAAGCATCTGTATGGAGTAGCCCTCGGTGCCAACGGTCAGCGGGTCGGTACCAGTATTCTTAACGGTCACATTGTAGGTCAGCGTGTAGTTGCCGTCGGCATCGGCCACCACGCAGGTGTTACCCTCAGTGTCGGTGAAGGTCTCGGTCTGCAGCTCGGCAGCGGTAATGGTCAGCGCCTGCGACAGTACCACGGGAGCACTGTACTTCACCTTAATGCTGTTTTCAAAGCCACGGCCAAACTCGGTGCTTGTCACGTTCTCGCGAATGGCCAGGTAGAGTGTCGTCAGCTGGGTTGGGTTCTCCACCTTCAGGTTCTCAACCTTGAAGTTCACCTTCGCCGTTGCTCCCGGCTCAATGGCCTGGGTGATGGGCAGGTTCTCGGCTATGACAATGTCGTCGCGTCCGTTGTCGTAGTCAAAAATGGAGATGGTGTAGTTCTCGTCACCAGGGTTCAGCGTCAGGTCGCCGGTGTTCTTCAGCTCTATGTCATACGAAAGGGTGTAGTTGCCCTCGGCGTCGCAGTTGACGAAAGTGACTTGCTGGGGAAACCAGCTGCTTTCATCCAACTCGGTAGTGGTATCGGCATCGTCGGCCAGTTTGGCTCCCACCACGGCGAGTCCCTTCACCTTGATGATTTCAGCACTGCCGGCCTCGAAGTCGTCGATGTACACGAACTGTCCGCGTATGCCGATGTTCACGCCGTCCTGCTGGCCCAGCTCATATTTCACATAACCGTCGGTGGTCAGTGCAGGGGCAGAGGCGGGAGTAATCTCGTCACCCATCACGCCGTTGGTGACCGTATAGAAACTGATGCTGGCGGCATTCTCATCATCGGTGTCGGCGGCCTTTACCATGATGCTGACAGGACCGCTCACCTTCGGCGTTACCAGCAGGTCATTCTTGGGCTGAGAGCCTAAAACCTGCGTGCCAATCTTCAGCGCCTGTGAGCCGTCGACACCGGCTTGAGCCTCGTATGCATACGCCACATACGACGTCAGCCATGTAAAAAAAGGATTGATGTCGGCATCCATAATGTGGCTCCAGCCTGAAGCTACGCGAAACTCGTGGTCGCTGGTGTCAACTGTTGTCTCGAAGTCGACTTTGTACGTGTCGGCCATGGCGGTGCCCATTGCGCAGCAAAGTGCCATGAGCAGTGTTAGGAAGTAGTGTTTTTTCATAAAAAGAGTATTTAAATTATTTCGGGTCGCAAAAGTAACAATTTATTTGCAATACCGCAAATGATTTAACAAAAAAAAATATTTTTGAAACAAAAAGAAAACACTTCGTTGCTCCCCTTATTTGTAAGGGATGGTTTGGGGATGGGGGCAGTAATACCAAGGATACTTGCCCCACAGAGGGTGGGTGCGAAAAAATAGATATTATCGTTTCTCGCGCGTGCGCGTTACACGCGCGTGAGTGATAGTTTGGTTGCACCGAAAAGCGTTTTGGTTGCACCGGGAACAGGTTTGGTTGCACCGAAAAGCATCTATATTGCGCCACCGCTCATTTTGGTTGCACCGAACTTGACTATCAAACAGTTAGCGGTGCTCATTTTTGGTTGCACCGCGAAAATATCTATATTAAAACAGTTAATGAAACCTAATGGTGCCATAGAAAAACGTCCCAGGGCCTGGGACATTTCTGAGAGGGCCGCTCATGAAAAAAAGCGGCCCTCTCGTGAAAAAAAGCGGGCCGCTTTTTTTCACGGGCGGCCCGCTTTTTCAGCAAAACAACTTGTTTTGCTGCTTCGCCCCATTTCTCAATTTCTCAATTTCTCAATCTCTCAATTTCCCCTCGGTGCAACCAAAATATCACTCACGCGCGTGTAACGCGCACGCGCGCGCGAAGTCGATAAGGGACCGTTCATTCTCTACTCTGCGAAGAGCCGGAAAGTGGCGGGCAGGTTCGACAGCACCACCTCGCGCTGTCGGTCGGCGTCGGTGTTGTACTTCACATACCACGAACGAGGCAGGTCGTACCAAGGCGATGGGGCCGCAACGGTGCTGTCGCCCACCGAGACAGAACTGACAAGGGGCGGGGACTGAAGGGAGCCGACGGGCAGCGGCATG
Organism: Prevotella sp. UBA3837; assembly: GCA_002392835.1. Classification (GTDB taxonomy): domain Bacteria; phylum Bacteroidota; class Bacteroidia; order Bacteroidales; family Bacteroidaceae; genus Prevotella. Next base: position 23,834 of record DGHX01000004.1, on the reverse strand, counting down.
AGGGTGAGCGTGGCCTCCATGTTGGGGAATCCCCCACCCGTCTGCTCGTTGAACTGCTGCTGCGCCTTGCCGTCGTCACCGTCGCGCCCGGCCAGGTACATCTTGTAGCGCACCTCGCGGGGGTAGAGGGTGCCGTCGGGGCGCAGGGCATAGCTGACGCTGTAGTCGCGTGTGAAGGTGTCGATGCGATAGCCGAAGACGCGCGCCAGGGCATACATCACGCCGTCGATGCGCTCGGAGCGGTTCACCTCGGTGCCCGTGAAGCGATAGGCACTGAGCACCACGCAGCGCACGGTGTCCATGACGAGCCAGCCGCGCGAGGGCTTGCCACTTTTCGAGCGGAAGCGCAGCTCCACCTCGTGGGGCGAGGCGCCGCGGTAGTCGGCGTTGTGGTAGAAGCGATGGGCACGCAGGAAGCCGTTGTCGAGGTCCATGACAAAGTCCTCGTAGAGCATGCGCCGCAGGTTCATCATGTCGGTGAGGCGGGTGCTGTCGCTGGCCGTGATGGCGATGCTGTCGGCGCTGAGGGCATAGAGCTGGTGGAGGGTGCTCATGGTGCGCAGCCGCCCGCTGAGGTGCATGCGGTAGATGCTGGCGGCATCGATGCTCTGCGTGTGGTAGCTGAGCAGGAGGCTGTCGGGGCGGCTGAAGTAGCGGGCCTCCTTCTGGCGGATGGTCTGCCTGAGCCGTCGGCGAATCCACTCCGGCTCGCGGTTGGTGATCACCACCTCGGCCTTCTGCTGGTAGCGGGGCTTCAGGAAGAGGGTGTCAGGAATACGGCTCACCGTGAGCCGCTCATAGTTGAGGTGGCTCACGGTGAGGCGCTGGAAGGGGAAGGTGATGCGGGCCACGCCGTTGTCGCCGCTGATAGCCGACCGGAAGCGGCCGCTGTCACGACTGTAGAGCGAGGCATGTGCCACGGGCTCATGTGTAGCAGCGTCGGCCACCACTGTCTGCATTTGCTGGGCACGAACAGAACCCGGCAACAGCAATAACACGAACAGCAGGGGGGACCGCATGAGGAAAATGGAAAATGAGTAATTAGTAATTAGTAATTGTGATTACCGCGCACGCCCAGTAGAGTGCCTTCTTATGGAGGCGTAAGCCTGCTGCGCCCAAGGAGTTGCGAATCTAATCATAATTACTCATTACTAATTACTCATTACTCATTAAGAGAAACCTTACTTATTCACCTGGAAGCGGGTATCGCCGGTGGCGAAGAAGGCGTTGATCTGACGGGCAGCGGCTATGCCGGCATTGGCATTGGCCTCAGCGGTCTGAGCACCCATCTTCTTCGGGGTAGAGAAGTAACGACCCTCGAACTTCAGGAAGTCGGCATTCTGGTCGGGCATGATGTCGGTGACGAACTTCAGGTCCTGGCGCTCCTCCATCAGCTTCAGCAGCTCAGGCTCGTTGATGACCTCCTTGCGGGCGGTGTTCACCAGGATGCCACCCTTCTTCATCTTACCCACCAGGGCGTAGTTGATGCTCTGCTTCGTCTCAGCGGTAGCGGGAATGTGGAGCGACACCACGTCGCACTGCTCGAACAGGGCGTCCTGCGAGCTGACGGCGTGCACGCCGGCCTGCTCGATGACCTCGGCAGGGCAGTAGGCGTCGTAGGCATAGACATCCATGCCGAAGCCCTTGGCGATGCGAGCCACGTTGCGGCCCACGTTGCCGAAGGCGAGGATGCCCAGCTTCTTACCCATCAGCTCGGTACCGGCCTTGCCGTTGTAGAACTGGCGCACGGCCATGACCAGCAGTCCGAAGACGAGCTCGGCCACGGCGTTGGAGTTCTGGCCGGGGGTGTTCTCGGCCACCACGTTGTGGGCGGTGGCGGCAGCCAGGTCGATGTTGTCGTAGCCGGCGCCGGCACGAACCACTATCTTCAGCTGCTTGGCGGCGTCGAGCACCTCGGCGTCGACCTTGTCGGAACGGATGATCATGGCGTCGGCGTCCTTCACGGCATCGAGCAGCTGCTGCTTCTCGGTGTATTTCTCCAGCAGGGCCAGTTCATGGCCTGCGGCCTCAATCTCTTTCTTGATGCCCTCGACGGCGGCTGCTGCGAAGGGCTTTTCGGTTGCAACAAGAATCTTCATATAACTATCTTTTTTTTCCTTTACACTAATTGAGATAAATGTTTTTTCACTAATTGGGATAAATATATCTCACTAATTGGGATAAATATATCTCACTAATTGGGATAAATATATCTCACTAATTGGGATAAATATATTCCACAAATTGAGATAAATCTGCTTACACAAATCAGGATAAAAGAATTCTCGTAATAAATAAGTTATTTATCACAATTAGTGATTTATATTTATCACAATTAGTGAGATATATTTATCACAATTAGTGAATAACATTTATCACAATTAGTGAAAGCAGATTTATCACAATTAGTGAAGACCGAGGGAATTAGTGACTGTTCTCGAACTCCTTCATGCAGGCGACGAGTGCCTGGCAGCCCTCGATGGTCTGTGCATTGTAGCAGCTGGCGCGGAAGCCGCCGACAGAGCGGTGACCCTTCACGCCGACCATGCCCTTCTGCGTGGCGAAGTCGAGGAAGTCCTTCTCCAGCTCCTTGTACTCGTCGGCCATGACGAAGCAGATGTTCATCAGCGAGCGGTCCTCCTTGGCGGTGACGGTGCCGCGGAACATCTTGTTGCGGTCTATCTCGCCGTAGACGATCTCGGCACGCTGATGTGCCAGCTTGTCCATGGCCTCCACGCCGCCCTGACGCTTGATCCAGCGCAGCGTCTCCAGGGCTGAGTAGATGGGCACCACAGGCGGGGTGTTGAACATCGAGCCCTTGTCGACGTGGGTGCGATAGTCGAGCATGGTGGGAATCTGGCGGGGAGCACGGCCCAGGGCGTCGTCCTTCACGATGACGATGGTGACACCGGCCATGGCCAGGTTCTTCTGGGCACCGGCATAGATGGCATCGTACTTGGCCACGTCGATGGGACGCGAGAAGATGTCGCTCGACATATCGGCAATGAGGCGCACGGGCACGTCGAGGTCGCGGCGGATCTCAGTACCGTAGATGGTGTTGTTCGTGGTGATGTGCAGGTAGTCGGCATCCTCGGGCACGCTCCAGTCCTTGGGGATGAAGGTGTAGTTGGCATCGGCCGACGAGGCCACTTCTACCACCTCGCCGAAGAGCTTGGCTTCCTTCATGGCCTTCTTGGCCCAGACGCCGGTGTTCAGGTAGGCAGCCTTCTTGATGAGGAAGTTATAGGGAATCATGCAGAACTCGAGCGAGGCGCCGCCTCCAAGGAAGATGACTGAGTAGCCCTCGGGCACCTGCAGCAGCTCCTTGACCAGAGCCACGGCCTCGTCGACGACGGGCTGGAAGTCCTTGGCACGGTGGCTGATCTCCATCAGTGAGAGGCCCGAGCCGTTGAAGTCTAAACACTGTTGAGCTGTGGCCTCGATGACCTCGCGGGGAAGCATCGAAGGACCTGCGTTGAAGTTATACTTCTTCATAATAGTAAAATGTTTATTAGGTTGTGATTAACTGTCGGTTTGTGGTAACTGTGTGCAAAAGTACGCTTTTATTTTGAAATAAACAACTATTTAGCCAATTTTAATACTGCCGCAGGGCCCCGAGCAGCTCGGCGTTCTCCGAGCGGGTGCCCACGGTGATGCGCAAGCAGTTGTGGCACAGCTGCACACGGGTGCGGTTGCGCACGATGATGCCCTGGTGCACCAGGTAGTCGTAGACGGCCTGTGCATCGCTGACGCGGGCCAGGAAGAAGTTGGCATCGGTGGGATAGACCTGCTGGCAGATGGGCAGCTGGCGGAAGGCTTCCATCAGCCGCGACCGCTCCTGCAGCACCAACTGCAGCCAGCGCTCCACGTCCTGCGTGTCCTTGAGCCGCTGCATGGCCTGCTGCTGGGTGAGCAGGTTGACGTTGTAGGGGTACTTCACCTTGTTGAAGATGGCGATGATGTCGGCCGAGGCGAAGGCCATGCCCAGACGGATGGCTGCCGAGGCCCACGCCTTGCTCATGGTGTTGAGCACCACCAGGTTGGGGTGCTGGGCCAGCTCCGAGCGGAAGGGGCGCTGACGCGAGAAATCGCTGTAGGCCTCGTCGAGGACCACGATGCCCTGGAAGGCGTCAATGACCCGCAGCACCTCGTCGCGCTGCATGCTGTTGCCCGTGGGGTTGTTGGGACTGCATATCCAGATGAGCTTCGTATGGTCATCGCAGGCGGCCAGCAGCGCGTCGGCATGCAGCTGGAACTGGTCGTCGAGCAGCACGGGGCGGTACTCCACGTCGTTGATGTCGGCACAGACGCGGTACATGCCGTAGGTGGGCTCGATGGCCACCACATTGTCGGCACCCGGCTGGCAGAAACAGCGGTAGAGCAGGTCGATGGCCTCGTCGCTGCCGTTGCCCAGGAAGATGTTGTCAGCGGGCACCCCCTTCTGGCGCGCCACCAGCTCCTTCAGCTCGCGCTGCAAGGGGTCGGGGTAGCGGTTCAGCGGTGCGTTGTAGGGGCACTCGTTGGCATCGAGGAACACATGGGCCTCATGGCCGGAGTACTCGTCGCGGGCCGAGCTGTACGGGGCCAGGGCAAGGATGTTGGGGCGGGTGAGTTCTTGAAGCGGTTTCATAGGGCTGTAATGTGTACTATCATAATGACGAGAGGCGCAGGGTCATGGCGCGGGCGTGGGCGTCGAGCTGCTCGGCACGGGCCATCAGCTCAACGGCGGGGCCTATGCTGCGCACGCCCTCGGCCGTGAGGTGCTGGAAGGTGACCTTGCGCTGGTAGCTGTCGAGGTTCACGCCGCTGTAGGCCGTGGCATAGCCGTGGGTGGGCAGCGTGTGGTTGGTGCCGCTGGCGTAGTCGCCGGCACTCTCGCAGGCGTAAGGGCCGAGGAACACGCTGCCGGCGTTGACCACACGGGCGGCCAGCGACATGTAGTCGGCGGTCTGTATAATAAGATGTTCGGGTGCGTATGCGTTGGCCAGCTCCATCATCTCGTCGGAAGAGGCTACAAGCACGAAGCTGCTGTTCTCAAGGGCAGCGGCGGCAATGTCGCGGCGGGGCAGCTGGGCCAGCTGGGCGTCGAGCTGCTGCTGCACACGCTCCAGGAGGGCCTCGCTGGTGGTGATGAGCAGCACCTGCGAGTCGCGGCCATGCTCAGCCTGCGACAGCAGGTCGGCGGCCACGAAGGCGGCATTGGCAGTATCGTCGGCCACGACGCACACCTCACTGGGACCGGCGGGCATGTCGATGGCCACGTCGTGCAGGCTCACCTGCTGCTTGGCGGCCATGACGTACTGGTTGCCGGGGCCGAAGATCTTGTAGACCTTGGGCACCGACTGCGTGCCATAGGCCATGGCACCGATGGCCTGCACGCCGCCGGCCTTGAAGATACGGCTCACGCCGGCTATGCGGGCCGCCATGAGTATGGCGGGGTTCACACGGCCGTCGCGCCCGGGAGGCGTGCAGAGCACTATCTCGCTGCAACCGGCAATCTTGGCCGGGGTGGCCAGCATGAGCACGGTGCTGAACAGCGGGGCCGTGCCGCCGGGGATGTAAAGCCCTACCCGCTCGATGGGTACACTCTGCTGCCAGCACTCCACGCCGGGCTGCGTAGCTACACGCACTTCGTTGAAGCGCTGTGCCTCATGGAAGGCATATATGTTATTGTGGGCCAGGCGGATGGCATCCTTCAGTTCATGGCTTACTGACTGCTCGGCCTCGGCCAGCTCGGCCTCGCTGACGGCCAGCGACGACAGGCGCACATGGTCGAAGCGCTCCTCGTAGTCGAGCACGGCAGCATCGCCACGCTCGCGCACGTCGCTGAGCACGCTGTTCACCGTAGCCTGCAACTGCGTGGTGTCCAAATGCGGGCGGGCCGTAAGCTCAGCCCATCGCTCCCGCTGCGGATATTTATAAATCTTCATTGCTTACCTTCTTTCTAAGTCTATAAACTCCCCTCTCCCCTTGGAGAGAGGCCGGGGGTGAGGCTTTTTCTCTCCTTTAGGAGAGGGGCCGGGGGTGAGGCTTTACAGTATCATCTTCTCGATGGGCGTCACCAGGATGCCCTGAGCGCCCAGTTCCTTCAGCTGACCGATGATCTCCCAGAAACGGCGCTCGTCGAGCACGGTGTGCACCGAGCACCACTCCTCGTCGGCCAGGGGAATGACGGTGGGGCTCTTCAGGCCAGGCAGCACGTTGATAATCTCCTGAAGACGGGCCTTCGGGGCGTTCATGCGTACATATTTTTTATCCTCGGCCTGGCGCACGGCCTCGAAGCGGAACAGCATCTGCTGCAGGATGTCGCGCTTCTGCTGCTCCATGCCGGGATGACCAATGAGCAGTGCCTCGCTCTGCATCACCACCTCCACCTCGCGCAGGTTGTTGCTCACCAGCGTGGAGCCAGAGCTGACGATGTCGAAGATGGCGTCGGCCAGCCCGATGCCCGGACTGATCTCTACACTGCCCGTAATGACGTGAATCTCAGCATGTATGCCTTTTTCGCTAAGGAATTTCTGCAGGATGACGGGATAGCTGGTGGCTATCTTCCTGCCCTCGAACCAGCTGAGGCCCTGATAGTCGGCCTCCTTGGGAATGGCCAGCGACAGGCGGCACTGGCTGAAGCCCAGACGCGAAATGATGTCGGCCTCGGCACCGCGCTCCACAAACTCGTTCTCGCCCACCACTCCGATGTCGGCCACGCCCGTAGCCACGCTCTCGGGTATGTCGTCGTCACGCAGGTAGAGTACCTCTAACGGAAAGTTCTGCGCACCAACGAGCAGGGTGCGCTTTGAGCCGCCAACCTTGATGTCGGCCTCGCTCAACAGGTGCATCGTGTCGTCAAAAAGACGCCCTTTCGACTGAACAGCTATTCTCAGAATCATGGCTTATAATGACAATTTGCTAATCAATTACTAAAAATAGGTTGCAAAGATACACTTTTTTTCTCAATCTTGCAATTATTTGCGCATTTTTCGTGCTTTTTCCCTACTTTAATGTATTTATATCAAGAGCAGAGAAAGAAAACCACGCTTTTCCTTTGCATTTCGCTCGTTTTTTCGTACCTTTGCCATCGAATTGACGGCACGTTACTTTTCTGCCGTCGTAACACCTAAGACTATGCTACAGATACGCTGCAAGAACAATGGCATCACGAAGAGCTTCCCCGAAGGCAGCTCGCTGCTCGATGTCTACCAGGAGTTCGCCGCCGACATACACCTGCCCTACCCCGTGGTGTCGGCCAAAGTGAATAACGTGTCACAGGGGCTGAAGTTCCGCCTGTTCCAGAACCGCGACGTGGAGTTCCTCGATGCCCGTGAAGGCAGCGGCCACAGGGTCTACGTGCGCTCACTGAGCTTCGTGCTCTACAAGGCCACGCAGGACCTCTTCCCCGGGTCGAAGCTCTTCATTGAGCACTCGCTCTGCCGTGGCTACTACTGCAACTTCAAGAAACGCGGTCAGCCGCAGCAGAAGGACGCCAGCCCGGTGACCGACGACGACGTGGAGAACATCAGGCAGCGGATGCAGGAAATCATTGACCTCGACATGCCCTTCCGCCGGACGGAGGCCACCACCGAGGAGGCCATCCGCGTGTTCAGCGACCGGGGCTTCTCGGACAAGGTGAAGCTGCTGGAGACCAGCGGACAGCTGTACAGCGACTACTACACGCTGGGCGACACCGTGGACTACTACTACGGTCCGCTGGTGCCGTCGGCAGGCTACCTCAAGGTGTGGGGACTGGAGCGCTACGAGGACGGCCTGCTGCTGCGCGTGCCCGACTGGAACCAGCCCGACCGACTGGCCGAGAAGATGGAACAGCCCAAGACCTTCGAGATGTTTGCAGAGAAGACACACTGGGACATCATCATGCGGCTGAGCAACGCCGGCGACGTGAACAAGGCCATCATGCGCGGACATGCCTCGGAACTGATACAGGTGAGCGAGGCCCTGCAAGAGAAGAAGATTGTGCAGATAGCCGAGGAGATAGCCCAGCGGGTGAAACAAGAGACGAGGCTGGTGCTCATCACAGGCCCCAGCAGCTCGGGTAAGACCACGTTCTGCAAGCGACTGTCCATACAACTGCTGGCCTGCGGCCTGCGCCCGCTGTCGTTCTCGACCGACGACTACTTCGTGAACCGCGTAGACACGCCAAAGCTGCCCAACGGCGACTACGACTTCGACAACATCGCCGCCGTAGACTATGAGCTGCTGGAGGACCACTTAGTGCGGCTGATGAAAGGCGAGACGGTGGAGGTGCCCGAGTACAACTTCACCACCGGACTGCGCGAATGGAACGGCAAACGGCTGAAGCTGCAGCGCGACGCCGTGCTCATCATAGAAGGCATTCACGCCCTGAACCCACTGCTGACACGCACCGTGCCCGACGAGACGAAGTTCAAGATATACATCTCGGCACTGACCAGCATCTCGCTTGACGACCACAACTGGATTCCCACCCGCGACAACCGACTGCTGCGCCGCATCATACGCGACTACAACAAGGGGGCCTTCACTGCCCGGCAGACCATAGCCCAGTGGAAGAACGTGTGCGAGGCAGAGGACAAATGGATATCGCCGTTCCAGGAGACTGCCGACGTGATGTTCAACTCGGCGCTGAACATTGAGTTTGCCGTGCTGCGCACCCATGCCGAGCTCATCCTGGCCCAGATACCGCGCAACTGCCCCGAATACGGCGAAGCGCACCGCCTGCTGAAGTTCATACACTTCTTCCTGCCCGTCAGCGACCAGGAGATTCCTCCCACCAGCATCATGCGCGAGTTTGTGGGCGGCAGCAGCTTCAAGTACGACCGCTGACGCCATGCCGACGGCCCGGCTGCCGCTGCGTAACGGGCACACTGCTTGTGGCGTCAGCCGCCGCGCCGGAGCTGCATAGGCGTCAGATTAAAATGCTCGCGCACATACTTGCAGAAGAACGACGGATTGGGGAAGCCCAGGCGGTCGCTGACCTGCTTCAGGCTGAGCTCGGTCTGCCGCAGGTAGTAGCGTATGTCCTCCATGACGTGCTCCGTTATCCAGTCGTTGGCCGTCTTGCCCGAATAGCGCTTGCACACCACTGAGAGATATTTAGCCGATATGCACAGGTCGCTGGCATAGTCGCACACCGGGCGGCGCTTCACCTCGGCAGCACTCAGCAGCTGCAGGAAGCGATGGAAGAGCGACACGCCCGACGCCACCTCCACCTGCGGGGCTGCTGTCTGTGCACTCATCGTGCTTATGCGGCCGCAGAGCAGCAGGAAGGCGGCACGCAGCAGGGCCTGCACGACATCGGTCTTGTACGGCGTGTCGGCAGGACGGGCGGTGCACAGGCGCAGTATCTCATAGAAATGGACGAAGAAACCGAAGTCATCGTCCTGCATGTCAATGACATGCTGGTGCTGTACATACATCAGGTGGTTCCACTCGCCCATCTTCTCGCGCAGGAAGCTCTGCAGCATGCTGGTAGTGACGAGCATCGCCTTGAAGTCGAAGTCGGGGCTCATCATGAAGTCGCTGAGTGTCATGTTCGGGGGGAACACGGCCACCTGGCCCTTCCGCAGTTCCACCTGGTGTCCGCCCACGCTGGCCTGTACCTTTCCTTCAAGCGGCATCACCACAAGGGTCATGTCAACATGTGCCATCGGGGGGGCATAGAGCATCTTCACATTGTCGATAATCACAATGTCATCGTCCTGATAGCCCACGCTGACGTGTTCGTCAGTGGCTATCTTCTGCAAAGTCAGTTTTTCCTGTTGCATAGTACGTCTCTCATTTAGATGTGCCAAGTGAGTCCGCTGCGTACCTCGTAAGTACGTGCTTTCACATTGCTGTAATATTTATAATGTGTGTCGCGGCTGAAGAACGATGCCGCCACGAGCAGGCTCCATCCGCGCCCCAGGTCCAGCTCGGCCATGGGACTGATGACCAGCAGCGAGGCACTGCCCTTGTCGCCCTGTGCGTTCAGGTGCAGAGGGTCGACGGTGCTGAGGTCCTTCTGCTCGTAGCCCTTCCATGTGAACAGCCGGAAGAACTTGGCATGCAGGATGAAGCGCCCGAAGTTGCGCATCTCAAGGTGTGTCTTGGTCTTCACGCTGAAGCCGCTGCCCATGTTGTAGTCACGGTCAATGACATTGTAGTAGTCGCTCTTCGTGCCGCCCAGCAGGATGGCATTCAGGAAGGCCCGCTGCTCAATATGGCTCAGTGCCCCCACGCTGGGCAGAGTGAAGACGACGCCCGGGCCCACGGCGGCAGCCTCGCTGATGCGGTAGGGGGTGAGGTCGGTGCCATCCTTCACGGGCTTCGAGTCGTAGTAGTTGAAGTGCTGGTAGATGCCCACCTCGGCACGCACGCCCTTGTCCTCAATCATCGGAGCGCTCCACAGTCGGCCTAACAGGCTGAGCTGATTGATGATGGGCTGGTTCTTGCTCAGTCCGAACGTCACCTCGGCATCAAAGAAGTCGTATGGTCGGCTGTCGTGCTGCCGGTTCAGTATGTCGCCATACTCCATGTAGAAGTTCAGGTAGGGGTTATGCTCTCCGCGGAAGAGGGCCCCGTCGTCAGCCAGATAGCGACTGCCGGCAGAGAGTGAGAAGTCAACGTTATTGGGGTGCGCTGACGGCTGGCCTCCCCCACTGGCTGTCACACGCCAGGCTCGTCCGCTGACAATGCGGTTCAGCCCTTTCATGGGGTCGACAATTGTGGTGGCAGCCTCGCGCAGGAAACGGCTGAAGCCCGTCAAGCGCTCGTCGATGAACAGGTCGCTGATGCGGTGAGCAATCTCGCCGATGCAGATGCCGCCCACGGTGGTGGCCACAAGGTCGTTGATGGCTGGCGGCTCGCGCTCGCCCAGCATTTCCCACATCAGCGAACCGCCAAGGGCATAGGGGGCCGACTGCCAGAAGCTGAGACCGTTGGAGCGAGCCGAATTGAAATAGAGGTTGCCGTGGTAGGGATGCGCAAAGAGGTTGGTAGAGAACACATCGTTGTCCCACACAAAGCCATTGGTGATGTTTCGGCGCCAGCTGTGCAGAGTGGTCTGCGCATAGTCGGCGGCCAGTGCATAACGGTCGAAGAGGTGTACGAAGGCATTGATGCCCGTGGCCTCGGCGGCTGCTATCCACGGCCGCTGAGGCACACTGCCCCAATCCACAGACTGCCCGTCAGGACGCTCTTCCTCCTCTGGGGAGCCATCAGTTGCGCCTGCTGCCGGCTTCGGCGTGAACGACGGGACCACGCGCCGGAAGGTGACACCCAGCTCGGCAAGCATGCGGCTGCGGTAGCGGGTGGCATGACGATAGTAGCGTGTGTCGCCGTAGCCCACCGAGGCGAAGAGGCCCACATGAGGACTGAGCTGATAGTCGACATTGAAGCGCGCCTGCAGCGAATAGAGGCGTTCCGGCTTGCGCACGCTGTGGCGCTCGAAGGTCTCGATGTGGCCAAAGCCCAGGTCGCCGCTCACCGACCAGCGGGGCGACAGCTGAAAGTACTGGCCGATGCGATAGTACAGCGCCCCGGAGAACTTCTCGTCCAGCCCCATGTAGTGCGTGCCCATACCTATTATATTATAGGTGCTGCGGTTACGGAACCTGACGGCGGCATTGCCCTTGGTGGCCGTGCCGCCGAAGAACATGTAGTCGATGGTCGTCTTAGGGTTCACGTTCACCAGCCCCAGCTTGTGGGCCACGGTGTCGCGCGTCACGTTCACCAGCCCTACCTGCCAGCCTTTTGGGTGGGCCAGGGCCACGTTGATGAGACCTATCTGCGTGCCGTTGAGTGAGTCGGCAAAGTTGTAGGCTGCCGTCTGCAGGCCGCGCATGTAGCCCGACGACACATTGAGCATGGCCGACAGCTGCATGCCACGTCGCACGCCCATTGAGATGTTGCTGATACCGCTGAGCTGAACACCCCGAAACGGCGAAGCCGACATATTGGCAAAGCCCGACAGCTGCAAGCCCTGCGCCTGGCCATTGGCCACAGCGGCTACGAGTCCCAGCTGCACGTGCTTCATCGTGTCCTGTGCACTGACGATGCCCACCGGCGACCACTGACCCCAGAGGGTGGCAGGAGCGGACAGCAGGAGCAGGGCAGCAAACAGCGTCTTTCTTATCATTATAGATACTCGCATAGTCAAAATTTCTGCAAAGGTATAGAAAAAAGTCCAAAAAGGAATGTTCAGACTACGCCCATTTACATCCTTTTTCTCCAAAAAGTGAAAAATACAAACATTATAAGGAATAATAGAACATGGAAGAATGCTATTTATTCTGTACCTTTGCACCGATTTTACCGTTTAGGACAATAGTTTTACAGATACAGATTTTTATTAATATGAGAAACTCAATCATACTGGGCCTGCTGTTGCTGGTTGCAGCCGGCTGCAGCGACAAGCCATCGGGCACGGTGGCAAAGGCTCCGGTGCGTGTGAAGGTGACCGAGTTGTCGCCCGTCGGCCACGATGCCGCCACCACCTACGTAGGAACTGTTGAAGAGCGCGAAGCCACCGCCGTGAGCTTCACCGGCATGGGCGTGGTACGCCGTGTGCTGGTGAGCGAGGGACAGACCGTGCGCCGTGGTCAGCTGCTGGCCGAGATGGACGACACGCAGGCCCGCAACGTGCTCGCCGGTGCCGAGGCCGCCATGGCGCAGGCCAACGACGCACTGGCCCGCTACGCCCAGCTGCACGAGGCCGGCTCGCTGCCCGAGGTGCAGTGGGTGGAGATACAGAGCAAGGTGGCGCAGGCACAGTCGCAGCTGGCCGTAGCCCGCAAGAACCTGGCCGACTGCCGTCTGGTGGCGCCCGTCAGCGGCATCATAGGGCGCAAGATGCTGGGAGCCGGCGAGACGGCCATGCCCTCGCAGGCCGTGGTCACCATCCTCGACATTGCAACGGTGAAAGTGCGTGTGGCCGTGCCCGAAGCCGAGGTAGCAGCCATCGGCCACAACACATCTTCTATAATAAAGGTAGAGGCCGCGGGCATCACCACCCGTGGCGGACACATAGAGAAAGGCATCGTGGCCGACGCCATGACCCACACCTACGACGTGCGCATCAGCGTGGCCAACGGCGACGGGCGCCTGCTGCCCGGCATGGTGGCCTCAGTGCAGCTCAGCAGTACGGGCAGCACGGCACAGGCTGAGGCCGCCAGCAGTGACTACCGCCTGCCTGTCACCGCCGTGCAAAAGGCCGCCAACGGACAGCTGTTCGTATGGGCCGTCGAGGCCGACAGCACCGTGCACCGCAGCAATGTGGTGACAGGGGCCGTCACGGGCAACGACATCACCATCAGCGCCGGGCTGCAGCAAGGGCAGCGCATCGTCGTAGAGGGCTATCAGAAACTGAGTGAAGGAACAAAAGTGGAGTTTTAGCACATGAAACAGATGAACTGGCTGCGCTGGCCATTGGAGCACTACCCCATTACGATACTGCTGGCCCTGCTGCTCTTCGGCTTCGGCATCGTGGGCATGGACCTCATGCCGAAGGACGAGTTTCCGGCCTTCACCATACGCCAGGGCGTGGTCGTAGCCGTCTACCCCGGCGCTACCGCCGAGGAGGTGGAGGCCCAGGTGGCCAAGCCGCTGGAGCGCTACCTCTTCACCTACGAGGAGGTGAAGCGCGAGAAGACCACCACTACCTGCCAGAACGGCATGTGCATGGTGCTGGTCCACCTGAACGACAATGTAAACAACAAGGACGAGGTGTGGAGCAAGATGAAGCACGGGCTGGCGCTGTTCAAGCAACAGCTGCCCAGCGGTGTGCTGGCCTTGGTGGCCAACGACGACTTCGGCAACACCTCGGCGCTGCTCATCGCCATAGAGAGTCCGCAGCGCAGCTACCGTGAGCTGCACCACTATGCCGACCAGCTGGGCGACCGCCTGCGCCGCATACCGTCGGTGGCCGGCGTGCGCACCTACGGCGAACAGCAGGAGCAGATAAGCCTCTACGTGGACCGCCAGCGGCTGCAGGCCTACGGCATAGGCCAGCAGGCGATGCTCATGCAGCTGCAGCAGCAGGGACTGACCACCATGAGCGGCAGCGTGAACACCCAGCGGCTGCAGGTGCCCATACACATTGAGGAGACACAGCGCTCGGAGGAGGAGATAGCCAACATGATCATCTACAGCGACGCCGCCAGCGGAAAGATGGTGCGCGTACGCGACGTGGCCCGTGTGGTACGCGAATACGACACCAGCAGCGGCTACATTGAGCAGGACGGCCACCCCTGCGTGCTGCTCTCATTAGAGATGACGCCTGGCAACAACATCGTGAAATACGGCCATGCCGTCGACGAGGTGCTCGACAGCTACCGCGCCGAAGAGCTGCCCGACGACGTGACACTGACGCGCATTGCCGACCAGCCGAAGGTGGTGGGCACCAGCGTCAACGACTTCCTGCGCGACCTGCTCATCTCCATGCTCGTCATCGTACTGGTGATGATGGTGCTCTTCCCCTTGCGCTCAGCCATCGTGGCCGCCATCACCGTGCCGCTGAGCACCTTCATCAGCGTGGGCATCATGTACGCCATGGGCATCGAGCTGAACATGGTGACGCTGGCGGCGCTCATCGTCGTGCTGGGCATGGTGGTCGACAACAGCATCGTGGTCATCGACGGCTATCTGGAGTACACCGCCAAGGGCTATGAGCCGAAGGAGGCCGCCATGGAGTCGTCGCGACAGTACTTCATGCCGATGATGCTGGCCACGCTGTGCATCTGCGTCATCTTCTACCCCCTGCTGCTCACCATGAAGGGCGCGTTCAACGACGCGCTGCGCGACTTCCCGCTCACCATCACCATCAACCTCATGGTATCGCTGGTGCTGGCCGTTACCGTCATTCCCTTCCTCGAGGTGCTCATCATCAAGCCGAAGGCACAAGAAGGCACCGCAGGCAAAGACGAGGCAACTACGGGAAACGCCATTACCCGCTGGGTGCAGAACACCTACAACCACGTGCTCGACTGGACTTTCCGCCACCCGTGGCTCACCATCGGCGGCGGCATCGGCGTGGTGCTGCTGTCGTGCCTCATCGCCCCCACGCTGAAGGTACGCCTCTTTCCCTACGCTGACCGCGACCAGTTTGCCGTAGAGATATTCCTGCCCGACGGCAAGGGCCTCGACGACACCCGCCAGCTGGCTGACTCGCTGCGCCTGCAGATGAGCGGCGACGAGCGTGTCAGCGCCATCACCAGCTTCATAGGCTGCTCGTCGCCCCGCTTCATGACCTGCTATGCACCGCAGATGGCGGGCAAGAACTTTGCGCAGTTCATCGTCAACACTACGTCGCAGGAGGCTACCTTAGAGCTGCTGGCCCACTACCAGCCGCTGTGGAGCGAGCACTTCCCTGATGCCTACATCCGCTTCAAGCGGCTCGACTACCTGGAGGTGCCCGAGCTGGAGTACCGTTTCTACGGCGACGACCTCGACTCGCTGCACGCCGTGGCCGAGCGGCTGATGGCCCAGATGCGCCAGATGCCCGAGCTGGAGTGGGTGCACACCGACTTCATGCAGCCCTTCCCGCTGGTCAGCGTCGAGCTCGACCCCGTCAGCGCCGCACAGCTGGGCATCAGCCGCACCACGGCCGCCCTCTCACTGAGCACAGCCACGGGCGACCTGAGCGTAGGCCACCTGTGGGAGGGCGACTACCAGCTGCCCATCGTGCTGCGCGACACCTGCCAGCTGACCTATCAAAGCATAGGCGACATCGGCATTGCCACACCCGCCACGATGCTGGCCGGAAGCCTGAACGGCAGTGCCACCACCGTGCCGCTGCGCCAGGTGGCCACGGTGCAGCCCCGCTGGACGGAGAGCCGCATCATGCACCGACACGGCGAGCGCTGCCTCACGGTGACGGCACAGTTCGCCCAGGGCGTCTATGCCGCACCCGTGGAGCGACGCGTGGCCGAGCTGATGGAGCAGATGCAGCTGCCGCAGGGCGTCAGGGCCGAGGTGGGCGGCGAGATAGAATACGACGCCGAGGCACTGCCGCAGATATTCGGAGGCGTGGCCATCGCCATGGTCATCATCTTCTTCTTCCTGCTGTTCAACTTCCGCAAGTTCGGCATCACCACCGTCTGCATCTCGGCACTGGGACTGATGCTGCCCGGAGCACTCATCGGCCTGGGACTGATGAACCGCACGCTGGGCCTGACGTCGGTCATGGGCCTCATCACGCTCATGGGCATGATCATGCGCAACGAGATTCTCATCTTCGAGCATGCCCTCGGCCTGGTGAAGCAGTGGACGGCCCAGCACGGCGACTGGCGACAGGACCGTCAGGCCTATAACGAGGCCGTGCGACAGGCTTCATACGAGGCTGGCCGACGCCGCATGGTGCCCATCTTCCTCACCACAGCCACCACGGCCGTCGGCGTGGTGCCCATGATCCTGGCAGGCAGCAGTTTCTGGATGCCTGTGGGTGTCACCATCTTCGCCGGCGGCATCGGTTCGCTCATCATGGTGGTCACCATGCTACCAGTAGTCTATTGGAAAACAAATCTCAAATAAGCCATGAAGAAGAAACAGCTTTTAGCCACACTCATATCCTTCGTCACGTTCTCAGCGTCTGCCCAGCCATCCGCTCCCCTCACCCTACAGCAGCTGAAGGACTCGGCACTGAGCCACAACATCGCCATCCGTTCGGCACAGCACGACATCGACGCCGCCCTCCAGCAGCGCCGCGAGGCCTTCACCAAGTACTTCCCCACCGTCAGCGGCACGGCCATGTCCTTCAATGCCAACCGCGGCATGGCGAAGATGAGCGTCGACCCGCAGGAGTTCATACCGGCCTCGATGGGTGCCACGCTGTCGCAGATGCTGCCCGCCGAAGCGCTGACGGCCCTGGCCAGCCCCATCAGCATGTCGATGATGAAGAACGGCACCATCGCCAGCCTCATGGCCATGCAGCCCGTCTTCGCCGGCGGACAGATTGTCAACGGCAACCGCCTGGCTCGCGTAGGCGAGGACGTCAGCCACCTGCAGATGCAGCTCAGGCGACAGGAGGTAGAGCGCCAGACCGAGCAGTACTACTGGCAACTGGTGTCGCTGCAGCAGAAACGGCAGACGCTGGACGCCGTAGACACGCTGTTGGCCGACATATATAAAGATGTGGACGTTGCTGTGCGCGCCGGCGTGGCGCTGCGCAACGACCTGCTGCAGGTGCAGCTGCGCCAGAACGACATCAAGAGCCAGCGGCTGAAACTGGAGAACGGCATAGATTTAGTCAAGCTGCTATTAGGCCAGTACTGCGGACTCACGGGAAGCGATGAGTTAAGAGTGATGAGTGATGAGTTTGTTGCCGCCCAAGGTGAGCAGGACTCTGAGGCGGTAGCAAATTCTTCACTCTTCGCTCTTCACTCTTCACTTAAAAGCTCTTCACTTGCCAGCCTCCCCGAATACCAGCTCTTAGAGAAGCAGGTGGAGGCCGCCCGCCTGCAGAAGAAGTTGACGCTGGGCCAGCAGCTGCCCACCGTGGCCGTCGGGGCCGGCTACAACTACCACAACCTGCTCGACAACGACCGCACCTTCGCCATGGTCTTCGCCACGGTGAGCGTGCCCATCAGCGACTGGTGGGGCGGCTCGCATGCGCTGAAGCGCCGCAGCATTGAGGTGCAGAAGGCCGAGGAGCAGCTCTCCGACAACGCCCAGCTGCTGTCCATACGCATGCAGAAGGCCGAGAACGACGTGCAGGAAGCCTTTCAGCAGCTGCAGCTGGCCCGCCAGGGGCTGCAGCAGGCCGAGGAGAACCTGCGGCTGAACCGCGACCGCTACCGCGCCGGAACCAGCACCATGAGCGACCTGCTCCAGGCACAGCTGCTATGCCAGCAGGAACGCGACAAGCTGACCGACGCCTACGCCGACCTGCACCTGAGGCAGCTCGACCTCAGGCAGGCAACCGGACAATAAGCACTGCCTCCACCTTACCGGAACTCATCCTGTTATGCTCATTTACAACAACTTCTGATACATTTTCTGCAAATTATTTTGCCGTCTCAACTTTTCTTCGTATATTTGCATGCAGATTGCGGGGAGGATTCCCGCTCCAATGACACATCATCTATTTAGGCACTATGACGCTTAGGACACGGCAGGAATACATCGACATCCTTAAAAGTCACGCTGATGTACTTAGAACAAACTATGGCATCAGCTATATGCGGCTATTCGGCTCAGTGGCCAGGGACGAGCATCAGGGCGACAGTGACGTTGACCTTTTCGTTATCATGCCAGCCAAGGCTTATATGCTATGTGCAGCAGCCGACTATTTAGAGTCTATTCTTGGCACGAGCGTAGACTTGATACGCAAGCACAACAACATGCGCCCCTTCTTCCTAAACCAAATAGAAAAGTATGGAATTGACATCTTCGGACAAGCGTGAGGTGGTGCTTGACATTCTTCATCAGATAAAGGAATCCATTGAAAACCTGATGAAATGGAATGAAGGCATCACGGACATGAACCAACTGCTCATGTCATCAGGCGGAGTGCAAGACCTCGCAGGTAACTGCATGACAATAATGGCCATAGGTGAAGGATATAGAAAGATTGACAAAATTACCGAAGGGCAGTTCCTGTCTCTTCGTCCCGAAATACCATGGCATCAAGTATTCGGACTAAGGAACAGGATAGCCCATGGTTACTTTGACATTGATGTAGACATCATTTCAGAAGTCATTAACGATGATCTGCACCCGTTGCTTGAAGCGACAGTATTCCTAACAGACTGCCTCAGAGAGAAAAATCAGCAATAGCCATCCCGCGAGGTGACTTGTATCACTTCCCGTGCACCTCGCGCTGCAGGCGGTCCAGCACGTCGATGTCCTCACCGCTGCGCAGCGACAGGCGGGCCTTCGTCATCACCTGGTCGATCTTCGTACGCCATGTGCCCACCATCTCGTTGTGCTCCTTCACTTCCTTGCTGCCGCCCTTCTTGGCATACCTCAGCGCAAACCAGCTGCCCACGATGAAAGCCATGGCCAGGTCCATAAACAGCAAGCCGGAAAAGGTGTAATCATTGAACGTTGACTCAGGATCCTTCTTGCCTGCTATCGAGATAAAGAAGAACACCAGCCAGAAGGCGGCTATGACCAGCAGGAAGCGGACTATGGGCTTATCCAGCAGCCCGCCCGTCTTCTTGGCGTTGGCTGCCGACAGCGAGAGGAACTCCAGCAGGTCCTCGCGCGTGTTAGGCACGGGGAAACTGGTGATGATGTTGCGCCGCTGCTCCAGGTCGCTGACACGGCTCAGCTTGGCGTTCAGCTCCCGCATACTCGATACGGCGCTGCGCTGCGCCACCTCCTGTCCGCAATAAGGGCAGGTGGCCGAGAAGGCGTCGATGCTGGCACCACAGCGCGGACACACACGCTGAGCGGCCTTGTGCTGTGCCGTCAGCTCCTGGATGCGGGCATCGAGCAGCACGTCGACGGTGTCGCCGTCGATACCTTCCTGCTGGGCCAGATGCTTGATGACCTGACGCTCCTTGTCACTGATGACGCCATCGACGAGCGATGCCTGTATCACCTCTTCTATCCTCTTTGAAAACATAACTGTGGTCTTTTAGTCTATATTTGTTGCAAAGGTACTATTTTTTTCATAAACACAGGCAGCAGGGCACGTTTTTTTTGAATTATTCACAATAAGGGAGCTGCGCATGTGAGATATTTTGACTACCTTTGCACGTCAATTGTTAATCAACCACACTATTATGGCACAACGCGAATGGAAAGAAATCAGGAAGTTCGAGGAGATTCTCTTCGAAGAGTATAACGGCATTGCGAAGATCACCATCAACCGGCCACGCTATCGCAACGCCTTCACCCCCCGCACCACGCTGGAGCTGAGCCAGGCCTTCGCCCAGGTGCGCGAGCTGCAGCGCATACGCGTGGTGCTGCTCACCGGCGCCATGAGCCCCGTGGCCGAGGGCCAGCGCCCGGAGGACGTGAAGCACGCCTTCTGCAGCGGCGGCGACATGAACGTGAAGGGCCGCGGCGGGTACATCGACGAGGAGGGCGTGCCACGCCTGTCGGTGCTCGACGTGCAGATGCAGATCCGCCGTCTGCCGAAACCCGTCATAGCCATGGTCAACGGCTACGCCATCGGCGGCGGACACGTGCTGCACCTGGTGTGCGACCTGACGATAGCCTCTGAGAACGCCGTCTTCGGACAGACGGGGCCGAAGGTGGGCAGCTTCGACGCCGGCTTCGGCAGCAGCTACCTGGCGCGCATCGTCGGCCAGAAGAAGGCCCGCGAGATATGGTTCCTCTGCCGCCAGTACAGCGCCCGCGAGGCCGAGCAGATGGGCATGGTGAACAAGGTGGTGCCCTTGGCTCAGCTCGAGGACGAGTGCGTCAGCTGGGCTGAGACGATGATGGAGCGCTCGCCCATAGCCCTGCGCATGATCAAGGCGGGACTGAACGCCGAGCTCGACGGCCAGGCGGGCATACAGCAGCTGGCAGGCGACGCCACCATGCTCTACTACTTCCTCGACGAGGCACAGGAGGGCGGGCACGCCTTCCTGGAGAAGCGCCGGCCCAACTTCGACCAATACCCACAAATACCTTGAGGACAATGAAAGCTGACATCACCGAGCGAACACTGCACTTCCGACAGCCGGCGGGCACCAGCCGCGGCGTGTACACCACCCGCACCAGCTGGTTTGTCAAGCTCACCGACGGCGACAGCACCGGCGTGGGCGAGTGTGCTCCCCTACCCGACCTGAGTTGCGACGCCCTGCCGCCCCATATATATAAAGATGTGTTGCGAGGCTTCTGCGACCAAGTGGAGCAGACGGGCACTATCCCCTACGATGACCTGCGTCCCTACCCCAGCATGCTCTTCGGGCTGGAGACGGCCCTGCTCTCAATGCATCACGATGCATTATT
>DGHX01000004.1:0-2843 GCA_002392835.1 Prevotella sp. UBA3837 | reverse complement strand
CTACGACGAGATGCTGCAGCGCATGGAGCAGAAGCTGCAGCAGGGCTTCCGCTGCATCAAGCTGAAGATAGGCGCCATCGGCTTCGACCAGGAGCTGGACCTCATCAGGCAGCTGCGCCAGCACTTCGGCCCGCGCGAGCTGGAGCTGCGCGTCGATGCCAACGGTGCCTTCGGCCCACAGCCGGGTGCCCCGGCGAGGGGCAGTCTCGACGACGCCCTCTACAAGCTGGAGCTGCTGTCGCAGTATGCCCTGCACAGCATAGAGCAGCCCATACGCGCCGGGCAGTGGGCCTTCATGGCCGAGCTGTGCCGCGAGGCGCCGCTGCCCATCGCACTCGACGAGGAGCTCATCGGCGTCAACGACCCGGAACAGAAGCGGCAACTGCTGCACATCATCAAGCCTGGCTACATCGTGCTGAAGCCGTCGCTGCACGGCGGCATGGCGGGCTGCCGTGAATGGGTAAGCCTGGCACGTGAAGAGGGCGTGGGCACATGGATGACCTCAGCCTTAGAGAGCAACGTCGGCCTGAACGCCATAGCACAGCTGTGCAGCGATGTCTATGGGCCGCACATTACCATGCCTCAGGGCTTAGGCACCGGCATGCTCTTCACCGACAACATCGACATGCAGCTCGAAGTGAGAGGCACGCAGCTGTGGCGGAAGGCCTGAATGAAGAATCACTCCAACGGTATCTCAGGATGCTGCACGGCCAAGGGCATGTCCTTCTGCGAGAGGTAGAACATGTAGAGTACGACAGGCTTTGTGCCGCGATTCTCGCCGTGGTGAATGGTGTTCACCATCTCAACCACGGCTTCGCCCTCGTGGACGACCTTCTCCTGGCCATCCTGACCGATGATGGTCAGCTCGCCCTGCACCAGTATGCCGTAGTTCATCACCGGGTGGTGATGCCAGCCCAGCTTCTGTCCTGCCGGAAACACATACTTCATGGCCACCAGTTCGGGACGCCCCACAAGATAGTCGGGCAACTCAACGCCGTCCCAGCTCTGGCTGGTGCGAAGGAGTTCGGCGCTGACTACCTGCGACGCCGTAGTATCGTCGCTCACGGTTGTAACGCTTGCCTGCTCCGTGGCTGGCTGATCGGTCGTAGCCTGCCGGCAGGAGGTTGTCATGCTCATAGCGCCAACAAGAAGTAGGGCGGCCAGAGCGCTGCTTTTGCTTTTGTTCATATCCATATAAAAATGACGGGGATAGAGCCCCAGTGCTGTGCAAAGATAGGAAAAAAACAGGAGCAGAGCAAGGTACGACACTCACGGAAACAGCACATTTAACATCTTTTATACCATA
Source organism: Prevotella sp. UBA3837 (assembly GCA_002392835.1). Classification (GTDB taxonomy): domain Bacteria; phylum Bacteroidota; class Bacteroidia; order Bacteroidales; family Bacteroidaceae; genus Prevotella. The sequence goes on along the minus strand of DGHX01000004.1, from coordinate 1,537 downwards.
CGGAACACTTTATTGTATAATATAATGCGTAACTTTGCAACGCCAAGACAACCGACAGCATCATGACGATAGAAGAATTCATGGCCGAGTGGCGCTCGGAATCGCCCTACATCAAAGTGCACACCAGTGGCTCTACCGGCACCCCGAAGGCGTTGCTGGCAGAGAAGCGGCGCATGCAGGCCTCGGCACGCATCACCTGCCAGTTCCTGGGGCTGAAGGCCGGCGACACGGCCCTGCTCTGCCTGCCCCTCGACTACATTGCCGGAAAGATGATGGTGGTGCGCGCCCTGACCTGCGGCCTCCGCCTCGTCAGCGTGCCGCCCAGCAGCCATCCCCTTTCCATGCTTCATGCTCAATACTTCATGCTTAATGACCAGCAAACCACGAAGGACAAGACATTAAGCATTAAGCATTATGAATTAAGCATTAAGCATTATGAATTAAGCATTGACTTTGCCGCCATGGTTCCCCTGCAGGTGTGGCAGTCGCTGCAGGTGGACGAGGAGCGCCAGCGGTTGGAGGCCATCCATCACCTCATCATCGGCGGAGGCCCCATCGACGACGAGCTGGCCCGCCGCCTGCGCACCATGCCCAACGCCGTGTGGAGCACCTACGGCATGACCGAGACGCTGTCGCACATAGCGCTGCGCCGCCTCAGCGGCCCCAAGGCCACCGACTGGTACACGCCCTTCGACGGCGTCGCCGTGGACATCAACGCCGAGGGGTGCCTCGTCATCGATGCCCCTGCCGTCCACGACGGTCCTTTGGTGACTAACGACATCGCAGAAATACGCTCCCTCCCTTCAGAAAGGCAGGCAGACGCGCCTGTCTTCGCGAACCAAGGCGTGCCAGCTGACCACCCCTCTCCCAACAGGGAGGGGCCGGGGGTGTGTCTCTTCCGCATCCTGGGCCGCAAGGACAACGTCATCTGTTCCGGCGGACTGAAGATTCAGGCCGAGGAGGTGGAGCGCCTGCTGCAGCCTCACCTCAGCGCCCCCTTCTGCATCACCCGCCGCCGTCACCCGCTGCTGGGCCAGACGGTGGTGCTGCTCACCGAGGACAGCGACACGCAGCGCATCGGCGAGGTCTGCCGCCGCGTGCTGCCACGCCACTGGCAGCCACGACTCATTGCCACCGTCGCCAGCCTGCCCCTCACCGCCACTGGCAAGACGGCCCGCAGCCAGGCCGAGCAGATAGCCAACAGCATTGAAACCAAACCGAATTAATTCGACCAGTTGCGGTTGAGCAAGCCCCAAAGGGGCTTTCTCAACTGCACAGGTCATTATTTATTATATCGCGCATACGCGCGCGTGAGGATAAATATGCTGCACTTCCTACACCTGAAAGATTCTTTACGCTACACTTCCTACACCCACGCTCATTATCAGACAGTTGCAATCAGCAAAAACCATATTTACTATAAAAAAAGCTGACAGGCTGCTCTGTGCAAAAAAAGGCCTGAGCCCACTTGATATAGTTCTTCGCATAGGAAAACAGTGCGCAGCCGCTCCCCTCAAGGGGAGGGGCAGGGGGGGGG
>DGHX01000039.1 GCA_002392835.1 Prevotella sp. UBA3837 | reverse complement strand
TGCGTGACCACCGACACGCCGCCCACCCACAGCGACAGCACCACATTCTTCAGCCACGCCTGCCGACGGTGGTCGGTGAGCATGAGGATGATAAGAGGCAGGATGAAGAACAGCGGCGACAGCTGCAGCACGGCGTAGGCCGAAATCTCGCAGATAGCCTCGCTCGTGGCAGCACCGCCCGGCGCCACCTCGTTGCACAGCGTGATGATGGGCACACCCACGGCACCGAACCCCGTCGGCACCGTGTTGGCGATGAGTGCCACCAGTGCTGAGAACAGCGGCTTGTAGCCCAGCGAGATGAGGATGGCGGCCGGTATGGCCACCGCCGTGCCGAAGCCGGCCATGCCCTCCAGCAGTCCGCCGAAGCCCCAGACGAGCATGAGCACCGTCACGCCGCGGTCGTCGCTGAACGACGAGAACTGCCGCTTGATCACCTCGATGTCGCCGCTCTCCACCAGCACGTTATAACTGAAGATAGCCATGAGGATGATAATCAAGATGGGGAACACTGCTTTCAGCACGCCCTCCACGACGGCCCAGCCCACGCCTGCCGAGGTGAAGCCCTCGGGCGTGAAGCCCAGTTGCGGTGCGACGAGCAGCGCAAGCAGGATGGTGACGACGAGCGAGACGAGTGCACTCTTGTGGCCTGCCATCTTGAAGCCGAGCATCAAGACGAAGAGCAGCAGGATGGGGACGATGGCTACGATTACTGACAACATGGCGGTAAAAAAAAATTACGGTTGAATAGATTTCTTGACCGCAAATTTACAAAAATAATTGGAAAACATAGGCCGCTTTTCACGAAAAAGTTGTAACTTTGCCGAAAATACCTCCCTTCTATTAACTGATGATACAAAAACAACCGTATGAAAATAGGCCTGTTTATTCCCTGTTACGTAGATGCCGTCTATCCCGAAGTGGGTGTGGCCACGTATAAGCTGTTGCGCCATCTGGGGCTCGACGTCAGCTATCCGCAGGGCCAGACGTGCTGCGGACAGCCCATGGCCAACGCGGGTTTCGAGAAGGACGCCGTGCCTCTGGCCCGCCAGTTCGAGGAGCGCTTCAAGGCGTTCGACTACGTCGTGGCGCCGTCGGTGAGCTGTACGGCCTTCGTGCGCCTGAACTACGAGCGCCTGCTGGGCCACGACCACGAGTGTCTGACGGCCAGGAAGGCCATCGACGTGGTGGAGTTTCTTCACGACGTGATGAAGGTCAGCCAGCCGCTGGGCCGCTTCCCCCATAAGGTGAGCCTCCACAACTCCTGCCACGGCGTGCGCGAGCTGGGGCTCAGCTCACCCTCCGAGCAGCACGTTGCGAAGTTCAATAAGATGAAGGACCTGCTCCGCCTCGTCGATGGCATCGAGGTCGTCGAGCCCGAGCGTCCCGACGAGTGCTGCGGCTTCGGCGGTATGTTCGCCATCGAGGAGACCGCCGTGTCGGCGCAGATGGGTCGCGACAAGTTGCAGCGCCACATCGCCACCGGTGCCGAGTATGTGACGGGTCCCGACTCGTCGTGCCTGATGCATCTCTCCGGCGTCGCCCGCAAGCAGGGGCTCAACATCCAGTTCAAGCACGTGGTTGAGATACTGGCGGCAGGGCTGTGAAATTGAAAATTGAGAATTGAAAATTGAGAATTGAAAATTGAAAAATATTCTCCATGAGTACACAGCATAGCAAGAAAGCAAAGGCATTCCTTCAGAATCAGGACTATGCCCGCTGGCACGACAACACGTTCTGGGCCGTGCGCCAGAAGCGCGACAACATGGCGCAGGGACTCGACGAGTGGGAACAGTTGCGCGAGAAAGCCTCGCAGATTAAGCGCCACACCATCACCCATCTCGACGAGTATCTCGATCAGTTTGCCACCAATGCCGAGAAGAACGGCTGCATCGTCCACTGGGCGAAGGATGCCCGGGAGTTCAATGAAATCGTCTATCAGATTCTACAGGAGCACGGCGTTAGGAAGATGGTGAAGTCGAAGTCGATGCTCACCGAGGAGTGCGAGATGAACCCCTACCTCGAGGCACGCGGCATCGAAGTCGTCGAGACTGACCTCGGCGAGCGCATCATCCAGCTGAAGGGGCAGAAGCCCAGCCACATTGTCATGCCCGCCATCCATCTGAGCCACGACGACGTGGGCGAGCTCTTCGAGGAGAAAGGCATCAGCGACGACGTGGGCAACCACGACCCCACGTATCTCACCTACCGGGCGCGCCTGTCGCTGCGCAACGAGTTCCTCACCGCCCAGGCCGGCATGACCGGTGCCAACTTCGGCATTGCCGAGACGGGCGACATCGTGGTATGCACCAACGAGGGCAATGCCGACATGTCCACCTCCTGCCCGAAGCTCCACATTGCCGCCATCGGCCTGGAGAAGGTCATTCCCAACTACGACTGCCTGGCCGTGTTCCAGCGCATGCTCTGCCGTGCCGGCACCGGACAGCCCACCACCACCTACACCTCCCACTTCCGCAAGGCGCGCCCCACGGCCCAGCCCATGCACATCATCCTCGTCGACAACGGCCGCTCCGAGTGGATTGGCAACCCCGAGCATTGGGAAATCCTGAAGTGCATCCGCTGCGGCTCGTGCATGAACACGTGCCCCGTCTATCGCCGCTCCGGTGGCTACAGCTACAGCTACTTCATCCCCGGCCCCGTGGGCATCAACCTCGGCATGCTGCGCTCGCCGCAGGAACACTCCGGCAACGTCTCTGCCTGCACGCTCTGCCTGAGCTGCCAGACCGTCTGCCCCGTGAAGATAGACCTCGGCGACCAGATATACAAGTGGCGACAGCAACTCGACTCCTTCGGCACCGCCAACACCTCGAAGAAACTCATGTGCAAAGCCATGGACCTGCTCTACGGCTCGTCGGCCGTCTATCGGATGGCCACCGCCGTGTCGCCCCTGGCCAACATCATCCCGCCCTTCCTCATGAACNNAAGGAGGGGATGTCTGAAATGTGATGTTGGCTTCCGTATCCTCTCCCCAAGGAGGGGATGTCTGAAATGTAATTCCCCAAAAATGTATAACAATTAAATAAAAGGAGCACCCAGTAAAAGTAACCTAACATCCCTCCCTTTGGGAGGGCTTGGGTGGGCTTTCAATATGAGCAGCAAAGAAGATATCCTCCGGAAGTACCGCGCCAATGTGCGTGAGCAGTTCCCCATGCCCGACCTGAGCGACCTTCAGGCCGTCCACTACGACAACCCCCTCCAGCAGTTCGTCGAGATGAGCCAGAGCGTGGGTGCCCGCGTCGTGCCGCTCGCCGAAGGGCAGACCGTCGAAGCCTTGGTGAAGACACTCTACCCCGACGCCCGCGAGATAGCGTCCAACCTGCCCGAGGTGGCCGCCATCGCCACCCGCAACCCCGACACCGTCGTCAGCGCCGAAGACCTCAACGGCACCGATGTCGGCGTCATCCGCGGCGAGTTCGGCGTGGCCGAGAACGGCTGCATCTGGATTCCCCAGCACATGCAGCAGCGGGCCGTCTGCTTCATCTCCGAAAACCTCGTCATCCTCCTGCCTAAGTCGCAGGTGGTCAGCAACATGCACGAGGCCTACCGCCGACTGCGCACCGCGGCCGCCCACAGCGGCACTGCTGCCTTCGATGCCTATGGCTACGGCACCTTCATCAGCGGACCCTCCAAGACGGCCGACATCGCCCAGGTGCTCGTCATGGGAGCCCAGGCTGCCCGCACCGTCACCGTCGTGCTGCTCCCCGAATAGGAACCCCTTTTTCTGTCTTATCTGAAAGTAATTGCCGGAAATCCTCATATCGAATTTCTGAAATTCATTTCTGGCAATTGCTTTCCGATAAATCTTACAAGGCCTCTCCGGCTGAGCTAACCCCCGAATTCATACAATTACTTCTTTGGTTAAAATCGAAGAAAGACGCCATTTTTTAACACTTCGATTTAACATTTCCTTTGCTTCAAAACCCACCAAACTTTTTTTTGC
>DGHX01000084.1 GCA_002392835.1 Prevotella sp. UBA3837 | reverse complement strand
AACTCCGTGACGAGCATCGGCGGCTATGCGTTCCAGAGCTGCTCCGGCCTGACGAGCGTGACCATCCCGAACTCCGTGACGAGCATTGGCAGCGATGCGTTCTCTTACTGCTCCAATTTAGAGAGTGTTACTTTTGGCACAGGGCTTTTAACCATTGGGGGTAGTATCTTCTCTGGTCATACACCTGCAAAAGTCATCTGGCTGACCAACACCCCACCAAGCGGTTACAGCTATGGTGCTGGCACCGTGAACTACGTGGCTAACGACCAGTACACATCGCTGAGCAATAAGACGGTGTACCCCTTCCTGAGTTCCCTCTTCGAGGTGGGCGGCGTGAAATACGTGCCTGTCAGTCCGTCGGAACGTACCTGCGATGCCATCGACTGCGTGTATGGTGATGCAGCAGCGGATGTCACGATAGGCGAGACGGTGACATACAGGGGAATTCAGCTGGCGGTGCAGAGAGTTCACAAATATGCTTGCTATCGCAATCCCTATATAAAGAATGTGGAGCTTAGCCTCAATGGCAATGTCGAGGACTATGCCTTCTATGGCTGCTCAGGCCTGAAACAACTGTCAGCCAGTAATGGTGGCTATATCGGCGCTAATGCTTTCCGAAATATCACAAGTGTATTTACTGCCCATATCAATAACAGTGGATATATTGGCTCAAATGCTTTCTATCAGAGTACGGGACTAAAGGAACTTGAAATAGGCAGTAATGCTACGAGTATTGGCAACTCAGCTTTTTATGGCTGCACAGGCCTGCTTACCGCTGCACTACATAATAAGGGCAGCATCAATGCCAATGCTTTCCAAAGTTGCACTGCGTTGACCACAGCGACGCTGGGCGGTGCCGTCACCAGCATTGGCAACTATGCCTTCGACGGCTGCAATTCCCTCCAACAGATAGTCGTACCTAATGCAACAACAGATCTTGGCCAGTATGCCTTCCAAAACTGCTCGAAGATGACATCGGTCAAGATGGGCAATGGTGTCAGGACAATCAGTAGCTATGCCTTTGCCGGCTGCTCGTCGCTGACCGATATGCAGGTAGGAGACAGTGTCAACGTCATTCAGACATACGCTTTCAACAACTGCTCGCAGCTTCCCACCATTACCATCCCGCAGGCAGTTGAGGCTATTGGCAACTATGTGTTTAAAGGTTGCTCCCTGTTGCATATTGTCGTGATGGACGACAGAACTGTGCCTGTCACTACAACGTCATTGGGAGACTGGACTTCAACGAATACGGCTCATAGCTCCACATCTTCTAAGACTTATACTTTTACTACATATAGCGGTTCAACCCTGTCGTTTAATTACTGGGTTAGTAGCGAATCCGGCAGCGATAGGTTGATAGTTACACTTGACGGTAGTACGGTGTTGGATAAAAGCGGCGAGCAAAGCGGTACTTATACCAAGACGTTTACTGAATACGGGACGCATACGCTAATTGTGAAGTATACCAAAGACGGTAGTGTAACTAATGGCAGTGACCAGGCAAAGATTACCAACCTTACAGTACCTTACGATGGCACCTTGCAACTTGGTTCCAACGGCTCAAGTCCTTTGTTTGCCGACTGCAGCCTTGACTCCGTGTACATAGGCAGAAATGTCTATTACAATACATCAAGCGACTACGGCTACTCCCCCTTCTACCGCAACACCAGCCTCAGGGCGGTGATGATTACCGACAAGGAGACGGAGATTTCACCCAACGAGTTCTACGGCTGCACAGGCCTGAAGAACGTGTACATTGGCGACGGCGTGACGACCATCGGCAACTGGGCGTTCTCGGGTTGCTCGAGCCTCGACCACTTTGCCTTCGGTGCCAGTGTGACGAGCATCGGCCAGGAGGCCTTCAGCGACTGCACGGCGGTGAAGCTCATCAAGAGCCATGCCGCACAGCCGCCTACCTGTGGCACGGAGGCACTGGACGACATCAACAAGTGGAACTGTACCTTAGAGGTGCCGCAGGGCTGCGTGGCCACCTATCAGGCTGCTGACCAGTGGAAGGAGTTCTTCTTTACACAGGAGGAGGACGTGAATGCTATCTTCTACAAGCTGACATACATGGTCGACGGCGAGCCGTACAAGACCTATAACCTGCACTACGGTGCCGAGATAGCCGCTGAGCCGGAACCGGAGAAGGAGGGCTACACCTTCTCAGGTTGGAGTGCAGTGCCCGCAACCATGCCGGCGCGCGACGTGGTGGTGAAGGGTACGTTCACCGAGATTCCCGTTGAGGATGTGTCGGGCGACACCACCTACCTGCTTGCTGCCGCTACGGTAGAGACGCAGACGGGGGCCGAGAGCGCACTGACCATCGACATGCAGAACGAGGCAGCAATAGTTGGCTTCCAGTTCGACCTGACGCTGCCCGAGGGCTTCACACTGGCCGTTGACGACGACGGTCAGCCGCAGCTGACGCTGGGCGACCGCATCACCGACGAGGCCCAGGCCGTGAGCGTGGTGAACGTAGGCGGAGGCAACACCTGGCGCTTCGTCAGCTACTCGCTGCAGAACACCGCCATCACTGGCACCAGCGGTACCGTGCTGAGTGCTACGCTGATGTCGACGGCCGCACAGGGGGCCTACGAAGCACAGATTACGAAGGCTGTGCTGACACGGCAGGACGGCACACAGCTGAAGCTGCAGGACAGCACCTTCAGCATCGTGGTGTGTAACACGGCCAAGGGTGATGCCAACGGCGACGGCGAGGTGAACGTGACCGACATCGTGGAGATGGTGAACGACATCATGGAGCGGCCATCGGAACGCTTCGTCGAAGTGGCTGCCGACATGAATGTCGACGGCGAGGTGAATGTCACCGATATCGTGCTCGTGGTGAACGTCATTATGGGCGACGATCAGGTTGCTGCCGCGCGCAGCAGCATGTATCGCCAGGCATCAACGGCCGACGACCAGCTGACGCTCACCGTCGGCAACGGCGGTGCACTCGGCCTCTGGCTGACGAACCAGGCTGAGTATGTGGCCGCACAGATGGACATCAGGCTCAGCGCCGGACAGACCATAGAGGGCGTGCTGCTGAACAGTCGGCGCAGCGCCGACCATCTGCTGACGTGCGACAAGATCAGCGACGGCCTCTACCGCGTGGTGGTGTGCTCGCTGACGGGCAGCCCCCTGCTGGACAACAGCGGCGAGCTGCTGAGCCTGAACATCGGTGGAGAGGGCACAGTGACCATAGAGCATATCCTCTTCGTGACCACCGATGCCGATGAGAAGCACTTTGCCGACCTGACGGCCGGCACCACGACGGGCATCGACACCATCGGCGCTCAGCCTGAGCCAATGGACGTCTACACCACCGACGGACGTCTGGTGCGCCGCCAGGCCACGAGCCTCAGCGGTCTGCAGAAGGGTATGTATATTGTGAATGGCAAAAAGCAGGTCGTCAGATGAAGAGTCTCAGAATAATGATACTGGCCGTCGTGCTCGCCCTGGCGGGTACGACGCTGGCCGACAACTTGTCGGTCGGGGGGCTCAGGCTGGTGCCCGGCCAGACGAAGCAGCTGACCATCAGCCTCGCGAACCCACAGAAGGCCTATGCCGCCTTCCAGCTTGACCTGGTGCTGCCCGAGGGCATCACCGTGGTTAGGGACGAAGCAGGGCACCTGATGGCCGCACTCTGCGATGAGCGCAAGGCCGACCACGTGCTGAGCGTCAGCCACCGCGGAGGCGGCGTCTATCGGCTCATGGCGTTCTCCATGAGCAACAGTCCCTTCGCAGGAACAGAAGGGGCGCTGGTAAGCGTGACGCTGCATGCCGACGAGCGCATGGAAGCAGGCACGGTGACGGGCTCCTTACAACAGCAGGTGATGACCGAGCAGGGCGGGACGCAGCAGAAGTGGGCCGACCTGTCCTTCGCCATCGATGTGGAAAGAGGCGGCGACCACTTCGCCGTGGAACCGATAGTGCTGATGCCCGGCCAGACGAAGCAGCTGGCCATCAGCTTAGAAAACCCGCTGCAGGCTTACGCTGCCTTCCAGCTTGACTTGGTGCTGCCCGCGGGCATCACCGTGGCCAGAAACGACGCAGGAAAGCTGATAGCATCGCTGGCCGACGACCGTAAGGGCGATCACGTGTTGAACGTAACGGCGCGTGGCGACGGTACCTACAGGCTGATGGCCTTCTCCATGAGCAATGCCGCTTTCAGCGGACAGGAGGGGCCGCTGGCATACGTCGCCCTGCAGGCCGACGCCGCTGCTGCCAGCGGTGAGCTGGCTGCCACGCTGCTCAAGCCGGTGGTCACCCAGGCCGACGGCACGCAGCAGAAGTGGGCCGACGTCAGCTTCACCATCACTGTCGACGGTGAGGTCATCATGGGCGACGTGAACGGCGACGGGCGTGTGAACATAAGCGATGCCACGATGCTGGCGCGGCGCATCACCGGCGAGACTCTCATGCCCTACAACGCTGCCGCCGCCAATGTCAGTGGCGACGATGCCGTCAGCATTGCCGATGTCGTAGGAATCGTGGAGATGGTGAAAGCTGCCGCTGTTACGCGATGACGCAGAGCGCCCGCAGGCACGGTGGCCTGCGGGCGCTGACGTTGATATTAAATGTAGTGGGGTAGCGGATGGCTTACTTGGCGTAGAGGGCTACGATGGTCTCGTACTTCTCCTGCTTGCCGCTGGTCTGCTTGGGCTCGCCGACCTTCTTGCCGTACTCGTAGGCCTGCTCCAGGGTGAGCTTGCCGTCCTCGAAGTCCTTGCCCACGCCGGCGTCGAAGCTGGCGTAGCGCTCCTTCTTCATCTTGGGCAGCTCGCTGTTCTCCAGAATGTCGGCAGCGTTCATCAGTGCGCGTGCCATGGCGTCCATGCCGCTGATGTGTGCGATGAAGAGGTCCTCGAGGTCGGTGCTGTTACGACGGATCTTGGCATCGAAGTTGGTGCCGCCGTTGCCCAGTCCGCCGTTGCGGATGATCTCCATCATGGCCTGTGTCAGCTCGTAGTTGTCGATGGGGAACTGGTC
>DGHX01000130.1 GCA_002392835.1 Prevotella sp. UBA3837 | reverse complement strand
TTACCCAGACGTGGGCTATATCCCTAACCTCGGGCAGTGACAACCAGGCGCGTCCTTTGGGAACCTCTTTGGACTTCAGCTTCAACGTGGTACTGTAGCGAGCGTGTCCGCTGAAGTAGCGGATGCGGTCATCCTCATGCTGGCTCCAGTCGAAGAGTGGCTGGTCTTTCAGCGTGATATTGCTCTCGTGGAAGTGAATATCCCATTTAGGCTGATGGAGAGTCCGCCCGGTTCGGACTGTGAGTCCGCCTGGTTCGGACTGTAAGTCCGCCCGGCTCGGACTAAAAAGCACAAAGCAGGAGCCGTATGGCGGCAGTGCGATATTTCCATTGAAAGGCAGGCTCTCGTCGGTAACGGGATTGTAGACAACAGCAGTGCGTCCGCGTTGTGTGATACGGAACGATACAGGACTGACGAGTTCTTTGTCTGTCTGGTTGGCGAGGAAATAGATGTCCCCGTCTGCTGTCTGGCGATGGGCGTAGGCAATGCCTTCGGGCAGTACGACGTCAGGGGCGATACCATCCAACGTCTTCTGCTGGTAGGGTTTGTCTATCACCAATACCCCTTGGCGCTTCAATTCGGCTATCTTATCCTCGGCCTCCTTCGATACCAATACACCCTCAGGGACGACCAGCACCTTATAGGCAAAAGGCAGATTCAGCAGAGCGTCCTTGTTCATCGAGTCGTACTGGTAGCCATGCAGGGGATTAATCCAGTCCTTCATATCCAAGATGCCTGCCGAGTGCCACACACCTACGGGCGATTCCTCCATCGGCTGTCCGACATTGGCCAGACGCTTGTGCTCAGAGGCAACGCGCTCAGGACCGAACAGTCCTGGCAACATGGGCACCAGACGGTCAGGTGTCAGTGCACGGCTGGGCACCTCCTCGCCCGTATAGACGGCAATGTCCACTACGGGCTTGCCTTGTTGCAGCAGCCGCTGACAGCGGGTGATGTAGTCCACAAAAGCCTTGGCCTCAGCGAACCACGTCTGGTCGCGCTGGAAGAAGAGTCCGATGCCGTCGAGCGTCATACCAGGTTTGCGGTCGAGCCACGGGTTATGGGTGTTGACGTGGAAAAACAAACGGTTCATGCCCAAGGCAAAGTTGCGGTCCAGCAAGGGTTTTATCATGGCGGGCGTCTCGTCCCACACACCACGCACCTCCGTAAAGCCTTCGGCCTGAACGATGTTCTTGCCATAGATGTGTGCTCCGCTGATGGCATCCAGCATATCAGCAGGCTTGTCGTGAGTGGGTGAATTGAGCCAGTACTCGCCCATCGGCACGTCTACATATTTATAATGTAGGATGCCGTCCGAGACCATCGTCGGAGCCACACTCTCGCTGCTGAGGCTGACACCATAGTCACGGGCTTTTTGGGCGACGGTGGCAAAGAACACCTCATGGATGAGTTCGTTGATGGTCAGTCGGACGTCGCGCAATACCTTGTCGCTCTGGGCTGCCGACTCAATGGGGATGCCTATCATGACGGGCAACCAGGGAATGAGGTCGTAGCCGCGTCGCGCCTTGAACTCCTGGGCAAAGTTGCGGCTCCAGTTCTGCGAGCCACACTCCCATGAATCTACGTGCAGATATTTCACCACATCCGCATGGGGACGCTGCTTGAACAAGCCGAACCACGAATCCACCTGCTTGCTGACAGCCTGGGCGGAGAACTTGTCGCACTCCAGTCCCTTGGCCCCACCAGCGGTGGCGTTGGTGTGGCCCGTAGAAGTATGTCCAATGCGCACAATGCGATAAACCTGATAGTCGAGGTCTATGTTCTGCAGACTGAAGCCCGTCACGCGGTCACCGTCTAAGGTCAGCTGTGCAATCTCACGTTGGTGCCAGCAGATGCTGTCAGGCAGTTCCTTCGGGTTGGCTGCCGGGGCAATACGCCACACGTAGCCTGCCTTTCCCTCCCAGTTGTCGATGCGTGGCTGGGTATAGAACGTGGCATTCTTCAGCCCCAGTCGCGGGCGCCACTTGGCAGCATCCAAATCCTCGCTGCCGGGCTCCGTTCCCGCTGGAGTCCACGACAGACGCCAGTAGCGGCCCTCTGTGGGCGGAATCGTAAACGTGGTATTGTAGTCGTAGTTCTGCCAACCCTGACGCGGTGGTACGAGTTGTTTCACCAGTCGGTAGTCTTTACCGTTGTCAGACACTTCAACCCTCATGCGTTGTGCCTGCATATTGGTGCCATTGGCCGCTATCTCGATGTTGGTAAACAGTCGCTTGGCTCCCATGTCAAACTGTATCCATGCTGGTTCAGAGGCTGCAAAGATTCCCTTGGCATTGCGCGTCATCGTTGGCGACATGGTGACGGGAATCTTCTCTAAGTCACGCTGCAAGTCGAAATTGTAAGGAAAGGGGTGGAACGATTGGCGGGTTAGAGGTATGGCAAAGGTGGCAATGTCCTCATAGTAGCCGTCGGCCCCCTCTGGACGTGACAAGACGAGACCACCCTTGCGACGAACCATGTCCTGTACGCTGCCCACGAAGAGGTCTTCGCTGAAGACTATTTTCTGCATCGACTCCTCAGGTTTAATCCAAGGACCGCCAGCCAGCGCAAAGCCGTCGCAGACGTGGATGCCCATGTCCAAACCTAACGAGTCGGCCTGTTGCAGCGACAGGTCTATCATGCGCCAGAAGTTGTCACTCAGCGCATCGGCCTTGCCCTCGTATTCAGGCTTCTCCACAGCTCCGCGGATGGGCATCAGGTAGCAGCCGCCCAGCCCGACGTCTTTCATTGCCTTGAGGTCAGCGCGGATGCCCTCCTCACTAACGGCTCCGTACATCCAGTACCAGAAGGTCCAGGGGCGCGTGGTGTCTTTTCCTTGCGACAAAATCGCAAGGCACAGGACGGCGATAGAGAGAACTATTCTTTTCATTCGAAGTGGAGTATTGCATTGATGTGTCCTTTGCCTTT
>DGHX01000143.1:5032-5171 GCA_002392835.1 Prevotella sp. UBA3837 | reverse complement strand
TTTTTCAAAAGCGGCCCGCTTTTTTGGAAGCGGTGGCCGCGGGGTGGAAAATGTATATATATACGGTTTGCGATGCATAAATATACAGTTTTGGTATGCGGGCGGGCCGTTCGCCGGTGGACCGACGCTGACGCGTCGG
>DGHX01000143.1:0-4922 GCA_002392835.1 Prevotella sp. UBA3837 | reverse complement strand
GTGCAAGTAGTGCAACATTTTTCCGCGTTTTGTTTGTTCTTGTTTCAACGCAGCAAAGTGTACGAAAAAGAATGATAACTGCACCCAAAAAACGTGCAAAAAAGTAAAAAATCGCACTCGGTTGAGTGCGATTTCTGTTGAAAGTGCACTCGGTTGAGCGCGATTTCTTGGGCCGTAACCGTGATTCAGCGGAACTGTATGGGGCTATTACTCTATGTAGGGCACCAGGCGGATAGTCTTGTTGCCGCTGGTGATGGTCATAGATGAACCCTTGGTGTACTGGGTGATAGTGTAGCGGCGTGTACCAGTGTTCAAATTCAACGTCAATACATTGTTACTAGTGTCAAGAGTGTAAGAACCTCTTTGTTCTGGAGCACTACCTTGTTCGTCGGCTTCCTGTAACAGAACTTGTCCGTTTGAAAAGACTAAGTAGAACGTAAAGTTTGTTTTGTATTCAGGATTGGCCCACTGGGTGCCGTTCAGCTCGTCGGTCGAGGTAAAGAGCTGGATGATGTCAAGGATGGTCTTCACGTCATCTTCGTCGCAGCTGGTCAGCATGACGGGACTGCCTGCCATGAGGGCTGCCATGGCCATAGAGCCGATTAGTTTTTTACTGGCTTTCATTTTCTTAGTTTTTTTAGTGGATAGTAATTCGCGTTAATTGCGTGCAAAGTTAGTAAAATAAAATTAAATGACCAAAAAATACTGGCGCAAAAATAAAAAAAACGTGAAAATGGGTGCCGATTCGTTTTTTATTGCTATCTTTGCACATTATTATCTACGCGTCTACTATTATTAATCAAAAAAAAACTATAAAACTAATAGCTTATGAATGTGAAGAAACTTTTGCCTGGTCTCCTGCTCATGCTGGGCGGTCTGTCGGCTGGTGCCCAGCAGCTGGCCTTCCCCGGTGCCCAGGGCTGGGGCCGCTTTGCCACTGGCGGGCGTACGGGCAGCGTCTATCATGTCACCAATCTGAACGACTCGGGCAGCGGCTCGCTGCGCGACGCCGTGAGCCAGCCCAACCGCATCGTGGTGTTCGACGTGGCCGGTGTCATCAACATCAAGAGCCGCATCGTCTTCTCGCATAACCTCTATGTGGCCGGCCAGACGGCTCCCGGCGAGGGCATCACCGTCTATGGCGACGGCGTGAGCTTCTCTGGGGCCTCGAACATCATCGTGCGATACATGCGCTTCCGCATGGGCCACAACGGCGAGTCGGGCAAGGACTGCGCCGGCATTGCCAACGGCGCCAACATGATCTTCGACCACTGCTCATTCGCCTGGGGACGCGACGAGACCTTCAGCATCAACCCCGACGGCAAGGGCACCACGCCGCAGAACATCACCCTGCAGCACTGCATAGTGGGACAGGGACTGATGACCCACTCAGCCGGCGGACTGCTGCAGACCGACTACGTGTCGGTCATCGGCAACTTCCTCTGTGACAACAGCACCCGCAACTTCAAGATCAAGGGCATCAACCAGTATGCCAACAACATGGTCTACAACTGGAGCAACGGCGCCTACATCATGGGCGGCGACAGCGAGGGCAAGAGCTACGTGAACATACAGTCGAACCTGTTCATCAACGGCCCCGCCGTGGGTGGCGCTGCCTTCACCGGCGGCAATGCCGACTTCCACTGCTATGGCGACGACAACTGGCAGGACCGCAACCGCGACGGCGTGTTCAGCCCCTTGGAGGTCACCGACTACAACGCTGCCACCCGCGAGGCCGTGCCCTACGACTATCCCGCCCTGCAGCTGAACCCCGGACGGACGCTCCTGGAGACCGACCTGCCCACGGTGGGTGCATCGCTGCCCTATCGCGACATGACCGACTGCTACATGGTCGACGAGGTGCTCAGCTATGGCAAGAGCGGCGCCCTCATCAGCAATGAGGAGACGCTCGTCTACGGCGCACCCTCTACCTGGACCGTCTATGCAGGCGTGAAGAAGCAGGACACCGACGGCGACGGCATGCCCGACGAGTGGGAGGTGGACAACGGCTGCGACCCCACGAAGAACGACGCCATGAAGATTGACCCCGTGAGCGGATATGCCAACATCGAGATGTACATCAACGACATCACCATCGACAGCCGCGACTTCTTCCTGCGCGCCCCTGTGGCCCTGACGCTCGACAAGGCCACCACGAGCACGCTCGCCATCAGCTGGCGCGACTACACCGAGGGCGAGGATGCCTTCGTGGTGGAGCTGAAGAAGGACGGTGCCTACACCGAGGTGGGGCGCACCGCTGCCGGCGCCAGGAGCTACACCATCAGCGGCCTGGAGCCCGGCACGAAATACACTGTGCGCGTAAAAGCCGTGAAGGGTACGCAGAGCAGCGCCTACACCGCCGAGACCGACATGTCGACACGGCCCTTGGAGGTGGGCGTCATCGACATCGACGCCTTCCTGCCCGACTATACGTGGGTCGACGGCCTGTTTGACAAGACGAAGGCCGACGGCCACAACGTGCTGCTGGCTCCCACGGCCTCGGCCACGCTCACCCTGAGCGAGGCCACGCAGCCCGCTGCCGTCGTCTATAAGGAGCCCGTGGCCCTCACCGTGACGGGGGCTGCCATCGGCGGCTCGGCATCGGTGAACAAGGGCGGCACAGGCACCCTCACCCTCAACGGACTGAACACCTACACCGGCGCCACCGTGGTGCACGACGGCGTGCTGGAGTTCTCGACGCTGAAGAACGGCGGCGAGGCATCGGCCATAGGCAGCAGCGTGGAGTTCGCACAGAACTGGATCTTCGACGGAGGCACCTACCGCTACACCGGCGGCAACACCACCACCAACCGCTCGGCCAAGCTCGCCAGCACCTCTACCTTCGACGTAAAGAGCGCCACGGTGACCATGAACGGCGTCATAGAAGGCAGCGACGCGAAGGCCGACTTCACCATCGACGGCGACGGACAGCTGAACGTGGGCACCACTAAGTTCTTTGGCTACAAGGGTGCCACCGTGCTCAAGGGCGGAACCCTCTACCTGAGCACCACCGAAATATCGAAGGCGGGCATCGGCTCGTCGTCGAAGGTCGTCTTCGCCGGCGGACAGCTGAAGACCAAGGGCGAGTCGAGCGGATACGAGACCTACTCCTTCCCCATCGAGGTGCAGGAGGGCACCACCAGCCAGTTCTCGCCCAACCGCAACTGCTACATGAACAATAAGGTGTCGGGCGCCGGCACGCTGCAGCTGAACATCCCCTACGTGCGCGAGTATGTGCAGGGCGACTGGAGCGACTTCACCGGACGCCTGATTGCCAACGGCGTATCGTCAGACAGCCGCGGCTCGCTGCTGCTGCTCGACAAGAGCCCGAAGCTGAACAACACCATCGTTGAGCTGCGCGGCAACACCAGCCTGTGCTACTGGAGCACCAACGGCAACCAGACCATCGGCGGACTCTCGGGCACCAGCAATACCTACCTGAACGGTTCCAGCAAGCAGACCGACGGCTTCAGCTGCACATGGACCGTGGGCACGGCCAACAGCGACGAGACCTTCCACGGAAAGATTAACAACTGGAGTGCCGTCGGCAAGGGACACACCGGAACGGTGAACATTGTGAAGGCCGGCACCGGACTGTGGCGACTCACCGGCAGCAACGACTATAAGGGTACCACCACCGTCAATGCCGGAACACTCATCGTCAACGGCAACAACAGCGGCACCGGCGCCGTCACCGTGGCCAAGGACGCCACGCTGGGCGGCAAGGGCACCATCGCCGGGCGCGTCACCGTGAACGGCACGCTGCTCGTGGGCGACACCCTCGCTGCCGACAAGGGACTGACGCTGAAGAGCAACCTGGTGCTCGGAGCCGACGCCATACTGCAGCTGAACGACGCCATGGCTGCCACAGCGCGCAGCAAGGGCGCCACGCTGCAGGTGTTCACCTGCCAGGGTACCGTCAGCGGTAAGTTTGCCGAGATCGTTCCCGCCACGCCCGGCAACGGACAGAGCTGGGACACCAGCGACCTCTACACCAAAGGCATCCTCCGCGTGGTGGGCGAGGGCGAGGAGCCTGGACCCGGACCCGACGATCCCACGCCGCAGCCACAGGCCGAGGTGAAGACGGCACTCATCAGCTGGGACAACGTCACGGCCGGCAGCAGCAACGGCAGCGAGTTCAACAACCAGGTGGTGGGCAACGACGGCACCACCGCCGAGGGCTTCAAGATGGTGCTCACCGGCAACCTGGAGAAGGCCTACACCGCAGCCGACAAGATCAGCGTCGCCTACAACGATGCCACGCAGAGCTGCACCACCATCAAGCTCTCCAACGGAGCCGAGAACACCCTCTACCTGCCCACCGACGGCAAGGCCACACGGCTGACGCTGTGGAGCTACACCAACTTCACCAAGGACACCGAGCCACGCGCCAGCTTCTGGGCCAGCGTGGGCGGCAAAGACTACACCGCCGAGACAACCACCGTGCTGCAGGCTAAGAAGAACACCTCGGAGCCCGACTGCGTGAGCTTCGAGCTGAACTACCTGCCCCAGGTGGCCTTTAAGAACAGCGGCGAGCAGCAGTGCATCGTCATTGCCGTCGACTACATAGTGGGCGACGTGCCCACGTCGGTCATCGAGCAGCAGGCAGTGCTGGTGCCCGTGCGCACCGAGTACTTCACACTGGGCGGCGAGCGCGTCAGCAAGCCCGGGCATGGGCTTTACCTCATGCGCATCACCGCACCCGACGGGCGCACCGTCACACGCAAGGTGGCCGTTGATTAAGTAGGCATTTGAAAAACAGGGAAAAACCCGAAAAACAGGTAAAAACCAGGCTGCTGAAGGCTACGGGAATGGTTTTTACCTGTTTTTCGGGTTTTATCTGTTTTTCAATACACGGTCCACACACGGGAAAGATGCGAAAAGAGGGCTGCCAATCGGCAGCCCTCAACCAACACAAAAAC
>DGHX01000149.1:22560-35388 GCA_002392835.1 Prevotella sp. UBA3837 | reverse complement strand
ACGAGATGTTCAGCTCGATGGCGGGGACATGCTCCAGGGCGTCAATGCGGGCGGCGCACTCGGCATAGTCGTCGGGCGACGAGCCGCTGACGTTCACCACCCACGCCGTGTCGATGTCCTTCAGCTGCGGGTATATGTGCTGGCAGAAATAGTCGACACCCTTGTTCTGCAGCCCCACGCAGTTGAGCATGCCCATGGGCGTCTCGGCCATGCGCGGGTAGTCATTGCCCTGACGGGGCACGAGGGTGGTGCCCTTCACGATGATGCCGCCAATCTGGTCGAGCGGCACGAGGTCCTGGAACTCCAGGCCGTAGCCAAAGGTGCCTGAGGCCGTCATCACGGGGTTCTTCAGGCACAGGTCTTTTATCTGTACTTCTAACTTTGCCATAGCAGTCGGTTGATGTTAAAAACGGGGCCGTCCTTGCACACGCACAGGTTGCCCTCGGTGGTCTTCTCCACGCAGCAGAGGCAGGCGCCCAGGCCGCAGGCCATCATGTTCTCAAGCGATACCTCGCAGTTCAGCCCCTTCTGGCGGGCGTAGGCGGCCACGGCCTTCATCATCGGCGTGGGGCCACAGCACTGTACGAGGTCGAAATGCTCCTCTTGCAGTATGGCATGGTTGGTGACAAAGCCCTGCTGGCCCTGCGACCCGTCCTCGGTGGTAAGCTCCACTCGACCGTAGTGCCGGAATTCATCGAGCAGCAGCAGGTCGTGGGCAGTGCGCGCCCCCAGGAGGAAGGTGACCTCTGCCCCACCCTGCGACAGCTGGGCTCCCTGCCAGAGCAGCGGGGCCACGCCGACGCCGCCTCCCACGAGCAGCAGGCGCTGGCCGGCAGCGGCGGGGCTGAAGCCATGGCCCAGGGGCAGCAGACAGTTGACAGTGTCGCCCGGCTGCAGAAGGGCCAGGCGGCGGGTGCCGTCGCCGACAGTGGCCACCAGCAGCCACAGCTCGTTGCGCTGGCGGTCGACGAAGTTGATGGAGATGGGGCGGCGCAGGAAGGTGTGCGGCGAGCCGTCGACGCGCACCTCGACGAACTGCCCCGGCTGCATGGCAGGCAGCGGCTGGTCGTGGGTCAGGCGCAGCAGCACATAGCGCTCATGCAGCCGCTCGGCCGACAGGACCTTCAAATCGAGTAAATGCTTCTTCATGTTCTTGTTTTTATAGAGCGTCTGCAAAGTTAAGAAAAAAAATGAACTTTTCAAAACTTTTTCCGCTTTCTTTCAAGAAAAAAGCGTACCTTTGTACCCTGACAACTAAAACCCGCAAAAAAAGAGTGTTTTTCTTTGTAGCACAAATAATGAAAAGAATGATATTGCTGGCCTGCCTCTTGCTCACCATAGAGACAGGCATACTGGCTGCCATCTTCGGCAAGCCTGTTACATGGGACAAATATAGCCTCATCATCGACGGGCAGCGTGTGTGCCCGGTGATGGGCGAGGTGCACTACTCGCGCATTCCGGCCGATGAGTGGCAGCGCGAAGTGAAGAAGATGAAGGACGGCGGCGTGACCATCGTGGCCACCTACGTGTTCTGGAACCATATTGAAGAGGAGGAGGGCATCTTCCGCTGGGACGGGCAGCGCTCGCTGCGGCGCTTCCTCGAGGTGTGCCGCGAGCAGCAGATGCCCGTAGTGCTGCGCCTGGGCCCCTTCTGCCACGGCGAGGTGCGCAACGGCGGCATACCCGACTGGGCATTCGACAAGGGCTGCCGCCTGCGCTCGCAAGACGCGGCGTTCCTCGACATGACCGAGAAGCTGTACCGGCAGATCTTCACCCAGGTACAGGGCCTGCAGTGGAAGGACGGCGGCCCGGTGGTGGCCGCACAGTTCGACAACGAATATCGCGGCTCGGGCGACTATCTGATGGCGCTGAAGCGCATAGCCCTGAGGGTGGGCTTCGACCTGCCCTTCTACACCCGCACCGGATGGCCGGAGCTGACCAAGCCCGTGCCCTTCGGCGAGATGCTGCCCCTCTACGGCGACTATGCCGACGGCTTCTGGGAGAAGAGCACAGCAGAGGGCGCCGGCTCATACTACAAGGCATTCAACTTCAAGCAGGGCGTTCGCCCGGCAACAGGCATGGGAGCAGCGCCGGCGGCCACCGGGGGGAGCGCAAGCCCCAGGCAGGGCGAGGAAGCAACTACGGAAGGCACGGCAGCATACCCATACTTCACCTGCGAGCTGGGCGGCGGCATGGCCACCGCCTATCACCGCCGGCCCTACATCTACCCCGAGGACGCCTACTCCATGGCACTGGTGAAGCTGGGCAGCGGCAGCAACCTGCTGGGATACTACATGTACCACGGAGGAACCAACCCCGAGGGACGGCAGCACACGCTGAACGAGGTGCAGACATCGCCAGGCACGGCCAACAACGACATGCCTGTGTGCACCTACGATTTCCAGGCTCCGCTCGGCGAGTTCGGGCAGACCTATCCGCAGTACTACATGCTGCGCCCCCTGCACCTGTTCATGCACGACTATGGCGAGCTGCTGGCACCGATGGAGGCCAGCTTCCGGTCGCCGCAGGACCTGAAGCAAGGACAGGACGACGCGCTGCGGTGGGCCGTAAGGGAAAAGGGCAACAGCGCCTTCATCTTCGTCAACAACTATGAGCGCTTTGCCAGCCTCACGGCAAAGAAGGGCGTACAGCTCGCGGCATGCGGCGTGAGCCTGCCGCGCATCACCATCCCGGCCGGATGCGTGGCCATCTTCCCAGTGAACATCGACGGCATCAGGTTCGCCACAGCACAGCTCGTGGCACGCCGTGAGGGCAAGACCTACATGATGCAGGTGGAGGGCATCCCCACCACGATAGCCCTGACAAACGGAAAGACGCTGAAGAACGTGAAACCCAAGGGAAAGGACACACCTATCTATAATAATATATACCTGCTGACACAGCAAGACGCCGAGCACCTGTTCCTTGAAGAAACCACAGAAGAAGGAACTGGCGTGGCTGCTACATGGAGCAAGGTGAAGGACGCCGGAGCACTGCGAAAGATAGTAAAAGGCAAGGCGAAGGTAGCCGAGGCACCATCGGAGAGCGACTGGGAGCAGGCGGCAGTCTACAGAATCACCGTGCCAAAGGAGGCCGCTACGCTGCAGGACGCTGCACAGCATGACGCCGCAGAGGCCGCTGCACAGCAAAAGGGCCTGCTCAGCATTACGTATCGCGGCGACTGCGCCCGCCTCTACGCCAACGGACGGCTGGTAGCCGACAACTTTTACTACGGGCGTCCCTTCCTCTATGGGCTGTGGCGACTTCCCGAGGGCACCACAGAGCTTGAGCTGCGCATCCTGCCACTACAGCCCCAGGCCCCCGTCTACCTGCCACGAGAAGCCGAGAAGGCACCAGGAGAGAGCGTCAGCGCCATTCAGCTGCTGCCACGGCCATAGCACCATAAAATTTCGACCTGTGCGGTTGAAAGACGCTGAAAGCGTCGCCGCTCAATAATCGGGGGTACGAGCGTAGCGAGCACCCTCGGATAAGCGTGTCGGGAAACATCGACCCTATAGGGGTCGCCCAACATCCTGCTCGGCCGGAACCAGCTCGCATGCTCGGTCGGATTTGCAATCCGACCGCTATGAATATAAGGACTTGTAGTCCGATTATTATTATTGCATTTCAAATGCTTATACTCAGTGCGACCGGATTACAAATATTACAAATCCGGTCGAGCAGGTTACAAATCCGGTCGAGCAGGCGCTGGGCAGGTCGGGCAGGCCGTTTCAATGCCCCAATGCGCTCGCATCGTACGAAACATACAAATAACAGTACATGGAAGGATGAAAAATCACTTTTTCGAGGGCACAAAACTCTCCCATGTCTGGTCATCGTAGTAAACTCTTATCTCAGTGACACGACGCGCTGGTTTGTCAATAAATTTTATCTCCTCACGGACAATAGTCTGCGGTGTATTTTGTACACCTTTTCCTGCGGTGGCTGTCTGACCGCCAAATTGCTGTCCAGAATTGAAAGGCGCTCCGAAGTCAATGAGAGGCTCGGTAGGGACACCTGATGAGGTGGCTGACAGATTTGCCGCTGGCAGCCCCTGTGAGCCGCCCTGAGACTGATCAGTGCCTGCACCAGGGTGAGGGGAGGACGACAAATACATGGAACCGGTGCCAAACATCAGCCAGTCGGTGTTGATGTCAGGAATTTTCTTTTTTATCAATTCAACAATGTTGAGCGTCGGTTTGGTGCGCTCATTGAAGATACCACTGAGCGTTCCGGCAGTGGTACCGATGAAGGTAGCAAAGACCTGTTGGGTCATGTGCTGCGACTCCATTATCTGTCTGATCCTGTCTTTCATGTCTTGCATGGGTGCTTCAGCCATATTTTTTGCATTTTTGTTTGAGTTTACAAAGGTAAATCATTTTTTTGAACCGTGCAAGAATTTAAAGAAGAAATTTGCGGTTTAAAAGTTTAAATATCGAAATTCAAATAACAAAACCAAACTACAAAGTTCTACTATTAGTATGTGAATAATTAGGAATGTAAACTTTAAAGTCTCATACCAACTAAAAGCGTTAATAGAAGGACTATTTATAAATATCAGACTTTAAAACAGATAATTATAGGCTATCAGTCAATAATGATGCCAATATGCAAACATTTTCTCTTTTCGCCCCAGCCAACACTGAACAAAAATGTAGAAACAACACATTAAAAAGCTGATTTTCAATAATGTATTACCAGTAAACGTACACTGTATATTTATTAATTCAGAATTTTAAATCAGCAATTCAAATTTGCTGTTTTAAATATTTAAACGATTAAAAGATGCTGTTGATTTGAGATTTTAAATATCAAATATTCAAATACTCCACATCGTATTATGCGGTTTACATTCTAAAAGTTCAATTATTAAAACGCTAAAGAATGCTAAAGCTAAATTTCGGGAGGGCAAAAAGAGGGAAAATCGCCATTTCTGGAAAATTCTGCACGAGGGTTTTGAAAGCTCAAAATTTTCGAGTTTTGAAGGGGGTTATTTTGCCTGAAAGGCTTGTGTACATGGGCTTTTTCGGCAAAAAAAAGCACTCCTGGGGAGTGCTCGTTCTGGAAGAAAAACAGTAGGAAAAAGCCGTTTTCTCAGTGTAGGATGTAAAAAATAAGTTCCTTCATCAGCTCGCCAGGAGGTGTGTTGGGGTTGTCCAGTCCCTTGCTCTTGGCGTCAATTTCGCGTATCTTGCCAATTATTTGCAGCACTTTTACTCCTGAGTAATTTCTCATGCCCGTCATGTAGTCCTTGGCACCCCATGGTGACTTCAGTCCCAACCACTGTGCTACCCCCTCCTGGCTTTGTCGCTGTGGTGCATAATAAGCGATCATCAGGTTCTGGAAGTAATTAAACAGCAACGGGAGAAAAGAATAGATGCTTCCTGCCTTTGGATTTTTGTCAAAATAATTGATTATCTGATTTGCCTTAAAAATGTTGCGATTTACGATGGCGTCGCGCAGCTCAAATCCGTTGAAGTCCTTGCTCACCCCTATCTGGTCTTCCACCACTTGCGGTGTCACCCTGCGGTCGTTGGCAGGCAGCGAGATGAGCACCTTGTCGAGTTCGCTGGTGAGCCGGCTCAGGTCGGCGCCTATCGCCTCGGCTATGAGTTGCGTTGACTTTGGGTCGATGGGCACCTGTCGTGCCTGCAGGTAGTTCTCGATGAAGTGCGGCAGGTCGCGGTCGCGCAGCTTCTGACTCTCGAAGAGTATGCCGGCCTGCTGTATGGCCTTCACATATTCGCGCTTGCGGCCGTCAATCTTGCCGTTCTTGTGGCACATCACGAGCACGGTGCTCTTCATGGGCTGCTTCATGTACTTCTCCAAGGCATCGGTCTGCTTGATGTTCTGTGCTTCCTTGACGATGACCACCTGTCGCTCGGCCATCATGGGGTAGCGGCGGGCGGCATCGGCCACCTGCGAAGCTGTGACGTCGCTGCCGAACATGATGGTCTGGTTGAAGTCGCGCTCCTCGGGCCGCAGCGCATGCTCGGCTATGTAATCGCAAATCTTGTCTATATAATATGACTCTTCGCCGTGCAGGTAGTACACGGGCAGGTAACGGCCGGCCCGCAGGTCGTCCATGATACTATTATAACTAATGCTTTTATTATCTGCCATACACATTATTTATATTGTCCGTCGGGCAGTGCGAGACGCAGCCCCAGGTTGAAGTTCCTGAAATCAGGTGTGCGGTTTCTTCTGTTGCTTGTCCTGGAGCTGTTGGCTATGTAGTCCCACGATCCGCCACGGTTCACCTTGAAGGACGTTTTCTTGCCTTCTATTCCCTTGGGGTCGGTCTGTGGTTCAGTAGTGTACTTGCCGTATGAGTCGAGGCACCACTCCCACACATTCCCGGACATGTCGTACAGTCCGAGCTCATTGGGGGCTTTTGTGGCCACCTCGTGGTTGCCGAAGCCCGGGTTTCCCTTTCCTTTGTCCCAGCTATTGGCCGAGTACCATGCCACATCGTCGACATTGTTGCTGCCTGCATACAGATAGTTGTGGCTGCCAAGTCCGCCACGTGCGGCGAACTCCCATTGGGCCTCGGTGGGCAGGGTGAAGGGCTGCCCTGTCATTGCGCTCAGCTTTTCCACGAACTGCACGCAGTCGTCCCAGCTGACGTTCTTCATGGGGTGGCGGTCGCCATCGGCAGCCTGCACGGTGCTTCCCATGACTGCTTTCCACAGCTGCTGTGTCACTTCCGTCTCTCCTATGTAGTATGACGAAAGCGTTACCTGGTGTGCCGGCGACTCGTCGCTGTCAGCCTCCGGCAGCTCGTTGGGCAAGGCTCCCATGGTGAATGTTCCGCCCTCTACCCTTACCATGTTGAACTGCACGTCGGCCACGGTAAAGGTGCAATAGTCTGCAGCCACCGTCTTTTGGTTTCCATCGTGGTCTGCATTGCCCCAGAATGGCGACAGCAATGCTGTTCCGGCGGCTATGGCCAGCATGCCCAGCAGTGCGCCTACTGTCCATCCGCTCCCTTTGCCTTTGATACGGCGTCCCTTGTCCTCGGCCACCGCCCCGGTTCCGTCGGCGGCATGCGCTGCTGGGTCTTGTGGCTGTGCGGCGGAGGATTGTGTCAGTGCGGCGGAGGATTGTGGCAGTGCCGCCGGTTCCTCAGCCGCGGCTTCCTTCATCTGTATGCCCAGCGCTGAGTTCATGAGCAGGCGCTTGTCGCTGAGCGGGGCATGCATCTGCCCGGCCACGGTCTGATGTTCTACTATCTCGTCGCCCTCATGGCTTTCTCGGCCTTTCTCTGTCTCCACAGCCAACACCTGCAGACACTGCTGCAGCAATGCCTCGTCGTCGGTGTGACTGATACGCTCTATGAGCAGCATTTTCAGGTTATTGCTCTTGGTGTTTGCCATTTGATAGCGCCGTTAAGAATTCATTATATTCTTCATCCGTATAATAGACGTCGTATATTTCGCAGCCCCATGTGCCCTGGAATGCAGGAACACTGATGCTGATTGTCTGCCAGCTTTTCGCTGTAAGGTCGTAGCGCAGCAGTGTCAGTGCGACGGTCTTTCTGCCTATGCGGCTCCACACGTCGTTGGCGTTCTGTGCCGATGGTGCCTTGTCGTAGATCCACTCATCGGCAGCTATCAGCAGGTCGCCGTCTTTCAGCCCTGCGGCCTCGGCCTTCGACCCGTGCATCTTCAGGTGCACATACACCACGCTTTGTGCCGATGAAGGTATGTGGTCGGCATATACGGTGGTGATGGTCTCCTTCATCCAGTTGCTGCCCATTCGGTCGGTGGTGTACTTCTGTCCCCTGTGCTCCAGCATGCCGTAGGGGTCGTTGCCGACGTAGGCCCACGACGTTCCTCCGTACTCGTTGACCGGCTTGACATACGACAGTGCGTCGGCCTTCGACCTGACGCTCTGCAGCCGGTAGTAGCACAGTCCGTCGCGCTCCCATTGCGGGCATCGTATGGGGTTTCCGTGTATGCCCCTTGCATAGCGAGCCACCTCTATTCCGTCCTTGTACTCATAGCCCTGTGAGTGTACGATGAGGGTGTCGCGGTCGTAGCACACTCGGCTCAGCAGCAGGTTCTTCTGGCTGTACGTGCACGAGTCGATGGCATATTCCCGCTGGTCGGGTGCTGAGTACAGCGACCCGTCGACATCATAGTAGCGGTGCACGACGATGGTCTGTCCGTTCTCCTTGAGGCTTCGCTCTATGATATGCTTCGAGAAGTTATCGATGCTGTCGAAGACCGGTACGTCGTCCTTTCCGTAGTAGGACACCGACACGGGTTCCGCCTCCTCATTATGCTCCATTCGCTTCATGATGTACGTATCCTTCTCTCGGTTGATGGTGGTGTACTCCACCACGCTTCCGTACAGCTTGGCCTCATAGCTGAACACCTCTACCATCTGCTGCTTGTCGGGGTTCCATCTGAATCCCTTCTCAGTCAGCTTGTCGAGGGTGTTGCCTATGTACTGGTATTCCCTGTGCGCATAGTATTTGGGGTTCTGCGTGTATGGCTGTCCTGCGGCGTCGTAGTCGTAGGTGGCCGACACACGGTTGAGCTCATCGTATGCGAAAGTGGCCACCGACGATCGCAGCCTGTTGTCGACGGGCTGTCCTCCGGTGCCGTAGTACTCTTTCCTGACGATGTTGCCTTTTTCGTCGGCCGTCTCCACCCGCTTGTGGTAGCGCAACTTCTTGTGGTTGATGGGTTTCCCCTGTGCATCGTAGTAGCAGTACACAGTGGTGTTCTCGCCGTAGGAGCGCAGCTCCATGTACTCGTCCTCGCTGAAGGGGTCCAGCCCCCAGACGGTGTCGGTTCTGTTCTGCAGGTCGTAGTGCATGCGATATCCGTAGCACTCCTGGTCGTTCAGCTTGGGTATTCCGTTCTCGTCGAAGAACATGTATTTCTCTTCCATTCCCCTGCCGTCGAGGAACACCTGCATGCGGTCGGCTCCGTTGTCGCGCATGGGGAGAGGTGTGCCGTTGGCATCGGTGACCACTGCCCACACGAATGACGACTTCACCACGCCGTCGGTGTTCTCGCGTTCCTCCACAGGGTTGAAGTATGTCACCACATACAGTATGCGGTTGTTGTTGTCCAGTGCCTCATACTTGGTGACGAGCACCGTATCGTTGTTTTCCGTGGAGTAGTATTTATAGTACTTCGTACTGTTCATCAGCGCCCCGAATCGCCTGGCTCCCTGGTCGCTCATCTCGCTCAGCCCCACCAGTGGCGACCGCTTGTTGTTGTGCAGCAGGTCGCCGTCGGTGCTCACCACCTCCACCTTGGTGAAGGGCCTGCCAGACCGGTGCCCCTTCCTGGTGAGCTTGTAGCTCACGGCCAGCCGTTCGGCCTCGCTCCGACTGAGTTCCTCGCCCACCCCCACTGGCCATCCGTAGCGCTGCACGAATGACTTGTAGTAGCACGTGCATGTCATCTCGTCCATGTAGTAGCTGTAGAACCACAGTGCTGCGAACACGACGAGCATGACTCCGCTGGTGACGAGCCAGTTGCGATATCGCCTGCGGTCGGCCTGCGCCTTCTGCTCCAGCTGTCGGCGTTTCTCCTGTTCCTCCTGGTGGATGCGCTTCAGCTCGCGCTCCTGCAGCCGCAGCATCTGCCTGATGTCGCGGCGGTCCTTCACCACGGGGCACAGTATGTCGTGTATGAACTCCAGCCGCATGTCGCCGCCGTAGTAGAATCGCCTGAGCAGCCGCCGCTGCTCGCACAGCAGCGACAGCTCGTCGTCGGTGACGCCGCCCAGGTGCTTGGCATTGTACACCGACACATTCTCGCGCCGTCCCTCGCTGTTCAGCAGGTTGTCTTCCAGGTACTCTATGGTCCTGGGGCTGATGTCCTCTATAGTTTCGAGGTAGAAGTCCTGTATGATGTTGTCGCCGAAGGTGTTCACCATGTCAGCGGTAATGGCGGTGGCTTCTTCGGGCATGCGGTTGTACAGGCTGCTGAGGTATAGCGACAGTATGGCTGCGTCGACGAAGATGCTGGGCCTGCCGTCCAGGTGGAAGTCGGTCTCGCCGGTCACTTTCTCTATGATGAGCTGTGCCACCTCCTTGCTCACCAGTCCCGGCACGGGTTCCATGATGATGCTGGCAGCCTGCTCCTCGTTGATGGTCTGCAGGCAGTAGCGGTTCAGCTTCATCGAGGGAATGTAAGCGGTGTTGCGCTCCAGGTACGACAGGTAGTCTTCGCGCAGTGAGAACACCAACCTGAAGTCATCCTGCTGTACATATCCGCTCTTTCCGCCGTGCGCCCTGTTCTTGATGCCAGCGAAGATGTTCCCTCTGGCCACGCTGTCAGCGGCCGCTGCCGTCGTGGTCGGCTGTGCGGTGCTCAGGTAGTCGGGCATCACGCCGTTCAGCACGTCGGCCAGCTGGGCAAAGAACTGCTCCACACGTCGGTGGTCTTTCTCAAGAGTAAAAATCTCCTCAAACTGGTCGAACACCAGCAGCAGCCTGAGTGGTGCCTGCGCCGCGTCGGTGAAGCGATGTCGGTGCAGATACTCCCACAGCGTCTCGTCATGTCCCGGCACCCTCGGCACCAGTTCCTGACAGCCGCCGCCCATCCGCTGCAGCTCGTCATCGACGGCCTTGCGTATCTGCTCCATGTAGGGTTCCGACGGCTGGCTCTTGTCGGTGGTATGCACCAGGCGGATGCTGACGGGCATCATGCCTGCCTGCCGTGCCTTTGGGAAGATGCCGGCCTTGATGAGCGACGACTTGCCTATGCCCGAGTGGCCGTAGACGACGGTCTGCACATTATATTCTATGCGGCTCATCAGCACCTCCACCTCTTCGTCGCGGCCATACAGCTTCTCCGACTCCTGATAGGAGTCGAGCCCCTTCCATGGGTTCTTGCGTTGTGTTGCTGTGCGTGGTTCCTTCTCCATGGTCGTAAAGTTTTTACAGGCTGTACAGCTGCTTCTGTATCTCGTCGATGAGCGGTGCGAACTGCAGTTGCTGTTGCTGATAGGTGAAGGCATTGTGCGACTTCAGTGCGTCGGGCACGTTACTGCCGTAGAAGTCGAATCCCTGCTCGCATACGGGCATGATGAATGT
Organism: Prevotella sp. UBA3837; assembly: GCA_002392835.1. Taxonomy (GTDB): domain Bacteria; phylum Bacteroidota; class Bacteroidia; order Bacteroidales; family Bacteroidaceae; genus Prevotella. Next base: position 24,326 of record DGHX01000149.1, on the reverse strand, counting down.
GCGTCCGTAGCCCATGGCACGCTCTGCAGCCGTCTGCCACTCTGTACGGTAGGGGTGGTATTCGTTCTTCTGTGCCTCGATGTTGTGTGTGAGTAAGGGCACGAACAGCTTCGTGGTGCGTATGGCCTCTATGATTTCGCTCATGAAGTCGGTGCCATAGCCCAGGCTGTTGCGGTCGAACCATACGTTCAGCCCCCGCTCTGTGAGCTGGTTGTAGAGCTGGAGGGCCACGTCGGCGTCGGCCCTTGAATAGCTGATGAACACGTCGGTGCCCTTTTTCGGCTTGCTGAATCGGGCGTCGGCCATGGCCTCCTCGCGTTCTGTCAGCAGCTGGTCCATCTTGTCGAGCACGGCGCCGGGGTTGCTCTGTGCGAACACGTCGATGCGTCGCATGAACTGCAGCAGGCTGTCGTCGGAGAGCGAGTCGACCACCAGTCCCACAGGCTGGCTTTCCAGGCGCTGCTTCAGTGCGAACCACACGAAGCGGCTCAGCCAGTCGCCGTAGTTATTGCCCAGCAGCAGCAGATACTTGTCCTGCAGCTCGGCGGTGAGGTTCTGCGGCCGCTCCACTGAGCTGAGCCATGACCGGCAGAAGCAGAGCATGTCATAGTCGGTGACGACATACTTCCGCTCCGACGCGCACACGCGCCCCATCATGTAGTACACGGTGGGAATATCTATCTCCGACCGTTTCTTGATGTCGTCGTTGTGCGAGGGGTCGTTGCAGAAGGTCATCACGCGCAGGCTGTCGCCCCACACCTGCCGCATGGCCTGTTCCACGATGGGTGTGAACGAGGTGGTGATGACGAACGGGAAGCGCTTCGTCTGGAGCAGCCGCAGCAGCAGCTGCGATGGCTGGAACAACGGCTGGCTGAAGGCTTCGCCCAGCATGGCGTAGATATTCTTGCGCTCGTCGGCGGGGAAATCCCTGTCGTAGAGCAGCTCCGAGAAGGTCGTCGGGTGGCTCTGCAGCTCGTATGCCTCTGCCAGGTCGTCTATCAGTATGCGGTGAGGGTTGGTGCCGCGGGCATCGTCAACCAGCCATTCCGGTCCTATGACTGGAATGACATTGCGCTCGGCCAACTGCGTCACCAGGCGGTCCCAGTGGCGGGTGTTCTCCGTGTCGCTCTTCTTTATCTTGGTGAAGATGGGCATCGGTATTCTTAGTTTTAGGTTGCAAATATACTATTTTTTTGCGACACAGAAAAGAAAAGTGGGCTTTTCTTTTGCATTTCCCTCGTTTTTTTGTAACTTTGCCGTCAAAGACGGCTAATCCACTTATGATGAACGACCTGAACCTACCCCCCTTCGCCGTGCGGCTGCGCGAGCAGGACGGCAAGCGCGAGATTTTCGACTTCCTGCGCCGCCGCTACGTGGCGCTGACGCCCGAGGAGTGGGTGCGCCAGCACTTTGTGCACTTCCTGGTGGAGCAGAAGGGCTACCCCCGGGGGCTGCTGGCCAACGAGCTGGAGCTGCGCATAGGGCAAAAGAAGCTGCGGTGCGACACCGTATTATATAATAAGGTGTTGCAACCGCAGATGATTATTGAATACAAGAAGCCGGAGGTGAGCATCACGCAGCGGGTGTTCAACCAGATTACGGTTTACAACATGCTGCTGCACGTTGACTACCTGGTGGTCAGCAACGGCCTGCAGCACTACTGCTGCCGCATGGACTATGAGCACCAGAGCTATGAGTTCCTGAGCGACATCCCAAGCTTCTCAATGCTTAATGCTTAATGCACTCAACTTTCGCAAGTTGGGGAG
>DGHX01000149.1:0-22499 GCA_002392835.1 Prevotella sp. UBA3837 | reverse complement strand
AGTTAAAGGGAGTTAGAGGGAGTTAAAGGACAATAGTTCTTTCCCTGATAATTCCGCTCCTTGGTAGATTGGAGGGAAAAAGGTAATGTCCTTTAACTCCCCCTAACTCCCTTTAACTCCCCCAAGTTGAGCGAATGCGAAACTTGAATACTCATTAATATTACATGCAGCCCTTCCTCACGGCAGGGCTGCATGTAGCATGGGGCAGTATAAGCCAGATGTCTCCCGGGTATGTTTCGGGTGTGAAATCGCTGGAACCCCCTGTATTTATATGGTTTTTTCATTTATTTCATTTATTTCATTTCAAAAATAGCTGTATAATCAAAAATTTTTATGTATCTTTGCACGTGCAAACTAAAAGAAGAATACCAACTACCAAGTACTAACAACAAAACAAAACATGAAAAACAGGACTATCCTATTACTGCTGGCTTTCATCGGCCTGACAGCCAGCGCAGAGAACCCCTACAAGAAGTACACCACGGATCTGCCTTTCAGCATGCCCGAGGTGAGTGCCCCCGTCATTCCCCAGCGCCAACTGTCGCTTGCTGCTTTTGGTGCTGACGGCACCGGCCGCCAGCTGTGTACCGATGCCTTTGCACGTGCCATTGAGGCCCTGTCGGCTCAGGGAGGCGGTCGCTTGGTGGTGCCGCGCGGCATCTGGCTCACCGGCCCCATCGTGCTCAAATCGAACATAGACCTGCACCTGGAGTATGGCGCCGTCATCCAGTTCGCCGCCGACGAGAATCTCTATCCGCTCGTTCACACATCGTTCGAGGGACTCGACACACGCCGCTGCCAGTCGCCCATCAGTGCCGTAGGCCAGGAGAACATCAGCATCACCGGCCATGGTGCCATTGACGGCAACGGCCAGTACTGGCGTCCGCTGAAGCGGGCCAAGGTGACCGACAGCCAGTGGAAGACGCTGACCGCCCAGCCCGGAGGCGTGCTGCGCGATAAGAACTACTGGGTGCCCTCCGAGGGTTTCGCCCGCGCCGAGCAGAATGCCAAGATGAACGTGCCCGGCGGCGAGATGACCGAGGCCCAGTGGCAGGACATCAAGCGCTTCCTGCGACCGGTGATGGTGAGCCTCGTGGGCTGCAAGAACGTGCTGCTGCAGGACGTCATCTTCCAGAACTCGCCTGCCTGGAACCTGCACCCGCTGATGTGCGAAAACATCATCATCGACGGAGTGCTGGCACGCAACCCCGCCTACGCCCAGAACGGCGACGCCCTGGACCTGGAGTCATGCCGCAACGCGCTCATCGTCAACTCGAAGTTCGATGCCGGCGACGACGGCATCTGCCTGAAGAGCGGCAAGGATGCCGATGGCCGGCGCCGCGGTCGTCCTTGCGAGAATGTCGTGGTCAGCGGATGCACCGTCTTTGCCGGACACGGAGGCTTTGTGGTAGGCTCGGAGATGAGCGGCGGCGTGCGCAACATCATGGTGCGCGACTGCCAGTTCTTGGGCACCGACGTAGGCCTGCGCTTCAAGAGCACACGTGGACGTGGCGGACTGGTGGAGAACATCTACATCGATGGTATCTCGATGAACGACATCAAGACCTATGCCCTCACCTTCAACATGTACTATGGCGGCAAGTCAGTGGCCGAGGTACTGGCCAGCGGCCAACAGCAGACCACCGAGGTGCCTGCCGTACCCGTGACGGAAGAGACCCCCATCTTCCGCAACATCGACATACGCAACGTTATCTGCAGCAATGCCGGACTGGCCATGGAGTTCAACGGACTGCCTGAGATGCCCATCGACGGCATTCACCTGAAGGACATCTTCATCCGCGCCAAGAAGGACGCCACCTTCCAGTACAGCAAAAACATCACCAAGGACAACGTAAACATCATCATAGAATAGGCAATGATATTGAAGGAGTTAAAGGAGTTAAAGGAGTTAAAGGAGTTCTTCGCAAGCGAAGCGAGCAAGCTCGAGCGAAAGACGATAGTCTTGCTTTTGGCGGCTTTGCTGCTGGCACCTGCGGGCTACTGCAAGAAGGTGCACACGCTGGGCGATTCGACCATGGCCAACTACGAGGAGTCGGCCACCATCACCCGTGGCTGGGGCATGTACTTCGGAATGTTCCTCACCAACGGATGGACCAGCGTGAACTACGCCCGCGGCGGGCGCGACTCGCGTGGGGGATATGAGGAGCTGTGGCAGACGGCCAAGAAGAACGTGGAGCCGGGCGACTACGTCATCATCACCTTTGCGCACAACGACGAGAAGCACAACGGCATGGACGGATATGCCCTGCGCGACTACTACCTGAGCAAGGGCGACCAGGCGGCAGCCGACGCCTGCGACCTGCGCGGCACCGTTCCCACGACCACCTATAAGGAATACCTGGGCAAGATTGTCGACGAGGTGCTGGCCATGGGCGCAACGCCCGTCATCTGCTCGCCCGTCTGCCGTGCCTACTTCTCAGGCGGGAAGATACGCCGCAACGGACGCCACGACCTGGGCGATGGCTATCAGGTGCTCACTGCCGACGGCCCTAAGGACGGCCCCAAGCTGCCTGCCACCGACCACACCATGGACTATGCCTGGCAGTCGCAGCTGGTGGCACAGCAGAAAGGCATCAGCTTCGTCGACCTCACCGCTGCCACTGCCACGCTCTACGAGCGCTATGGCGACAGCAAGTGCCACGAGCTGCTCTTCGACGGGACAGGCTCCACACACTACAACGCCACCGGAGCACTGCTCGTGGCACGCGAGTGCGCAGCGCTGATGAAAGCACAGGGCATACTGGCCGATGACATCGTGCTGCCCACCGACCTGTCGGTATCGCCAGCCAACGCCGACTTCGGACAGGCCTACAAGGGGCAGACGCTCAGCCGCGAGCTGACCATCAGCGGCTTCGGACTGAGCCCCGAGAGCGGCACCGTCAGCATCACGGCCTCAGAGGGCATCAGCCTCAGCTTCGACCAGAAGACGTGGCAGTCAGCAATCAGCTGCAGCTACAGCGCCTCGACGCTCGTCAAGACCTTCTACGCCCAGCTGACACTCACGCAGAACGGCGTCACCACAGGCACCATCAGCGTTGAACAGGGGGGCAAGACCATCAGCATCCCCGTCACCGCCACTGCCGTCACCCTGGAGGGAGGTACCGAGGTACAGGCCTACTGGCGACTGGAGAGCAGCGACGACTGCCAGCTCAAGGGGCCTGCCACCGTGGTGCCACAGACCTGGCAGGGCATGTACGTGCAGCGCTACAGTGCCCCAAACGCCAACACCACCTGGCCCGAGTGGACCGGATACGACGCTACGCGCAAGACGCAGCGCAACCTGCTCACGGGCGACGCATGGCCCGACGGCGAGATTGACGACAACCCCACGCGCTACGTGCAATGGGGCATCAAGGCTGCCGAGGGCACCGTGCTGAAGATTGACGAGCTGAGCCTCTTCGTATGCGGATGCGGCGGCAACGGCATGTGCTCGCACATATACTACTCTACCGACGACTTCCAGACGCGCACCACCATCTTCGAGATGAAGAACATGCCGGCCAACAACATGCAGTGGGTCAGGGCAACGCCCGTCATCACCCTGCAGCCCGGACAGCAGCTGCTGCTGCGTCTCTACCCCTGGTACGGCTCGGCCGCCACGGGCAAGACCGTCTGCCTGAGCGACCTCACCATACACGGCATGGCCTTCGACACCGCCGGCATAGGCAGCACAGAAGGTCAGGCAGCGGCCCCCGTGCGCTACTACACCATGGGCGGGCTCGCCACCCAGTCGCCCCTGCCTGGAATGAGCATCGTCAGGCAGAGCGATGGCAGCATCAAGAAAATCATCTACTAAAAACAAATAACGACAATGAAAAAGACCATTCTTCCACTGCTACTGCTGGCAGCAGCCCTGGGTGCACAGGCCCAGCGCACTGTACAGGACCTGAACTTCGGCTGGCGATTCCATGCCGGACAGGTGGCACAAGCAGAAAGCCCATCCCTCGACGACAGCCAGTGGCGCGCCGTCGACGTGCCCCACGACTTCCAGATTGAACAGCCCTGGGTGGCTCCCGCTGCCAACGAGAAGGGCGACGCCAGCGACCCCGCTGCCAACATCAAGAGCCGACTCTCAAGCCGCGGCTTCAAGGAGATGGGACAGGGCTGGTACCGCCTGCACCTCACCCCTGCCGACTCACTGCGCGGGCGACGCCTGCTGCTGCAGTTCGACGGAATCATGTACACCGCCGACGTCTACCTCAACGGACAGCGCATCGGCGGCACCGACTACGGCTACGTAGGCTTCGAGATTGACGTCACGGGCAAGATGAAGACAGGTCAGGAGAACGTCATTGCCGTCATGGCCGACACCCGCGAGCCCGGCAACTCGCGCTGGTACACCGGCGGAGGCCTCATACGCAGCGTCAGGCTCGTAGCCACAGGCAGCGACCTCTACTTCGGACGGCACCCGCTGTACGTCACCACGCGCGATAATAAATATGTAAGCCTCTCTGCAGAGCTGACCAACCGCACGCGCGGAGCCGCACGTGTCAGAGTGACTATCGCAGCTCCCGACGGGCAGGTAGTCTACGATCAGACGACCGACGTGAACCGCCACCGCGGCACCCGCACACAGGAGGCGCTGCTGCTGAAAGACCTGCCCATAGACAACCCACAGCTGTGGGACACACAAGCCCCCAACCTCTACACACTGCGCGCTGAGCTGCTGAACGCCGACGGCACCATCTCCGACCAGGCCTGCACCACCTTCGGCATACGCACCGTGGAGATAGGCCCCGACTTCGGCCTGCGCCTCAACGGCCGCAAAGTGCTGCTGAAGGGCTATGCCAACCATCACTCGCTGGGAGCACTCGGCGCCGCCGCCTATCCGCGCGCCATAGAGAAGCGCATACAGCTCATGAAATCGTTCGGCATCAACCACATACGCACCAGCCATAACCCCTACAGCCGTGAGTTCATCGAACTGTGCGACAAGTACGGCATACTGGTCGTCGACGAGCTGTACGACAAGTGGACACGCCAGCACACCGGCGGACGCGTGCCCTTCGAGCAGCTGTGGCAGACGGACGTGCCCGAATGGGTGAAGCGCGACCGCAACTCCCCCTCCGTCGTGGCATGGAGCCTGGGCAACGAGCTGCAGCAAGACCCCAACCAGCCCTTCAACGACTTCGGCGTCACCATGTACCGTCTCATGCGCACCCTGCTCGACCGCTACGACAGCACACGCAGCGTCACCGTGGCCATGCACCCACGCTACCGCAACTGGCAGACCGACTCGCTGCCCTGCGACCTGGCCATGCTCACCGACTTCCAGTCGTACAACTACCGCTACATGTACTTCCCCGGCGACGGGCGGCGTTTCCCCTGGATGACCTTCTACCAGAGCGAGGCCAACGTCTCGGGCATGGGTCAGAACTACTTCGAGATGAACCTCGACCGCGTCATGGGCCTCGCCTACTGGGGAGCCATCGACTACTTAGGCGAGAGCCAGGGATGGCCCGCCAAGGGCTGGAGCCAGGGCGTGTTCAACATCGACCTGCAGCCCAAGCCCAAGGCATACTACATGAAGAGCTTCTTCCTGCCCGACGAGCCCACGGTGCACATCGCCGTCATCGACCGCAAGGGCGACCAGATGTGGAACGGCGTGCAGACCGGCAACGACGGCATGAGCGACCACTGGAACCGCGTCGACGGACAGCAGCTGCAGCTTATCACCTATACCAACGCCGACGAGGTGGAGCTGCTGCTCAACGGGCGCAGCCTCGGCACGAAGAAGAACGACATCGCCAACGCCAAGATGCGCAACCAGATACGCTGGGACGACGTGCCCTATCAGCGCGGCACCCTCGAGGCCGTGGCCCGCACAGCCGGTAAGGTGGTAGCCCGCCACCGCATAGAGACCACCGGCGAGGCCAAGAAGCTGACGGCTCAGGCCGACCTGCCGCCGCTGACAAAGAAGTCGCCCGCCAATGCCGACTACTGGCATGCCGATGGTCAGGACCTGCACCATGTGCTCATCACCGCACTCGACAGCAAGGGGCGCCGCGTGCAGACCACCGACCAGACCGTCACCTTCAGCGTAGAGGGCGAAGCCACCATCGTGGGTGTCATCAATGGCGACATCAATTCCGAAGAGCTCACCGTGGGCAACACGCGCCGACTCTATAACGGCACCTGCACCGTCATACTGCGCTCCACGCGCCAGCCAGGCAACGTCACGCTCAGTGCCACGGCACCCGGCATGAAGGCAGTGAAGCTACAGTTGCAAACAAAATAGCACACACAATATGACCGACGACATTCAGTTCAACGACCACAACAAAGACGAGTTTCCCCCTGCGCACACAGCCGAGCATTTGCTCAACCAGACCATGCAGCGCATGTTCGGCTGTGAGCGCAGCTACAACGCCCACGTCGAGCGTAAGAAAAGCAAGATGAGCTTCCACCTCGACCACAAGCCCGACCGCAAGGAGGAGAAGGAGATAGAGCGCCGGATGAACGAGCTCATCGACCAAGACCTGCCCGTCACCTTCGAGGTGGTGAGCCGCAGCGACCTGCCCCCAGAGGTGTCAGCCGACCGGCTGCCCGACGACGCCAGCGACGCCATACGCCTGGTGCGCATCGGCGACTACGACGTATGTCCCTGCATAGGGCGCCATGTGCGCTCCACGGCACAGATAGGACGATTCGAACTGCTCGGCACCAACTGGGACGAGCATGAGCGTTCCTTCCGCGTGCGCTTCAAGATTGTACAGTAAGCGCAAGCTTAATCTTAATGCTTAATGCTTAATGCTTAATGCTTAATGCTTAATGCATAATGCATAATGCTTAATGCTTAGCCAAGGCCATTTAGCATTAAGCATTAAGCATTATACAGTCTCTGCCTCGTCGAATTTTTCAGCCGGTACCACCTGCTTCTCGGCAGCACGCCGCACCTGCACCTGCGTCTTTTCGTAGCGTCGGCTTATTCCTCCGAGGATAATGGAGTAAATGACCTCCAGGATGGCGTAGGCAATGGCAGCTACGCCAAGGATGGTGGTGCATACTTCAACAGGCACGATGCCGCGTATCATGGCAACGACGGCAGCCACGACGATGACACACGGCGGCAGCCACACCCAGGCACGCAGCGGTTCCATCTTCCGGGCAGCGTTCAGGTTCATCAGCATGTTCAGCGCTCCCAGCACGAGCACGGCCCCCAGCAGATAGAGCGCCCACGTCAGGTATTCGTCGCTGCGCGTCAGCGCCAGGATCAGTCCCAGCAACAGGCTGCCCAGTCCTGCAATGGGGAACATGGGCTGTCCATCCTCTGGCTCTGCAGCAACAGCTCCCCCGCTGGTGTCAACGGCATGCATGGCGGTAGACTTGCGCCGACTGTTGACCCACCCTACGAGTGAGACGACGCCGGCAATGAGGAACATGACACCCAGTGCGATGGTAAGGCCCTTGAGTACGGCTTCATCGTACTTGAACAGCAGCACGCCGACGATAAGAGCGGCGATGGCGCGGATTACAGAGAATTTGAGCAGCTTCATAGTAACGAATGGTTTTTTAATCTGTGTTACATTGGTATTTCTGCCTGCAAAGATAATGATAATTCTTGTAATAAGCAAGCAACAGGGCTACATTTTTTTACTCTCCACAATGTTGAGCATCTTAATGGTAGCCTTGATGGCCGCCTCGGTCTGGTCAGCGTCGAGGCCTCGGGTGCGCAGCGGGTGCCCATCGTCCATCTGCCATGTGATGACGGTCTGCACCAGCGCATCGGTGCGCCCGCCGGGTGGTATGCTCACGGCGTAGTTCTGCAGCAGGGGGAAGCTGCGGTTCAGATATTCCTTGTATATCTTCCGCAGTGCCTTGACGAAGGCATCATACTGTCCGTCGCCCGATGAGTGTGCCTCAAACTGCTGTCCGTTTATTTCCACCTTCACGTTAGCCAGTGGCTTCAGTCCGTATGCCAGCGACACCTGATAGCTGACGAGCTTCACCTTCTCCTCGGTGACGCCATGCTTCAGCACGTCGTTCACGATGAAGGGCAGGTCGTCTTGCGTCACCACTTCCTTTCTGTCGCCCAGCTCGGTAATACGCCTCGTCACACGCTGCATCTGCTCTGCCGTGAGCTGCATGCCCAGCTCCTGCAGGTTGCGGACAATGTTGGCGCGCCCGCTGGTCTTGCCCAGGGCGTACGCCCGCCTGCGGCCGAAGCGCTCTGGCACCAGGGCATTGTGGTATAGCCCACCCTTCTGGTCGCCATCGGCATGCACCCCAGCCACCTGTGTAAACACGTTGTCGCCTATGATGGGCTGGTTGGGGGCAATGGCAATGCCACTGTAACTCTCTACGAGTCGGCTCACGTCGAGCAGCTTCTCCTCGTTAATGCTGGTAATGGCGTTGAACTGGTCTTTCAGTATGACCTGCACGCTGCTCAGGGGGGCGTTGCCGCATCGCTCGCCCAGCCCGTTGACGGTGACGTGCAGGCCGCGTGCGCCGCTCAGCGCTGCTGCCAGTGAGTTGCTGACGGCCAGGTCATAGTCGTTGTGGGCATGGAAGTCGAAGTGGGTGCCGGGGTAGCGCTTCAGCATCTTGCGGAAGTACTCCACCACCTGCAGGGGGTTCATGATGCCCAGCGTGTCGGGCAGCATGAAACGGCTGATGAGTGAAGAGTGCAGTGCATCCATGAGCTGGAAGACATAGTCCGGCGAGTCCTTCATGCCGTTTGACCAGTCCTCGAGGTAGAGGTTGACGCTGATGCCTCTGCTTTGTGCATACTCTGCCGTGCTGATGATGTCGCCTATGTGCTCTTCGGGTGTCTTGCCCAACTGCTCGCGGCAATGCTTCAGCGAGCCTTTTGCCAAAAGGTTCATGGTTTTTGCACCGGCATCGGCGAGCCAGTCAACCGAGTCATGTCCGTCAACGAATCCGAGCACCTCGACGCTGTCGAGGCGCCCTATCTGTCGGGCGTAGCGGCAGATCATCTTCACAGCCTCCTTCTCGCCGTCGCTGACGCGGGCCGATCCTACTTCGATGCGGTCGACATTCAGGTCGAGCAGCAGCATGCGGGCAATCATGAGCTTCTCGTGTGGCAAGAAGCTCACGCCGCTGGTCTGCTCGCCGTCGCGCAGCGTGGAGTCCATGATTTCTATATAGCGGGGGGGCATAGTCTATCCGTTAAGCATTGAGCATTATTGAGCATTAAGCTTTGAACATTGTTCCCATTCCATCGTCTTGTCCGTGTTCTGCATGAGGAAGTCGATGTCATCAAGGCCGTTCATCAGGCAGTGCTTCTTGTAGCCGTTGATGCTGAAGTGCTCCTGGCTGCCGGTGGCAAGGTTGGTGATGGTCTGTGCGGGCAGGTCCACCTCGACGCGCATCTTCGGGTCGGCCTTGATGCTGCTGAAGAGTTCCTTCAGGAAGGCCTCGCTGACCTGTACTGGCAGGACGAAGTTGTTCAGCTCGTTCTGCTTGTGAATGTCGGCGAAGAACGAGCTGACGACGACCCGGAATCCGTATCCTGCTATGGCCCATGCCGCGTGTTCACGCGATGAGCCGCTGCCGAAGTTGCGTCCCGCCACGAGTATGCAGCCGCCGTAAGTGGGGTCGTTGAGCACGAACTGCTCGTTGACGCTGCCGTCGGGCCTATAGCGCCAGTCGCGGAACAGGTTGTCACCGAAGAAGCTCTCCTCGCGGGTGGTAGCCTTCAGGAATCGGGCGGGAATGATCTGGTCGGTGTCTACGTTCTCGACGGGCAGTGGCACGCAGGTGCTGGTTATGATGTTGAATTTCTGCTTCATATTCTTGACATGCTTTCTATTACAAACATGATGTCTACATGAGGGTTCTTGGGTCGCTGATGACGCCTGTTACCGCTGCTGCTGCCGCAGTGAGTGGCGAGCAGAGCACGGTCCGCGCGCCGGGGCCCTGTCGGCCTTCGAAGTTGCGGTTGCTGGTGCTGAGGCACAGCTTTCCGGCGGGCACCTTGTCGTCGTTCATGGCCAGACAGGCCGAGCAGCCCGGTTGCCGGATTTCGAATCCCGCTGCTTCAAGCACGGCGTCGAGTCCCTCGTCGCGTATCTGCTGCAGCACTGCCCACGAGCCGGGCACGAGCCATGCCGTCACGCCGAGGGCCTTCTTGCGCCCACGCACGATGGAGGCGAAAGCCCGGAAATCCTCGATGCGCCCGTTGGTGCAGGCCCCGAGGAACACATAGTCGACCTTCTTGCCCAGCAGGCATTCGCCAGGCCTAAACCCCATGTATTCAAGCGCCTTACCCTCCCCTTCATATGAGGGGATGGAGGCGGTTATCCCTATGCCCATGCCGGGGTTGGTTCCGTATGTGATGCGGGGCTCAATGTCCTCAGCCCTGAACGTCAGCTCCTTGTCGAAGACGGCATCGTCGTCGCTGCGCAGCGTGCGCCAGTAGTCCACGGCCCGCTGCCAGGCCTCGCCCTTGGGGGCATGCTCGCGGCCTTTCAGATACTCGAAGGTGATTTCATCGGGTGCTATGAAGCCTCCGCGTGCCCCCATCTCTATCGACAGGTTGCACAGCGTCAGCCGCCCCTCCATCGTCATGTTGCGCACGGCCTCGCCTGCATACTCCACGAAATAGCCTGTGGCTCCGCTGGTGGTGAGCTGCGCCATCAGGTATAGCGCCACGTCCTTCGGCGTCACTGCCTTTCCCAACCGTCCGTCGATGGTGATGCGCATGCTGCGCGGCTTCTGCTGCAGAATGCACTGCGATGCCATGACCTGCTCCACCTCGCTGGTGCCTATGCCGAATGCCACTGCTCCCACGGCCCCGTGGGTCGATGTGTGGCTGTCGCCGCACACGATGGTCATGCCGGGCAGCGAGAGCCCGCGCTCAGGACCCACCACGTGTATGATGCCGTTCTGCGGCGTGTTCATGGCGTAGTGCGTCAGCCCGAACTCACGCGCATTGCGCTCCAGCGTCTCCACCTGCCGGCGGCTGACGGGGTCGCTGATGGGCTTGTCCTGGTCGTGGGTGGGGGTGTTGTGGTCAGGCATGCAGACGATCTGCTCCGGTCGGAAGCAGCGCAAGCCGCGCCGCCGCAGCCCGTCGAAGGCCTGTGGCGACGTCACCTCATGACAGTACAGCCGGTCTATGTACAGCTGTGTGGGACCGTCGGTAATGTTCTGCACCACGTGTGCATCCCATATCTTGTCGAACAGTGTATTCATTTCTTAAACTTATTTATACAGTCTATATATGCCTCCACGCTGGCGGTGACGATGTCGGTATTGGCGCCGAAGCCATAGTACAGCTGTCCGTCGTACTCTACCTGCATGTGCACCTTTCCCACGTCGTCGCTTCCTTTCGATATGGCCTGGATGGTGAACTCCTTCAGCGTCATCGTCTTCATGATGATGCGCTTCAGCGCCTTGATGGCGGCATCGACGGGTCCGTTGCCACTGCTGGCAGCCTCGAACTTCTGTCCGCTGATGTCGAGCCCTATGCTGGCCACGCTCTTCACGCCCTTTCCGGTGGTCACCTGCAGGAAGTCGAGCCTGACGGCATGCTGGTCGGCAGTGTCGGCCCCGGCCAGCATCAGCACGTCGGCGTCGCTCACCTCCTTCTTCTGGTCGGCCAGCTGCAGGAACTTCTCGTAGATCTTGTCCACCTTCTTCTCGTCGCTCACGTCGACGCCGTTGATGTGCAGGCGGTGCTTCAGCGCGGCCCGTCCGCTGCGTGCGGTGAGCACGATGGAGTTGTCGTCGATGCCCACGTCGCGGGGGTCTATGATTTCGTAGGTGTGTACGTTCTTCAGCACGCCGTCCTGGTGTATGCCGCTGCTGTGGGCGAAGGCGTTGCGCCCCACGATGGCCTTGTTGGGCTGCACGGGCATGTTCATCAGCGAGCTGACCATGCGGCTCGTGGGGAATATCTTCTGGGTGTTGATGTTGGTGTCGATGTGTATGTCCTTGTGGCACTTCAGTATCATGGCAATCTCCTCCAGGCTGGTGTTGCCGGCGCGCTCGCCTATGCCGTTGATGGTCACCTCCACCTGCCGTGCGCCGTTGAGCACGCCCTCCAGGGTATTGGCCGTGGCCATGCCCAGGTCGTTGTGGCAGTGGGTTGAGATGATGGCCCGGTCGATGTTGGGCACGTTGTCCATGAGGTACTTTATCTTCTGTCCGAACTCCAGCGGCAGGCAGTAGCCCGTGGTGTCGGGTATGTTCACCACGGTGGCCCCGGCGTTGATGACTGCCTCGACCACACGTGCCAGGTACTCGTTGTCGGTGCGCCCTGCGTCCTCGGCGTAGAACTCCACGTCGTCGACGAACTGCCGTGCGTACTTCACGGCCCATACGGCGCGCTCTATGATGTCTTCGCGCGTGCTGTTGAACTTGTACTTGATGTGCTCGTCGCTGGTGCCTATGCCGGTGTGTATGCGCTTGCGCTTGGCATACTGCAGCGCCTCGACGGCCACGTCGATGTCCTTCTGCACGGCGCGCGTCAGGGCACAGATAGTGGGCCACGTCACGGCCTTCGATATTTCTATCACTGAGTGGAAGTCGCCGGGCGAGCTGATGGGGAAGCCGGCCTCGATGATGTCGACGCCCAGCTGCTCCAGTGCCCTTGCCACCTGAATCTTCTCAACGGTGTTCAGCTGACAGCCGGGCACCTGCTCGCCGTCGCGCAGGGTGGTGTCGAAAATGTAAAGTCTGTCGTTCATTGTGTGTATATCTTTTTTACCTTAAAATCTTTAATGGGTGGCAAAATTACACATTTTTTCTTTTACAGCAAATAAATTGAAAGAAAAAATTCATTTTGTTCTATATTTTCATAGTTTTCCCTCCCTTTTTCGCCTGCACATACTGAGTACACGGCGAAAAAGGGAGGGAAAGAGGCGGTTCGGTCAGTTCACGTCGCTGAGCGTCACTTTCATGGGCTGTCGCAGCGAGCGCATCGTCCAGCCTATGCGCTGCTTCCACTCGTCGATGGTCCGCACGTCGTGCTTCGACCATGCCGATCCGAAGTAATAGGTGAAGCGCTCGCCGCGGTATGGGCTGACGATGCCCAGTGCGTGACCCTCGTTGCCGCCCCCGGGCTGTGCCAGCGGCTTGTTCACGGTCTGCACGTTGCCCTGCGGGTAGAGGGTTGCCACGAAGAGTTGGCAGCTGTTCACGCGGGGGTTGTCGGTGGGGTCGGCATAGGCCACGTAGTCGTCGGCCAGCACCACGCTCTCCTTGTCCTCGCTGTGTATGACGACGCCCGATGCCAGCTTGGCATCGTGCTTCAGCCCGGTGTACCACACGGTGCAGCGGCAGAAATTCTGTCCCTTGTCGAGGCTGATGATGCGGTGCTCCTGCACGCTGTCGCCTTCGAAGGCCTTCCGCTCGTAAGTGAGCAGGACGGTGGTGCGCAGCGGCCCGTTGTCGAGCACCTCGTAGCGCTCAAAGCAGTAGGGGTACACCAGCTCATCGTCGGCGGCGGTCATCAGTGCCGGCGTGCCGCAGCCCAGCGTGGCCCCCACCTTGTAGAGGTCCATGCCGCGCCCGTGGTCGTGGTGGTAGCTGTATATGCGGTACACCGAGTCGCCGCGGTGGCGGTTCAGGCTCCGTTCTTTCTCCACGATGGGCATCATCACCACGTCCTCAGTCCAGTAGCGCTGCTCCACCACCAACTCGGGGGTGTTCTTCGACCATACGTCGGTGCCGTAGCTGCGCTCGCCCGAGCGCTGCAGCGCCGGGCCATAGACGCGGTAGGCACCGCGGTCGTTCTCCCAGGCATAGTCGTCCTTGCGCTCAGGGTATAGGCGGCCGTAGCACACGGTGGCATAGGTCTTCGGCGTGCCCTTCTCGATGGTCAGCCGCAAGGCGGAGCGCGGGCTGACGCCGGCATCGATGAGCACGCGCTCGTCGTGGGTCAGCTGGTAGGGCAGCTCCAGTCCGGCGGGGTCGCGCACGATGAACTGCCGTCCGCCGCGCAGTCCCAGGCGGGCGTACACATCGGCGGCGTCAATCTCCACCACCTGCTGGCGGAATTCGTCGCTCTCATTGCTGATCTTCACCTGCACCTTGCGCTGCTGCTGTGCACTTGCCGCCGTCCGGTTCTCCCAGCGCAGGTGCTCGCAGGCAGCCAGCAGGAAGGCGCCCACGCCGAAGTTAGCCTGCGACGTGGCGTCGACCTTCTTCGTGGGGTCGGGTTTCTCGCCTATGGGCTGCACGTAGCCCACGCTGCCGTCGGGCTGCAGAGCGGTGTTCGTCAGGTAGTTCCATGCGCGCTCTATCACGGGCAGGTAGGTGTCGGCCTGCAGCAGCCCGTTGTTCACGCCCCAGAGCATGCCGTATGTGAAGAAGGCCGTTCCGCTGGTCTCGGGTCCGGGTGCGTCCTCCTCACAGAGCATGGAGCGGCTCCAGTAGCCGTCAGGGCGCTGCACGCGTGCCACGCCCTCAGCCAACTGACGGAAGCGCTGCTCGAAGAAGGGGCGGTGGCGGTAGTCCTGGGGCATGTCGCTGAGCACCTTGGCCAGTCCGGCCAGCACCCATCCGTCGCCGCGTGCCCAGAAGCTCTTGCCGCCGTTGGCCGTCTTCACCTTGGGATATATGTACTTTGCATCGCGGTAGTACAGCTGGCATTCGGCATCGTACATCAGGCTGTCGGCCCAGCGGAAGTTGTCGTACAGCTTGTCCAGGTACTTCACCTCGCCCGTAGTTTTGTACATCTTCGTCATCACGGGCATCACCATGTACAGTGCGTCGGCCCACCACCAGAAGTCGTTCTGTGGCTGGCGCACCTCATAGTCCATCACCTCGCGCGCACGGGCTATTTTATAAGCATCGGGGTTCAGCTCGTACAGGTCCAGGTAGGTTTGGAAGCATATCTGCCAGTCGCCGAAGAGCACATAGTCCTGTCCCTCGCCGTAGTTACGGTACTTCCACTTGGCGGGATTCTTTTCGCGTGCTCCCTGCCACATGTTGTGGCGTGCCCACTGCTCGCTGTAGTCGCGCCAGCGAGCGTTGTCGGTCAGCCGCACGGCCTCCATGTTGCCCGTGTGATAGGCAGCCTCGTCCCAGAAGGCACGCACACGCGGTGTGTGGTGGCTTTGCCAGTAGTCGTTTACCTTGGCTATGATTTCCATCGTGGTAGGAGGCTGCGGGTCAGGGCGGCGTTTGCGCGCCTTGGCAGAGGCATCGACGGTGGTAGCCAACAAGGCCAGCAGCAATGTGCAGAATAGGGTTGCGTGTTTCATTCTGTATGCTATTTATAGTTAGTATTGACGTAAAACTGTGCAAAGATACGAAAAAGCAGGCAGAGACCGTCTATTTTTACGGAGTTTAACTTTTCACCCTGTTGCTGTGACCGCTCAACGAAAAATTCCTTATACGCGCGCGCGAGGATAAATACGCTGCACTCCCTACACCTAAATGAAGTGATGAGTGATAAGTGATATGTGATAAATATTCTTTACGCTACACTTCCTACACCTACATTCATTATCAGTGCTTTACAAATTCTCTTCTCTGTTTTTTTTAGGAAGAAACCGGACAAACAGCGAGTAACAAGTAATGAGTGACCATTGGCAAAGGGGAAGACCAAAACAAGTTGTTTTGTGAAAAATGCGGCCTCCATTTTTTCATGAGAGGGCCGCTTTTTTTCATGAGAGGGCCGCAAAAAAACGTCCCAGGCCCTGGGACGTTTTTTTGCGGCCCGCATTTTCAGCAAAACAACTTGTTTTGCCATTTTTACTCATCACTCATTACTTATCACTCATCACCCATCACTCATCACTTTTTCCGGTGTAGGGAGTGTAGCGTCTTTGTCCTCGCGCGCGCGTAAGACTAAAGAGCTTGAGCTGCGGCCTTACGTGTGATGCTCTCTCTGCCGGGACGCCGGCCCCTCTTGTCATCTCGGCGAGCTATATATATATTATTGTATAACTTCCCAATGACCTGTTTTGTCAGAGCCTATGCGGCGGATGAATTCGCGGCTTTGCAGGGTTTTGATGGTACGGGCAATCGTAGGACGTGAGAGCTTGCAGCATGCAGCCAACTTCTCGTAAGAATAATCGGGATACGAACTTATCGCATACAAGACGGTTTGCTCAGTCTTTGAAAGCTGGGACGCACCAACTTTTACAGTATCATTTACAGTATCATTTACAGTATCATCGTCTTCCCGCATTAGCCTGAGCAAGTCGAGTTGGGTGGCTATTACACGATCTGCAATAAAGTCGGTGAACACCTCGGGACGAGTGTGGGAATACTCTAACGAATAGATGTATTCATGACGCAGGACAGCAGGGATGATGGCGATGGTAAAGCCATTGCGAAGCAAGGCGAGATTCATCAGCAGACGAGCTACGCGCCCGTTTCCATCCACAAAAGGATGGATGAACACGAAACGCTGATGCAGGGTGGCTGCCAGCTCTACAGGGTGCAGTTTCTTCTCGTTCTCGTTATACCATTTCACCAGTTTCTGTATCTCTGCAGGAATCCTGGAGACTGACGACACTGCAAAGCGACTGCCACTGATATACACTTTTACGTCACGGTATTTCCCTGCTTTTTCAGCATCAATCTGCTGATAGAACAGGCGATGAAGGTAAAGAATGTCTTCTTCCGCAAGACCTTCCTTTTCGGTAATCTGGTAGATATGGTCGTAGGCCTTGGCATGTCCGACAGCCTCGTAATGGTCGCGCAGGGGCTTGCCCTCAATCGTCAGTCCGTCTTCAATGACAACTTTGGTTTCTGACTCTGTCAGGCTGTTGCCTTCAAGGGCATTACTCGTATAGGTCAGTCCCACACGGTAGTATTCGCGCAACGACTTCAGTGTTTCGGGCGGCAGAGGTCTGTATGCTGACAGCAAACGGTTGTTTTCCTCGGCTTTCTTGAACTTTTCTGTTATCTCGATCATATTTTAATTCCGCTGGTTAATCAGATCTGCTACTACCTTTCCCATAGCATTCTTCTCTTCCGTTCGGCTGCAAATCACTCTGCAAAGATAGTAAAAAAAGTGCGCCCGACAATAGGTCTAGCGCATTTTTTATGTTAAATATAGTCAACGGGCTCAAACCGGACTAGCGCATATTCGTATCTCTGAAACCAAATGTATTTGTATTCTAAAAAGGGCTTTGTGTAAATATGTGCATCGCTCCGAAAAAATAATGTTCAAAAAAAGGCACATAATAAAAAAATAATTAGTAAATTTGCACAATCAAACATACGCATATATATTAATAAACTTAAAATAACAAATGTATGAAACAGACAGTTTTTAAACAGTTACTATTGCTGGCGGTATTCTTGTTCGCCGGCATCGGGAGTGCGTTCGGACAGGACGAAAATTATTACCAAGTCACAGTCAATCTGTTGGATGCAGAAGGAAATCCTTATCCCGAAGATTTTAACATGGTGCGCCTTATATCCTTAGATGAGGATGGTGGCAGACAAAATTATAAAACAGGTTCTTGGATACCTGGAGGGAAAAATTATAAGCTTTATGTTGATATTTGGGAGACTTACAAGTATACTGTAACGTCAATTGTGATTAATGGTACTTCGTATGAGAATCCCGGTCAATATGTAAATGAAGAAAAATATATTGAAATCGAAAATCTTTCAAGTGATATTACCGTCACACTTACCATAGCTAAGGCTCCAACAAAGATAGTCAGAATATATAGAGATCCTACTATGGCAGATGTTTATTTAAGTTATTATCATACCCAAGGTTCGTGGCGAGAGATTGAACCAATAACATCGGATGATGAAAAAAAAGAGTTTGAGGTCGTGCCAGGTATATATCATGGATTGGAAGTCAATTTCAAAAATCAATTGGTATATACAGCCACTTCAGTCAGAGTAGGTGATGAAGATGTTACAGAAGAAATTAACAGGTACAGACGGGTCGAAATCCCCTCAATTGATGAAGATTTAAATGTGTATGTGGAGGTATCTAAAATGGGTGATACAAAAACCATCAGTCTGTCAATGAATTCAGATGACGACGATGGTTGGAACCATGGCTATGTGAGATTTCATGATCCTTCAAGGAATTTTGATAAGGATTTTTATTATAATGATGATGCAGAACTTCTCGTCGGTTCTACCACTCAGATGATAATTAAGACCCTCAGTGGATGGAAGGTAAATACATTGAAAGTTGATGGCACGGATGTTACAGAAACATATAAAAGTCAGGGCTATTATGAGTTCAAGAATCTTGATGCAGACCATTCGGTAGCAGTAGAGTTGGGAGAAGCGAAAATATACACAATTACAGTCGATAGAGACCGAATACCTGATGATATTAGCCTTTGGGCTTATTTTTCTTATTGGGGGGCACCTGAATTTGGTGAAGCATATGAGTTTAGTGAGGGATCGTTTGTTACCCTGGAAGTACCAGCCTTCGTGAGGGATGAAGATGATAAGCAATATAGGCTGAGGATTTTGGATGGTGGTACTGAAATAACACCTGATTGTCCTGATGAATGGACCTATTATTATACCATCAGCAACCTTTCTGATAATCATGTGATTTCTTTGGACTATGAAATAATGCCCTCGGTCACCGTTATAGTCAATAATGGTCAATGTGATTTCTGTCTCAATGATGATTATTATGGGACTAATCGACCTTGTCAGTTTGCCAAAGGCACTGATGTGACTTTTTCATTAAAGTGGATTCCTGATGGCAAAGTAGTGGAGTCAATAAAGATTGATGACAATGATATCACATCATCGTTTAATGGCTCATATCTATTCAGCAACTTGACAGAGAACCATGTGATAACTGTAACATTGAGCGACGCAGAAGAGACTTATTATTTTGATGCATACTTCGATGAATCTTCTTCAGGCACAACCTATTTTAAGCAAGCTATGACAGATAAAGTGCAAGCTAATGGTATGATGATTGCAAAAGGATCGGTCGCAACCTTGTATGTCAAGGCTCCAGTGGGCCGTAAGGTGTCAAATATTCATCTTAGTATGGATGAAGTCTACGATGACAATGGAAATGTTGTAAGTGATCATAGAGAAGAGGATGCTGTAATCAGCTATAATCCTGGCACCAAAGAGTATTATTGTGAAGTAACAATCACTGCTCCTACTGAAGCAATAATTACAACGCAAAAGAAGCCAGGCGACGGCACTACGGAAATAACCTATACACTAGATGATTCGGGCATGGCGACCTTCTGCAGTGAATACGACCTCGACTTCTCTACAGAGGCAACCAAGGATATCGCAGCCTATGTAGCCATAGGATACAATTCGGAGACTAAAAAAGTGACGATGCTGAGAGTGACGGAAGTGCAAAGTGGTACGGGACTGCTCATCGTCGGCAAACCTGGATCGTATACCATTCCCGTGAAAGCTACATCGCGCAACTATAATAATATGCTGACGGCTGTTGGTGAGGATACTACTGTGCCATATTCAGATTGCTATGAAATATGTAAAGATAACTATGTCCTGTCTGGCGGTGTGTTCACCAATACGGTCGAAACTCGGGTCTCTGCCTATCAGGCCTACCTGCAGCTGCCGCAGCGTATAGCTCATACTCCAGAGTCCGTCTCCCTTGAATTTATAGACATGGGCGACGTGAATGGTGACGCGAAAATCACCATCACCGACGCCGTCATGATCGTGGATAAGATCCTGAACGAGCAATAACCGCCCGCTATCAGAAAACTAGAGGGGGAACAGGCCACGTAATCGGAACTGTTCCCCTCTCTTCTTCCCAAATTTTCCCTGTCCATGCAAAAAAGAAGCGAGTTTTCTTTGTTATGCTCCCGATTTTTCGTACCTTTGCAAGCAGAGACTATAAAGACAATTTCACCTCTGCCATCGTCATCGAGAATCTCATCATAGGCAGCGAAAGCGAAGAATAGAAAACAGTAGTATAAACAATTAACAAATAAACATGAAAGCTATGAACAAGAAGACTTATCAGAGACCAGCGATGAGAATCATCCAGGGGCAACAGAGTGGGCTGCTGATGGCCAGCGGCACGAGAGCTAAGCGCGAAAGCTATGGTGCGGCGGAAGAATCAACTTGGGAATGAGGAGAGCATGACTATGAAAAGTTTAAGCGTTCAAATGTTTAAGAGTTTAAGTCTGGCCGCCCTGCTGATGGCAGGAGCCGCCATGACCTTTACAGCCTGCTCCGATGACGACAACATCATCGTCGAGCAGCCCGTGAACCTGACGAAGCCGGAGGTGTACACCATGACTGTAGAGGCCACCAAGGGCGACGATGCCACCACCCGCGCCCTCTCGCTCGACGGCAATATTCTCAGTGCCACCTGGGCCATCGGTGAAGCAGTAACGGTATATAACGAAACGAAAGGTGAAGCCCTCACCGGCACGCTTATAGCGCAGAGCGCGGGTGCAAGCACCACGCTCAAGGGAGATATTTCCGGCTCCATTGACGCGAATGATGTGCTCACGCTCAAGTTCCTGAGCCCCAATTACGACAGTCAGGCCGGAACACTGGAGTATATCGCAGCCCATTGCGACTATGCCACGGCAAGCGTTACTGTTACTGGCGTTGACGGCGGCGATATTAGCACCGGCACGGCCAATTTCGTGAACCAGCAGGCGATAGTGCGTTTCGAACTGTCAAAACCCAACGGCTACGAGGGCCTCTATACCAAGTCAGTGAAGATTGTGGCGGATAATGAGATAATAACGGTTACCCTATCGGCCGAGAACAAAGACGTGTATGTGGCCCTACCGGTCATTTCCGGCAAGAAACTCGTCATAGGAGCTTCTTCTTATTCTGATAACGACAAGTATTACTACATTAAGTCCACTGCCAGTTTCCAGAGCGGGAAATACTACTCCATCTCTGTAAAAATGAAGGACGGGACCGTCGTGTTCAACGAATCCGAGCTGAATTCCGCCATTTCCGACAATGCGCCATACATAGTCCTGGGATGCGACATCCCGCTCAGTAATTGTGTCCAGGTCAATGGTGGCAAGAACATAATACTGGATCTCTGTGGACAGACGCTGAGCAGGAGTCTGGCCGACGTGGACACCAATGGCCATGTGATCGAGGTGTTCAGCGGTAATACGCTCACGGTCAAAGACTCAAGCGGTGACAACAGCGGAAAGATAAAGGGCGGCCGCGCCAACAACGGCGGCGGCATCTGCAACTATGGAACGCTCTATTTTCAGGGCGGCACTATTACCGACTGTATGGCGAATTCAGATGCGCAAAATAGCGGACGCGGCGGTGCCATTGTCAATCACGGCACCATGGTCATGAGCGGAGGAACCCTTCTGGGCTGCTGGGGCAAGGACTGCGGCGGCGTGTGGAATGACGGCAACCTCACCATATCGGGCGGCACCATCAGCGGCAATACTTCCAATGCCGGTGGCGGCGGCGTGGTGAACTACGAAACGGCCAGCATTACGGGCGGCAGCATCCATAACAATACCGCCACAACGCGCGGTGGCGGCATCTGGAACGGCGGTATCCTGACACTGGACGGCTCTTCCGCAACTGTCAACATCACGGGCAACACCTGCAGCATCGACGGCGGTGGCGTTTGGAACGGCGGCACCGTTTATATGCAAGGCACCGTGAACGTAAACGACAATCACAAGAGCAACGGCTGGAACAGCAACTTCTTCTTGCCCAATGGAAAGGTGATTAATGTGACAGGCGACCTCGGAAGCTCCCGCATCGGCGTGAGCCACGAGGGCAACGCCGGCACGATTACCTCTGGATATACGGACAACACCCTCTTCGATAGCCCTTTACCCTTTTTTATCGACTTAACCGAACTCTCCATTAAGGGTATTAACAACGGAGAGTTTACACTTTATCTCCGTGACGATGGTGTACATTACATTGAGCGCGGCTGGGACGAAGCTAACCATAAGGTGACTGAGACGCTGCGATTCATCAGCTCAAACAGCTACACAGAGCTTCAAGGGAATCAACGCGGCGGCGCCCTTTCACGCGTAACATTTACGTGTGGCAACTGCTGGCTGGTAGTAAAGGACGCGGATGTCTCCCTTAACAGAATCATCGTTAAGGCTGGCGAAACAGTGAACATCATTCTGTGCGACGGCTCGAAGCTTACAAGCCAGATTACCGTGGAGGCTGGGCAGACCGTGAATATTTACGGTCAGTTAGAGGATTCGGGGTTTCTTGAAGGCCACTGCGATGATGCGTTCGATACTGGCATAGGTGCTTATAAGGATGCCGATGCCGGCACCATCAATATTCACGGTGGCACAATCGAGGCCGTCGGTTCTGGTACTGGAATAGGTGGCGTAGAAAAACATCACAGCGGCACCGTCAACATCTATGGCGGCACCATCGATGCTTATGGCTCCAAGAATTCCGCTGCAATCGGTAGCGGAGAGTATAGCACCGGCGGCACCATCAATATCTATGGCGGCACGGTAACAGCCCTGGCGTATCACGACGGCGCAGGTATTGGCAGCGGTCAGGACGGCGCCCCCACCAACATAAACATCCACGGCGGCACCATCACGGCCCGGAGCGAGGGACTCGGAGCCGGCATCGGCGGCGGA
>DGHX01000029.1:82319-100143 GCA_002392835.1 Prevotella sp. UBA3837 | reverse complement strand
CAGGCCCAAGCCCCCCTGTCGTCCCCCGAGGGGGACACGATAGACCCTGAAGCCCCCACTTCGTCCCCCGAGGGGGACACTATAGACCCTGCCCTTGAAACTATAGAAGCCCCCTCGGGGGCCGTAGGGGGGGCCGATACCCTTTCCGTCACCCTTTCTCCCGACCTGAAGCTGGGCTTCTTCGCCCGCAGCCTGTATGAGCCCACCACCTTCAAGTACGGGTTCCTGGAGAGCATTCCCGCCGGCATCAAGTACGGGTGGCACAAGCTGGCCGGATACGTCAGCGACATGAAGTATGTGTTCACCAGCGAGGGCGCGAAGTCGCTCGGTGGCTTCGGAGCCATCGGCAGCCTCTTCCCCGCCGAGTGGGACTGGCACCGCTTCTGGGAGATGACGGCCTTCCTGAGCATCATCCTCGCCTTCATGAACATCCTGCCCATACCGGCCCTCGACGGCGGACATGTGCTCTTCCTGCTCTACGAGATGATCACCCGCCGCAAGCCAAGCGAGAAGTTCATGATACGCGCCGAGTACGTGGGCTTCGGCATCCTCATCCTGCTCATGGTGGTGGCCAACCTCAATGACATCCTCCGTTGGGTGGGGGTGATGTAACTCAGATAGGAACACAGGGAGTTAAAGGCTCTTGGTACTATCAGTGCGGCGCCGCAGACAGAAATATCTGTCTGGGGCGCCGCAAACATTTTCAACCGTACAGGTAGAACATTTTTTGCCTTCGGCGAACACGATTTTCCACGAATTACTCATGAATTACTCATGAAATATTATTATATGGAACATTACATGGGTCATTACATGTGTATTACATGTTGCGTCGCAGACAAGAATTCCTTTGCGTGGTACTGAAAAGAATTAGAAATAATTAGAAAGAATTCTGCTCAAGAATTAGAAATAAATTTTTTTTGTATTTGTTGGATATAATTCTTTCTAATTCTTAGTAATTCTTTTCTACCCGAACATTTCTTTGAAACGAATGCGCGTAATGCGCGTAATTTCTCCACAAATGAACATAATATTATGCCCATTACGGGATAAATTATGCGTATTACGGTAATTCGTTTCTACTTTTCTGCCTGCGGCGCTACACGAATAACCATGAATGAACATGAATGTCTCATAAATATTTATGATTAATTCCTGTTTATTCCTGATTATTCCTGTGGCGTCGCAGACATTTTTTGCCTATGGCATAACACGAATGTCCGTGCGCTCGGCTTTGCCGCTTGCTACCAACGGGACGCAAGAATTACACATAAATTACTCATGAAATATTATTATATGGAACATTACATGGGTCATTACATGTGTATTACATGTTGCGTCGCAGACAAGAATTCCTTTCCGTGGTACTGAAAAGAATTAGAAATAATTAGAAAGAATTCTGCTCAAGAATTAGAAATAAATTTTTTTTGTAATTATTGGATATAATTCTTTCTCATTCTTAGTAATTCTTTTCTACCCGAACATTTCTTTGAAACGAATGCGCGTAATGCGCGTAATTGCTCCACGAATGAACATAATATTATGCCCATTACGGGATAAATTATGCGTATTACGGTAATTCGTTTCTTTTTTTTTGCCTATGGCATAACACGAATTTCCACGAATTACACATGAATTACTCATGAATTATTATTTATGAAAAATTCATGTTTATTCCTGCTCGTTCCTGTAGCGCCGCAGGCAAAAAAATCCGCGTATTCCGCGTAATCTGTGGTCAAAAAGCTGTTGTAGGGGCAATTCCCGTCTACAGCAATCGGTTCAGCTCGGCATCCAGGTCCTCTATCTGCGACGACCGTTTCTGCAGTGCGCTGTTGCGGTCGATGAGGAAGAACTCCGGCACCGCCTGCACGTTATACCGCAGGCACGACGTGCCGCTGGGGTCGTAGACGCTCACCCACGGCAGCTGCTCCACGGCCTGCTTCCACAGGTGCTCGTCCTGGTCGATGCCCACCTGGTAAATCTCCAGTCCGCGGTCGTGGTAGCGGTTGTACAGCTCGCGCAGCTTCAGGATGCGGGCCGACGACTCGTCGGTCGAGAACAGGTGGAAGTCGAGCAGCACCACCTGTCCCTTCAGCTCGGAGAGCGTGCGCTCATGGCCGTCGATGTCGGGCAGTGACAGGTCGATGATGTCGGACACCACTATCTGCTCCTGTTCGAAGCGCTGCTGCCGTGCGGCGGCTATGCGGCTGTTGTTTATCTGGCGCTCCACCATGTTATAGAACTGCTGGGCGCGCTCGCTCTCGGGGTAGTACTCCTTCCAGCAGGTGGCCACGGCGCGGTAGGCGCGGCCGTCCAGGCTGTCGTCCATCTCGAAGACCAGGCTCGGCTCCCAGTACTTGTGGTACACCATCTGCAGCATGGCGAAATAGGCCTGCGGGCTCTGCGGCTCGCTGTATATGTAGCGGCGGCTCACGCTGTCCTTATACTGGCGCAGCACCGTGCGCAGCGAGTCCACCATGGGCTGCCCCATCAGACTGGTGTTCTCCTCGATGCTGAACACCTGCTGCTGCAGCCGGCTGTGCATCAGGCTCAGCTGGCGGATCTGCTCGCAGGCCTCGCTGCCGCTCACGCTGTAGTTCTCCCCCATGCGGGGCATCTGGGCCTGGATGGTCACCGTCTCGGTGCTGTCGATGGCCAGGTTCACTATCTGGTCGTACAGGCTCAGCACGTACAGCTCCGGTCCACCCTGTGGCGCCGGCTGGCGGAAGCGGAAGGCACCGTCGGCATCCAGCTGCACCGAGTCGAGCAGCACGATGCCGTTCATAGAACGGTTATACAGGTACAGCACCGAGTCCTCGGCACCGCTCACGGTGCCCTCGATGGTGAACTTCTCTCCGTTGTCACAGCCCGTCAGCACCGCTGCGGCGCACAGGGCCAGTAATATCTTCTTCGTCATGCTCGTTTTTTTCTGTTTTCGACTGCAAAGGTACTACAAAAATCATAAAAAACAAAAAAACTTTTGCCTTTATTCTTTTATTTATATAATAATGAGTACCTTTGCACGATGTTTTGCGCCAACTGTGCGCACTTTGTATTTATTTATAGATGTTTTAACACAAGATGAACGTAATTACTAAGACCCTTCAACTGGCTGATGGAAGGACCATCACCATTGAAACCGGGAAGCTGGCCAAGCAGGCCGACGGCAGTGTTGTGCTCCGCATGAACAACACCGTGCTCCTGGCCACTGTATGCGCCGCAAAGGATGCCGTACCCGGAACCGACTTCATGCCGCTGCAGGTTGACTACCGCGAGCAGTACAGCGCTGCAGGCCGATTCCCCGGAGGATTCACAAAGCGCGAGGGAAAGCCCAGCGACAACGAAATCCTCACATCGCGACTCGTGGACCGCGTACTTCGTCCGCTCTTCCCCTCAAACTATCACGCCGAAGTGTACGTCAACGTCATGCTCCTCTCAGCAGACGGCGTTGACCAGCCCGACGCACTCGCAGGATTCGCCGCTTCCGCAGCACTGCAGTGCTCGGATATCCCCTTCGAGTGCCCCATCTCGGAGGTCCGCGTCGCCCGCGTCGACGGCGAGTATGTCATCAACCCCACCTTCGAGCAGATGAAGCATGCCGACATGGACATCATGGTCGGAGCAAGTGCAGAGAACATCATGATGGTCGAGGGCGAGATGAACGAGGTCACAGAGCAGGACCTCCTCGGAGCCCTGAAGGCTGCCATGGAGGCCATCAAGCCCATGTGCGAGCTGCAGGCAGAGCTCTCTAAGGAGCTGGGCAAGGACGTCAAGCGCGAATACTGCCACGAGGTGAACGACGAGGACTTGCGCGCGCGCATGAATAAAGAGTTGTATCAGCCCGCCTACGACATCACCAAGCAGGCCCTGCCCAAGCAGGAGCGCGCCGAGGCCTTCGACAAGCTCCTCCAGGACTTCAAGGACCGCTTCTTCGCAGAGCGCGCAGCCGCAGTGCCCGACGTGTCAACGTCGGTCCCCACCACAGCCGATGCCGAAACTCCCGCCATCTCCGACGACGAGTACTCAGCCATGATGGACCGCTACTACCACGACGTTGAGCGCGACGCCATGCGCCGCTGCATCCTCGACGAGGGCATACGCCTCGACGGCCGAAAGACCACCGACATACGCCCCATCTGGTGCGAGGTCAGCCCGCTGCCCATGCCTCACGGAAGCAGCATTTTTACACGCGGAGAGACACAGGCCCTCGGTACCTGCACGCTCGGAACGAAGCTCGACGAGAAGCTCGTCGACGACGTGCTCGACAAGAGCTACATGCGCTTCCTCCTGCACTATAACTTCCCTCCCTTCTGCACCGGCGAGGCCAAGGCACAGCGCTCCACGGGGCGCCGCGAGATAGGCCACGGACACCTGGCATGGCGCGGACTGAAGGGACAGATCCCCGCAGACTTCCCCTACACCATACGCCTGGTCAGCCAGGTCCTCGAGAGCAACGGTTCCAGCTCCATGGCCACCGTCTGCGCAGGAACACTCGCACTCATGGACGCCGGCGTGCCCATGAAGAAGCCCGTCAGCGGCATCGCCATGGGCCTCATCAAGAACCCCGGAGAGGATAAGTATGCCGTGCTCAGCGACATCCTCGGCGACGAGGACCACCTCGGCGACATGGACTTCAAGACCACCGGTACTCGCGACGGACTCACCGCCACGCAGATGGACATCAAGTGCGACGGACTCTCCTTCGACATTCTCGAGAAGGCACTCATGCAGGCAAAGGCCGGACGTGAGTACATCCTCGGCAAGCTCGTCGAGACCATCGCCGAGCCGCGTCCCGAGCTGAAGCCCCACGTGCCCCGCATCGAGGCATTCGAGATTCCCAAGGAGTTCATCGGAGCCGTCATAGGCCCGGGAGGAAAGATCATTCAGCAGATGCAGGAGGACACCAAGACCGTCATCACCATCGACGAAGAGGACGGCGTGGGCAAGGTCCAGGTCAGCGGACCCAACAAGGAGGCCATCGACGCCGCCGTGCGCAAGATCCGCGCCATCGTCGCAGTGCCCGAGGTCGGCGAGGTCTACGAGGGAACCGTGCGCAGCATCATGCCTTACGGATGCTTCGTTGAGATCATGCCCGGCAAGGACGGTCTGCTCCACATCAGCGAGATTGACTGGAAGCGCCTCGAGACCGTCGAGGAGGCTGGCATCAAGGAGGGTGACAAGATCACTGTGAAGCTCCTCGAGATCGACCCGAAGACCGGCAAGTACAAGCTCTCCCACCGCGTCCTCATTCCGAAGCCCGAGGGATACGTAGAGCGCCCCGCTCGCCGCGAGCGTGGTGACCGTCCCGAGCGTGGTGAGCGTGGTGAGCGCCGCGACCATGGCGACAGCCAGCGCCGCCAGCCCCGTCAGGACCGCGGCGACCGTGGCGACCGCGGCGACCGCCGTGCACCCCGTCAGGACCACCGCCAGGCTGACAACGAAGAGTATCGCGACCCGCAGCAGAACCGCGAGCCCCGCGACTTCAGCGATGCCCTTGACCACATGGACTTCTAAACCCACGTTCCATCGAACATACCGCAGGAGCGGCAGGAGCGGCGACACCAGCGTCACCCTCCTGCCGCTCTCCTTCTTCCGTTTCGGGGAGATGCCATCGCCCCCTTCCGGCCTCATCGCCCCCTCTGTCATCACCGCCCCCTCCTTCCGGCCTCACCGCCCCCTCCTTCCGCTCTCTTCTTCCGTTTCGGGGCGATGTCATCGCCCCCTCGCCTCCCTTCGCCCCTCCCCATCGCCCCCATCATCCCCTCGCTGTTCTTTTTCGTCACTGTTCTCCCGCCCTCTTTTGTCTAACAAATGTTAATGCCATCATCTTCTTCTTTAAAAACAGTTAAATATCACCTTCTAATGATACAATCTCTCGTAAAATATTGTAATTTTGCAAACGATTTGCACATATATCAAGACGTACGTTTATTAACAACCTTTTATAAAAGTAACTTAGCATGCGACTGAGAATGCATTTGTTCATTGCTGTTCTGATAGCCTTCCTTGGCCTGGGAACACAAGCTGCAAGAGCGCAGCAGGTGGCGCTGAAGACCAACCTGCTCTACGATGCCACCACCACACCCAACCTGGGGCTTGAAATCGGCGTCGGAAAGAAGCACACGCTGCAGGCCTTCTACGGGCTTAATCCCTGGAAGTTCAACCATGGAGCCGACCGTAAGTTCCTCAAGCACTGGATTGTCAACCCCGAATACCGATACTGGTTCTGCCACCGGTTCAACGGCAGCTTCGTGGGCATACACGCCTTCGGAGGAGAATACAACGCCGCCAACGTCAAGCTGCCCTTCGGCTATTGGAAGGAGCTGCGCGACCACCGTTTCGAGGGATGGTTCGCAGGCGGCGGCATCGCTTACGGCTATCAGTGGATACTCTCAAAGCACTGGAACTTTGAAGGCTCCGTAGGACTCGGTGCTGCATACATCGACTATCAGAAATTCCAGTGCGGAGAGTGCGGAAAGAAGCTCGAGGACGGACACAAGCTCTACTTCGGGCCCACCAAGCTCGCCCTGTCACTCATGTATATGTTCTGATAATTACTAATTACTCATTACTAATTACTCATTATGCAACGTAAAACCACCATCATAGCCCTACTCCTGGCCACCACACTCACAGCTGCAGCACAGACAGGAACGCAGCTGCTCGAGGACCAGAGCATTATAAATAGTGTACGCGCGAAGAACGTCACCGTCACGCCGGCTGCCGACCGCACCGTCGTCACACTCGACCTCGTGCTCGACTCACTCCGCGTGCCCTCCAACCGCTACCGCGCCTTCACGCCGGTGCTCCGCTCGGCTGACAGCACTCAGGTGCAGCGCATGAAGACCATCATCGTCAGCGGACGCCGGCAGGACATCGTCTTCCAGCGCGACGGCATGGACAAGCTCTACGCCGACAACTTCGTGGCCATGCGACGCCACAACGGAAAGCCACAGTCATACAGCTATACCGATGCCATCGCACGAGAGCCGTGGCACCAGACGGCAGAGGTGCTCCTCGAGTGCGACCTCTGCGGATGCGGAAACCCCTTGAGCAACGAGCTCGTACACCTGGGAAACCTCAAGGAGCTGAACCCCCTCGATCTCATCGCACTCGCCAACCAGGAGCCCACACCCGAGAAGCGCGCACAGGAGCTCCACGGAACGGCATTCATCAACTTCGTAGTTGACCGCTGGGAGATGAAGCCCGACTATATGACCAACGCCACAGAGCTGCGTAAGATCACCGACACCCTCGACATCATGGTCGCCGACCCCAACATCACCGTCGAGCGCATCATGATACACGGCTGGGCATCGCCTGAGAGCCCGTACACCCACAACACCATGCTCGCCACCAACCGTGCACAGAGCCTGACGAACTGGGTGGCCGCCAAGTACCAGCTGCCGAAGAGCGTCTTCGCACCCGCAGAGGCAACGCCCGAGAACTGGATAGGTCTGCGCGAGGCTGTGGAGAAGATGAACACCGTGGAGCTGCCCCACCGCGACCAGATCCTCGACATCATCCGCAACCTGCTGCTCCAGGAGGAGAACGTCATTGCACGTACCGCCGACGCCACCGAGGCCCGCATCAAGCGGCAGTACCCGCAGGAGTACCAGTACCTGCTGAAGACCATCTACCCCTGGTTGCGCCGCTCCGACTACGAGATCACCTTCCGCGTCCGCACCTTCAATACCGACGAGGAGTGCCTGCAGATCTACCGCACCAAGCCCCACCAGCTCTCACTCCACGAGTTCTGGCGCGTGGCACAGACCATGCAGCCCTTCAGCGACGAGTACAACCGCTGCATGCAGACGGCCCTCAACTACTACCCCGAGGCAGAGGCAGCAGCCGTCAACCTGGCTAACGTCGCACTCCAGCAGGGCGACCAGCTGAAGGCAGAGACGCTGCTCACACATGCCGGCAACGGAGCCGCAGCCGAGAACGCACGTGCCGTGCTCTGCATACTGCGCAAGCAGTACCAGCAGGCAGCACAGCACCTCGACAACGCCGCAGCACAGGGACTTGACGTCACACGCAACCGCGAGGCCATCACACTCCTCAGCCGCTAAACCGCCGGCGGCACATGTGCTAAAAATGACCCGCTCAGACGGATTTGCAATCCGGCTGCCCCGAGTATAATCCGGCTGCCCCGAGTATAAGCATTTGTAATGCGACAATACTCAACCTTCGTTCTTTGAAATACTGACACACAATTCCGAGGAAAAAACAGGCCGCGAAATTTGGTCGTCTCGCTTTTCTTTGCTATCTTTGCACCGTCATTACCACAAATAGTGAACATGAGCGCACGCAGAGAGAAACAGAAAAAGCAGCTGCCACAGCTGAACAAACAGCTGGAAACGCCTGAAAAGACAGGCATCAAGAGCAGACAGCTCAAACGAAAGCTCCAAAAAAAGATGGGAGAGAACTCCTTCCTTTTGGGGAACTTAGTGTTTGGAGGCGTACTCATTGGTGGAATCTTTCAGGAGTTAAACAGCCCTGTACTCCACTTCTTGATTGGGACAATCGTTTTCGTGTTGTTCTATATGATAGGATACATATTATATAAACAAGGAATAAAAGAAGATTTGAAATGACACCGACAACCTACTATTTCGCCTTCCTGGCCGTAGCAGCAGCTATAATCCTCCTCTATGTCCTTTTTGATGAAAAGAGAGACAAGAGGAAACAGATGATGGAAAAATAGATTGCCTTTGCTGTTCTCCACTGCCAGCATCAACACTATACGACATACTGCACAGAAGCTAAGTCGGCCCTGTGCAAACATGTCGTCGTTTGTAAGCAGAAACTGCAGTCTCTGAGGCAAATATATTCATGAATAATTCATGTCCATTCACGGTTATTCGTGTAGCGCCGCAGGCCAAAAAATCATTCCAGCAGCCCCGATTCCCCACGAATTGTGTGTAACGACAAAACCCCTCTGCGCCATACCCCGTGGCGCTCACCCTCTGGCTCATGTCGCTCAGACGGATTTGAAATCCGGCTGCACCGAGTATAAGCATTTGTAATGCGAAAAATCGGAAAAAGGCACAGCGGCACGAAGAATATCAAGTTTGTAGCAGAACCTTTGCTGCTCGTCTCATCGCAAAATGAGAAAAAAACAAAAAGCAATGTAAACCTGCGCAATAGTATAATAAAAAGAAATACCATAACTTTGCACCGCAAAACGGAAGAAAGGAATTGAATGGTGTTCCCCAAGATACCAATGGACTATAAGCCCTCGCAGAAGGTTCTTGACATGACATGCGGACCACTGCCCAAGGACTTCGATGTAGACAAGGAATTGGAGAAGATGTGGGAGGAAAGAGCAGAATGTTAGAAATATCAATGATAATCGTAAAAAACGAAACAACAAATTAATTAATTAACTCATTATTAACTTTCAAAAAACAAAAAAGTTTATGAAAAAACTAAGTTTATTCGCAATGGCTGCAGCAGGACTCTTCCTTGCTGCTTGCTCAGAGAAGGACGAGGTGGCTGTGGTAGACGAGAACGTGGCTACCCAGTATGCTGATGCTTTTGTCGGCATTTCTGTTCAGCTGCCCAATGCCTCTACTCCCACTCGTGCCAACGACAATCTGAACAACGGTCTGGCAGACGAGTTCGATGTTAAAGACGCATCTCTTTTGCTCTTTAAGGGTGCAAATGCTGAGGCTGCTACCTACATTGGAAACTGGAGCCTGACTAACTCCTTTGGGGCTGATACAGAGGGTGCTGGCGACGGAAAGCCTACTCCTCAGGATGGTGTTACATGGGATGGCGGCACTGGTGTCACCTCTACTTCAGTTTCAGTGGCCCAGATTAACGACCTTAGCTTGCTTCCTTCTGAAGATTTGTATGCTTATGTCATTGTTAACCGTAACGATGTTACTCTGCCCGAAGCTAATACAACTTTCGGAGCTTGGATGAACCAGACCTTCGCAGCTGCTAAGATTGGCTCGGAGTATGACGCAACTAACAAGACGGATAAACCGATTGCCGCTAAGGGCCTGATGATGACCAATGCTCCTGTGAGTGAGACAGCTGGTGGTGTAAGTGCTTCTACAGGTAAAATCATTACAGCTGTGAAGCTTGACAAGGCAAAGATTGCTTCTACCCGTGAGGCCGCTCTCAATGCTCCTGCAGGTTGCATCTATGTTGAGCGTTCTGCTGCAAAGGTGACCGCACACATTGGTGCCAGCTCTACCACAGAGCTGAAGGATCCTAGCGGTGCTGCTATGGCTTATGAACTGGATGCCTTCCAGATTATCAACACCGAGCCTACTTATTACAATGTGCGTCATGCTGACGTTGCTGACTGGTTGGGTTACAAAACTGATTTCTCAATTACGAATGCTAATGCTAAGTATCGTTTTGTATCACTGCCTAAGTTCACTCCAACGTTGCCTGCTACATCTGGTCACTTGAACGAGGATAATGCTTATCGCACCTACTTCGGTCAGGATCCTCAGTATGCTGTTGCTGCTCGTCTGCAGAACACTGTGGCTGCTGAGGAAGGCAATTGGATTGCTCCTACTGGCCGTGCTTTTGTCGTTGAGAATACCTTCGATGTCGCTAACCAGACTCGTACCAACACCACACAGGCTACCCTGCGCATGAAGCTGAATGACGGAACGAGCTTCTACTCTATCACTAATGAAGCTAAACTCTATGCTGCGGCTGATATCAACAATGCAATTGCTGCTCACGTGCAGACCCTTTATGGTATCTCTACTTTCATGGATGATGCAAAGGCCTATGTGCTGAAACAGCTGAGAGATGCATCGCCCACAGAAGGCGTTTTCGATGCTACAGTTACTATTGCAGCTGCTTTGGATAAGACTGCCGCTGAAGCTGAAGCTGGCGATCAGGCCTACACGTTATCATATACCATTACTGCTACTAAGGATGGTGCAGCTGTTGATGTTCCTGCTCTGTCGGCTGAGCTGACCACAGCTTGGAATACTGCAGTGGCAAGTGCAAAGGAAGACTATAAGGTAACTCTCTACAAAGACGGTTTGACCTACTACAATGTTCGTATCCAGCACTTCGGCGAGGCTGAGACTCCTTGGGACAACCAGACTGACGAGGGCGTCATCAAGATTCAGCCGGGTGCAAACGTCGCTCAGATCTACGGCTATACAGATGATGCTGCTGCTCAGACAAAGGCTAATAATCGTTTCCTCGGTCGTTATGGTGTGGTGCGCGACAACTGGTATGACCTGTCTGTCGATGCTATCAAGAAGCTGGGTACTGCCACTCCTACTCCTGTCAATGGCGACAACACTCCCGATGACGAGATTGAAGAGCAGTTCTACATCTCTTGCCACGTGCACATCCTGCCTTGGGTGCTCCGTACTCAGAGCGTGAAGTTCTAATCTGACCTCCCGCATGGGTGGAATTCCTTTCCGCCCGCCGCGAGCATAAGGATTTTTAATCCTGTAACACTCTCAGTGGCCGCTCCTCTGCAATGAGGCGGCGGGGCGGCCACTACTTTTAAAAACACTGATATAACCCGCTCTGGCGGATTTGCCGCTCGGCATCCCGAAGGGTGACGCTTGGCTTGTCCAAGAATCCGCCGTCCGCGAGTATAGGGATTTGTAATCCGACAACACTCTCACGCCACCAACAAGGCGGCAAACAACAACCACCGTGGCCCGACAGCCACAACCCCGATGCCCACCAGGGCATCCACCAAAAGCGAAATCACATCGACCGCACAGCGATCATTGACATATTGCACACACAACCAGGCAGAAAATGCTCATTCATGTTGCAGCAGTCATTCATGAGAAATTCATGTCCATTCCTGCTCATTCATGTTAAAAAAGAATATCCCTGTTTCCTGTGTGTGCACCGGCAGCAACCGCTTCCCAGGGGGCGTCTTTGCTGCCAACGAAGAACGAAGAACGAAAACAAAAAAAGAATACATATATGAAAAGACTGAAACTGAAGACTGGGCTGATGGCCATCCTTGCCGCACTGACGTTCACCGCCTGCGACATGATGACCGAGGACCTGAGCGACTGTCCCACCGGCCTCTATGTCAACTTCGTCTACGACTACAACATCCAGCGTGCTGACATGTTCAAGGACCACGTGGGAAGCCTGCAGCTCTATGTCTACGACGAGCAGGACCGCCTCGTCGCCGAGCGCAAGGTCGACGGCTCGCAGCTCGCCCTCTACGGCTTCTACTGCCATTTCACCGAGGATGAGCTGGCCCCCGGCCACCGCTACCACCTGCGTGCCCTCGCCATGCAGCGCGACATGTCGCAGACACAATCACACCTGCTGCCCTCGCTCACCATCGGCAGCGCCCTCACCGACCTGCAGGTGCGCCTCCGCACGCAGCCCGAAGGTGCCCGCACCACCAGTCCCGCTCTCAGCGGTTTCCCCGCTGAGCCTGCCACCCGTGCCCCGCTCATGGGCGTGCCCTATGCACTCCCCCTCGACACCCTGTGGCACACCCTCTGCATGCTGCAGAACACCGACCGCACCATGCCACAGGCCACATTCAGCCAGCTTCCCGACGGATCCTTCACCAGCAACGCCATCGACGACATCTACCTCGAGCAGGGCGTACCCGCCTACTGCACCGTCAGCCTCATCCGCGACACGAAGAACCTGAACCTCTCTCTCCGCGAGATCGACAACCCCGAGCAGGTCAGCCACGAGGACTATGACATCACCATCCTCGACGACAACGTACTCCTCGACTGCAACAACAACGTCGTAGAGGGTCAGGACAGCCTCGTCTACCGCCCCTACGCCCAGTGGACCTACGTGGCGGTGAGCGACGGCGAGACCACTGCCGACTACTCGGCACACTACGACATCGCCTTCAACCGCCTGCGCTACAACGGCATCGGCGGCAAGCATGCCGTCCTCGCCATACGCAAGCGCGACACAGGAGAGGTCATCGTCCTCTTCAACCTGCCCTACATCCTCTGTCAGGGACGCATGGCTTACGAGATCCTCAACTACCAGCCGCAGGAGTACCTCGACCGCGAGTACGACTACCGCCTCGAGCTCTTCCTCAAGAACGGACGCTGGCAGGAGGGCTGCTACCTCGCCATCTGCGTGCACGACCTGCCATGGGTCATGCGCATGCAGTACGTCAAGCTGCAGTAAGCACCTAAGGAATACGACTAACGTCTTTAACTCCTTTAACTACTTTAACTCCTTTAACTCCTAACTAATATAATGTTCATCCGTAAGAATACATCCCATCTGGCCACCAGGCTCGTCACGGCGCTGCTCACAGCAGCCACGCCGCTGCTGCTGGCTTCGTGCAGCTGGGTGACGGACGACTACGACATAGACGAGCCCTCAGATCCGGCCGCCAACTACATCAACTTCACCCTCACCGTGCGTGGGGGAGAGGCTGATGCCGCTACCCGCGCACCGCAGGGCGGAGAGTATGGCGACGGGCGGGAGGCCGCCTTCGAGCGCGAGAACCTGGTGACGGGCATCACCGTCATACTCTACCAAAGCGCCACGGGCCTCAGCGACAACGATGCCAGAGTGGACTTCATCAAGTTCTTCCCTGTTACACGCTGGCGCATCGACGATCAGGGTACCACCACCTACGGCGAAGACCGCACCAATCCTGACAATGCTCAGACTCATAACGACGGTGTCTATGCCGAGTGTGTCTACACTACTGGCGACCAGAAGCTGGAACAGGGAGCACTCGACTTAACCAAGAAGTATCATGTCCTCATCGTAGCCAACCAGAACCTTGCCAACGCCTTCCCCAAAGGCACCCCTATCAGCGAAGTGCGTGAAGCTAAGTATAATAATGTGTACGCCAACTACAGACCTGGCGACCCCACAACTGCACAGAACTTCGTCATCACTACTGAGAATGATGCCGTTATCAACTTCAACGCCATGACGCCTACGCCGAAGACCATCGACGACATCCAGGCATATCTCTACTCCGTCACACAGCCCCTTTACATAGAGCGCATGGCAGCACGCATAGACTTCCACACCACAGGAGGCACATACGTAGAGCTGCCTGAGGGTGCTGAAAACCCCACCGTGAAGGGCTATCAGTATGGCGTCAGCGGTGGAGGAAAGTTCGTCATCACCGACGTGGTACCCTTCAACCTCTACGACGGCGAGGAGTACCTCTTCAAGCGTGTGCAGAGCAATTGGGGGACCGGTTTCACCACCACCTATCTCGGTGACGAGACCACGTCTAACTATGTCGTGGATCCCAGGACCGCTACGAAGATCAATGAGGCAACGCCTGACTACTACCTCAGCCCTATCTATGAAAACATGAGCACTAGTGCTTACAAGCAAAACATGGCCACGGCAAAGGCTAATAGAAATCAGACATATGAGTTGCCCATCGACAGTGAAATCGACAACATCATCATCGCCTATCCGAAGGAGAACACCCTGCTGCCCACCTCGCCACTGAAGAAGTACGCAACCGGCCTCGCCTTCATCGGTAAGTTCTACGCCATCGGCTCCACCACCGCTGTGGATCGTACCTACTACACCTACCTGCGCCATCAGGGCGAGGGCACTGAGAGCTACAAGGCTTGGCAGTGGAACGAACTGGGCGACAACTGGACGCAGCAGGAGTATGGGCCCGCTCCCACTACTGGCTCTTACACTGCTGGTCCTGCCATGAACTTCGGCATCGTGCGTAACAATATCTACCGCGTCAGCGTGGAGAGCATCACCGACGAGGGCATCAAGCTCCTTATCAAGGTGAAGCACTGGGACCGCTTCGAGCACACGCCCATCTACATGTAATCCCGCAGCACATACCGCTGCACCCTCATAACCCCGCAGCCCAGGCTGCAAGCAAGGCGGCACTGCCGCCAGCGCTCATTGACATACTGCACACACACAAAGGAAAAAAGAGGCACGGAAATTTGGCCGTCTCACCATTCTTTGCTATCTTTGCATCGGAAAACTGATTGCATCATGACAATTTGTTGGACATATCGAAGTATGTTCTGACGGGTGTTGTCATTACCTCTCTATTCAAAGACATGCATGACAATGTGTTGTTGTATGTTTTGGGTATGGTAATAGTGCTGATAGCACTGATAATTGGATTGATTTTAACAAATAAAAAAGAATTGGAGGACTAAACAATGGGAGTAATTCTTGCATTCTTTATGATTGCTGTTCCTGGCATCATATTCCTGCTCTACTGCCTCACCCCGAGCGGAAAGAACTGGCTACGCCAGAACAACCTGCTGTAATAAGGCAGAAAGTGTAACCTCTGAACACTGCATAGCGCAGCAAAACCCCGAAGGGGTGACGGACTACAGCCGGGGGGTCAACCCCCGGTCAGCCAGGACGAAAGAAAAACCCCGAAGGGGTGGCAGACTACAGCCGGGGGTGCAACCCCCGGTCAGGCAGAGGGGGCAAAACCCCGAAGGGGTGACGGAATACCGACGGGGGTGTTAACCCCCGGCATAAACCGCAGTGCGCCCTCCTCCGTTCCACTGACAAACCGCCGTGTAGTCCGTCCGTTAGTGTGTGTGCAACCCCTTCAGCCCGCAACCGCGAGGGAACCGCGCTGTAGGTAAAAACAGAAAATTAAGAAGAATACCAATGAAATAGAATAAGTAACGATGAAAGTTTTACGACTAACATATTCTGTACTGCTGCTGGCCCTTGTCGGCCTGCTTGCTGCCTGCTCCTCCGACGACATCGCTGAGGAGCAGCCCAATGGTACTGATGTCGCCACCCTCACACTCCGCATAGGCACTGCCAATGGTCATACCGTCACACGTGCACGCACCACCGACTGGGATGATAAGAACAACGCCCAAGACGAGGAGATGATGAATATTTGGGTGGTTATCCTTACCAATACATCTGGTACTGTGCAGAAATGCATCGCTTGTGCACCCGATGCCGGAGCAGAGCGCGAAATTGATGTTGTGGCCGATAAATTGCCAGCCGCTGACTATATCGCTTATAGCTTTGCTAACATCAGTGTGGCAAAGGTCTGTGAACTGCTCGGCCTGACGGCTCCTGCATCCATACCTCCACTGACATCCACGCCCCAGGAGATAACCGTGACGGGTACTGTCACACTGGCTTCTGCCCAGGCCAAGACGGCCACTATCAATGGCAATAACTTCAGCCCCACTGATGACAATGGCTTCGGTTCAGCAGGCATCCCCATGAGTAATGTCCAGACCATCGCCTCTACTGAGACGAGCAAAGACCTTATTGTCGTCCGTATGCTCGCCAAGATGGAAATCAGCATCAAGAACGAGACGGGGGCCCCTCTTACCGTGAAAAGTATCAAGCTGAGTGACATCACAAAGAACACCAGTGACAACCTGCTGCTGCTGCCCAAGTGGACCACTACCACGGGTAAAGACCTTATGCCCGTGGCTCAGCATGGTGACTTGCAGCCTAACCTGAATGGTAAACCTGGAACAGAGGAAATGGTCGTCACTGTCGATGAGAACTTAGCTAAGGATGCTACCATCACTAAGACCTTCTACATCAACGAGACGGCAAAGCCCGACGTGAGCAAGACCAATGCCTTCCAGCGCTTTATCCTCACCGTTGAAACAAAGTCTGAAGGGAAGGAAGTCGAGCAGCGTTTCGTACTTATCGACGATCAGAATGCTGCCGACGAAGCATCTAATAATCTGAATGGAGAAGATGTCAAGACCCCGGCAGGCAAGTGGGACTACATCGCCCGCAACGACTACCGCATCATACCCGTCGTCCTCGACGACTACCGTCTGGAGCTCGTGCCCTACGACTTCCCCGCCATCGGCGTGTACCCCGCATCGGTGAAGGAGGAGGACGGACGCTTCACCATCAACTTCCACGACTACGGACACTTCCACCTCGTGCCATACGTCACAAAAATCAGCACCGGCGAGAGCGTGCCCTTCGGTTCTGCCGATTCAGGCAAGCCCTTCTGGACGCTGCTCCCTACTTCTGACACTGATAATACTCCCAGCTTCGCCAACTCCTGGAAGACCTACACCGAGCTGAACGGCACCCCGCTGCCCTCTGGCAACACCACTTCCCCGGGACAGTTCTACCGCATAGAGACCACCCCCGCCACCGTCGACGCTGACGAGGCAGGCGGCGTGCCCGCCTGGTATGCCAACACCACCTCGCCGAAGTGGTCGCCCAATCCCGATGGAAGCACTACTAACTATCCCCCCTTCATCTTCGGCTATATCGAAGACCCCGAAGTGGCTGGTGGAGAGTACTGGGATGCCGACGAATATAAGATGACGAAAGACAAGAGCATCTACCACGAGTTCACCGTCACCCTGAACCGTGGCAACGGTACAAACCGCCTGCTGAAGGCCGGCGTGCTGATGATCCTCGACAAGGACCAGGTGCTCTACGCCCGCAGCACCGCCCGCGGCCCACGCCGCCTGCACAGCTGTCACTGATACGACCGTTTCATTCACTGATCGCTGCCAAAAGAGAACACCGTCAAACAACGATGGTCATTTAGTCCACAGCCATACAGTGTTCACTCCACATACACCGACAGGCCACGCGGCAGCCGATGTGTAGACGTTAACAAAGTAATGCCATCAACTAACAGCCGTCGTTCTTTGACATGATGATACAAACCGCAACAACACGAAAAAGTGGTACAAGGCCACCGTTTTAGGTGGTACAAAACGTGGCTGCAACCTGAAAAAGGTTATCACTGCAAACCTTTTTAGGCCACATGAATGGATTCTTGTCTGCGACGCCACGTAAATGACCACGAATTAAACACGAATTTTCTTGTCTGCGACGCCACATATAATACACATGTAATGCCCCATAAATAATAATTCATGAGTAATTC
>DGHX01000029.1:82054-82255 GCA_002392835.1 Prevotella sp. UBA3837 | reverse complement strand
CAAGCGGCAAAGCCGAGCGCGTGGGCCATTCACGGTAATTCGTGTTCGCCGAAGGCCAAAAAAGATTCTTGTCTGCGACGCTACATGAATTATCACGAATTAAACACGAATTTTTCATAAATTATTCTTGTCTGCGACGCTACATGTAATACACATGTAATGCCCCATGTAATGTTCCATATAATAATTCATGAGTAATTC
>DGHX01000029.1:81361-81979 GCA_002392835.1 Prevotella sp. UBA3837 | reverse complement strand
CAAGCGGCAAAGCCGAGCGCGTGGGTCATTCATGGAAATTCGTGTTCGCCGAAGGCAAAAGAAGAAACGAATTACCGTAATACGCATAATTTATCTCGTAATGGGCATAATATATTATGAAAATTTATGGTAGCAATTACGCGCATTATGCGCATTCGTTTCAAATTAATGGTCGGGAAGAAAAGAATTACGAAGAATGAGAAAGAATGACATCCAACAATTACAAATAATTTTTTTTCTAATTCTTGAGCAGAATTCTTTCTAATTCTTGCTAATTCTTTTCAGTCCCACACAAAGGAATTCTTGTCTGCGACGCTACACGAATTATCGCAAATTAAACACGAATTTGCCATAAATAATAATTCATGAGTAATTCGTGGTTCATTCACGGTAATTCGTGTTCGCCGAAGGCAGAAAAATCTTGTCTGCGACGCCACATATAATACACATGTAATGACCCATGTAATGTTCCATAAATAATAATTCATGAG
This sequence comes from Prevotella sp. UBA3837, assembly GCA_002392835.1. Classification (GTDB taxonomy): domain Bacteria; phylum Bacteroidota; class Bacteroidia; order Bacteroidales; family Bacteroidaceae; genus Prevotella. The sequence continues at coordinate 81,488 of DGHX01000029.1, read as the reverse complement.
TAATTCGTGGGCCATTCATGAAAATTCGTGTTCACCGAAGGCAAAAAAAGAAACGAATTACCGTAATACGCATAATTTATCCCGTAATGGGCATAATAATATTTTCATTTGTGGAGCAATTACGCGC